>DASTVQ010000088.1:0-71763 GCA_035759015.1 Kribbella sp.
GACGCCCTTGGGCACGTAGATGAACGAGCCGCCGGACCAGACCGCCGTGTTCAGCGAGGCGAACTTGTTGTCGCCGACCGGGATGACCGAGCCGAAGTACTCCTTGAACAGCTCCGGGTGCTCGCGCAGGCCGGTGTCGGTGTCGAGGAAGATGACACCCTGCGCCTCCAGGTCCTCGCGGATCTGGTGGTACACGACCTCGGACTCGTACTGCGCGGCGACGCCCGCCACCAGCCGCTGCTTCTCCGCCTCCGGGATGCCCAGCTTGTCGTAGGTGTTCTTGATGTCCGCGGGCAGCTCGTCCCAGCTGGTCGCCTGCTTCTCGGTGGAGCGGACGAAGTACTTGATGTTGTCGAAGTCGATGCCGGACAGGTCGGCGCCCCACGACGGCATCGGTTTGCGGTCGAAGAGCTTCAGGCCCTTCAGCCGCAGGTCCAGCATCCACTCCGGCTCGTTCTTCAGCGTCGAGATGCCCCGCACCACGTCGGTGCTGAGGCCGCGCTTGGCGACGGAACCGGCAGCGTCACTGTCGGACCAGCCGAACTTGTACGTGCCGAGCCCTTCGAGCTCGGGGTGAGCGGTTTGCGTCATCGTGCAGTCCTCGCAGATTCGACGTCGTTTTCAGGGGAGACTGGCTGGGTCGCGCCAGGAATGTGCGTCGTACAGACACCGTCACCGTGTGCGATGGTGGCGAGTCGTTGGACGTGCTTGCCGAGCAACCGGGAGAACACCTCGGTCTCGGCCTCGCACAACTGGGGGAACTGCTCGGCCACGTGCGCGACCGGGCAGTGGTGCTGGCACAGCTGCGCGCCGGCGGCCGCCTGCAGGGTGGAGGCGGCGTACCCGTCCGCGGTGAGCGCCTGGGCGAGCACGTCGGCCTTCTCGCCGGCGGGTGCCGCGTCGACGAGCGCCCGGTACCGCTCCTCCACCTCGGCGACCCGGCGCCGGGCGAACTCCGCGACCGCCTGCTCACCGCCCGCCTCGGCGATGAACCGAAGGGCCGTGGCCGCCAGGTCGTCGTAGGCCTGGTGGAAGGCATGCCGGCCGGAGTCCGTGAGCGCGAAGACCTTGGCCGGCCGGCCGCGGCCCCGCGGGCCGTAGACCCGCTCCTCGTGGCCCTCGACCAGGCCCTCGTCCAGCAGGTGGTCCAGGTGCCGCCGGACGGCTGCCGGGGTGAGCGCCAGCCGGTCGGCGAGCACCGCGGCGCTGGACGGGCCGTTCGTCAGGATGGAGCGGGCAACCCGGTCACGGGTCGACTCGTCCCGCGCGACTGGGGTGCCCGCGGGCACCCGGGCAGTCTGCGCAGGAGTTTTCACAACGTCAGTGTCGCGTAATTCCGCGGGCCCTTCAAATAAGGCTCGCCTAACCACTGCCACAGGGCGGCCACCGGAACCGCTCACGGCACGGTTTCCTACACTGCATTCGTGCCTGTCGCGGTGGAGATCGACAACCTCGTCGTCCGGTACGGCGAGAAGGCTGCGGTGGACGGTCTGAGCCTCACCGTATCCGGCGGCACCGTGACGTCCGTGCTGGGTCCGAACGGGGCCGGCAAGACCACCACGGTCGAGACCTGCGAGGGCTTCCGCCGACCCGGGTCGGGCCGCGTCCGGGTGCTCGGGCTCGACCCGATCGGCGACCACGGTGCCCTGGTGCCGCGAATCGGCGTGATGCTGCAGGAGGGCGGCGCCTGGTCCGGCGTCCGCGCAGTGGAGATGCTCCGCTACGTCGCGACGCTGCACGCGCACCCGCTCGACGTGCCGATGCTGGTCGAGCGGCTCGACCTCGGCAGCTGCGGGCGGACGCCGTACCGGCGCTTGTCGGGCGGCCAGAAACAGCGGCTGTCGTTCGGCCTGGCCATCGTGGGGCGGCCGGAGATCGCCTTCCTGGATGAGCCGACCACGGGCCTCGACCCGCACGGGCGGCGGGAGGTCTGGCAGGTGATCAGGGAGCTGCGCGACGACGGCGTCACAGTCGTGCTCACGACGCACGCGATGGACGAGGCCGAGCAGCTGTCCGACCAGGTGCACGTGGTCTCCGCCGGCAAGGTCATCGCCTCCGGCAGCCCCGATGTCCTGACCGAGCACGGCACCAAGAGCCTCGAGGATGTCTACCTGGCCCTGACGGCGCCACCGAAGCGGGGATCGCGATGACGACGGCGACCTTCGCGCCCCGGCCCGGCTCCGCGCCCTGGCCCCGCAAGGTCTTCGCACACGCCCGGATGGAGTTCCGGCTGCTGCTTCGCAACGGGGAGCAGCTGCTGCTGGCCCTGGTCATCCCGCTCGGGCTGCTCCTGCTGCTGGGCGGCACCGGGCTCGGCGACCGCTTCCCGCTCGGCGACGGACCCGCCATCGATCTGGCCGTCCCGCGAATCGTCGCTCTGGCCGTGCTGTCGAGCTCCTTCACCTCGCTGGCCATCGCGACCGGGTTCGAGCGCCGGTACGGCGTGATCAAGCGGCTCGGCGCCTCTCCCCTGTCCAGGACCGGGCTGCTCGCCGGGAAGATGGGCGCCGTTTTGGCCGTCGAGCTGATCCAGATCGTCGTCCTGTGCGGCACCGGCTTCGCCCTGGGCTGGGAGCCGCACGGTGGGGCCGCCGCGGTCTTCGGCGTGATCCTGATGGTGCTGTGCGGGACAGCCGCGTTCGCCTCCCTCGGACTGCTCATGGCCGGCGTCCTCCGGGCCGAGGCCACGCTGGCGGCGGCGAACCTGCTCTACCTGCTCCTACTCGTCGGTGGCGCTGTGATGACGCCGGTCGATGAGTACCCGGCCTCGATGCAGTCAGTCGTACAACTGTTGCCGAGCGCGGCGCTGGCGAGCGGTCTGACCAAGGCGACGCTGGAGGGGACGATTCCGTGGGCTGCGGCCCTGTCTCTGACGCTGTGGGCGGGCGTGCTCGGCTACCTGGTGTCACGCACCTTCCGATGGGACTGACCAGTGTGACGGAGGTCGCTTCGGCGACGGGTGCTGCGGACCCGGAACCAGAGGTCTCTAGGCTGTGCCGGTGACCACGGAGAATCCGACCACCGCCGCCCGCCGCGCGGACTGGTTCTGGCGAATCATCCCCGAGCCGAGCCTCGACGTCGTCCGCCGGTGGGCCTGGGCCTCGATGGTGGCCAACATCGGGATCGCGGTGACCGGCGGCCTGGTCCGCCTGACCGGGTCGGGCCTCGGCTGCCCGACCTGGCCGCAGTGCACTGACGAGTCGTACGTGCCGCACAGCGCGCTCGGCGTGCACGGCGCGATCGAGTTCGGCAACCGGATGCTCGCCTTCATCGTGGCCGTGATCGCGATCGGCACCTGGCTGGTGGTGATGCGCTACCGGCCTGTGCGCAAAGACCTGCGCCGGCTGGCGACGGCGGCCGCCCTCGGCATCCCGCTGCAGGCCGTGATCGGTGGGATCAGCGTGCTGACCGGCCTGAACCCGTGGATCGTCTCTGCGCACTTCCTCGTCTCGCCGGTGATCGTGACGCTGACCGTCTCGCTGATGCGGCGCTCGCGGACCAGCCCCTACCCGCACACGCCACCCGTCGTCCGCGCGCTCGCCACCGCGTCCGTGGTGGCAGTCTGGCTGGTCGTTGCCCTCGGCACCATCGTTACCGGCAGCGGCCCGCACTCCGGTGATCCGGAGGCCGGCCGGACCGGGTTCGACGAGGAGACGATCAGCCAGCTGCACGCCGACCTCGTCTTCGCCCTGCTCGGTGTGTCCATCGCGCTCGTGATCGCCACCCGGGTCACTGCGACCTCTCGGACTCTGCGGCAGCTCGCCGCCTGGCTACTGGCGATCGAGCTGCTCCAGGGCGCGGTCGGGTTCACCCAGTACTTCACCGGCCTGCCCTGGGTGCTCGTGCTGGTCCACGTCTTCTTCGCCGTGGTCCTGGTCGCGCTGGTCACCGCCGTCTACGGCGAACGCGGCACACCCGCCCACTGACCTCGGCGTGCGGCTGCGGACGTTCCCGGCTCCGGACGCGGACCGGTCCGGGGACGCAGGTGGACGTCACCGGACCGGTCGATCAGGGCTCGAGGCGGTCTAGTACCTGACCCTCGACACCGAGCCCGGGCCGAACATCGGCGAGGACACATAGACCTCGCCGCGCTTACTCACCCCGACGCCACCAGGCAGGTACAGCTTGCCCTTGGCCAGCTCGTGCCGGAACCCGGCGTGGTGGTGCCTTCCGCGGAACTGCACGAACAGCGCGCCCAGAGCCGTCGGCTCTCCGCTCACCTCCCACTGCAGCCAGCTCTTCTTGGCGAGCTCGACGACGTACAGGGTGTGGTGCGGACCGCCTGCCAGGTCGACGATCGACGTGTAGCCGTCGGCGTACCGCTGGCACTTGCCCTTGTAGGGCTTGGCCGGGTCGCACACGGCGCCGACCGAGCCGGGCTTGATCCGCCAGATCTGTGACTTGCCCGGGGTTGCCGGGAAGCCCCTCAGCTCACCGACGTAGTAGTAACCGTCGGTGCCGACGGTCACGGAGGTCGCGACGGCCTCCGACGGGACAAGCGTGCCGGCGGGCGGCAGCGGGTTGCCCTCCGGGTCCTTCGGTGGAAGGCCCGTCGGTACCTTCACGGTCCTTGGCTTGAGCCGTGCCACCGTCTTGATCTTGCCGTTCGGCCACACTCTCAGGAGATCGTTGCCGCCGGCATCGGCCACCAGAACCGTGCCGTCTCGCAACGCCGCCACCCCGTACGGGTTCGAGTCGGTCGGCACGTTCTCCAGGTCGTACGGATCCGGGTCCTGGTCCTGATAGGCGCCGATGTTGGCCACCACCTGGGCCGACTTGCCCGGCCGTAACTTGTACAGCGTGGCAGCGCCCGGAGGCAGTTCCCCGCCCGGTCCACCCCCGCCGGTCAGGGCGAAGGTGACACCCCGAGCACTGGTGTCGATGGCCGGCGGGAAGCCACCGGGCACCTGCCCGAGCTTCCGGATTCCCTTGTTCAGCCCGTACGCGTAGGCCTCGTAGACCGAGCCGTCCGCAACGCTGTAGATGACCTTCTTTCCACTCGGCGACACCGCCACTCCGCGAGGTCCGTCGAGACCGGTGACCACAGGCTTGAGGCTTGCGCCCCTCCCGCCCTGGTGACCGCTGGAGCCCTCGGCCTGCCCCACCACGAGCACCGTGCTCAGCAGGCTGACCGCCGACACAGCCACGATGCGCCTTGTTCTGACCCCCACTATTGCCCCCTAGGTTCCCCGTCCCCCCAGCGCGGGCCGTCCGCCCGCGGACTCCCCATGGCAGCATCCGCACTCCCGACAGGTCAACCGGGTCGACCCTTCGTCACCGCTCCGCCACCCACCGCACCTACCCGTCGATCTTCAGTGGAGGATGGGGTCCAGGGCGGCGGCGATGAAGAGCAGGGCCAGGTAGATGTTGGAGAAGTGGAAGAGGCGCATCGGCCGGAGCGCCGCGCCTTCCGCACCGGTGTTGGCGCGAGCCAGCAGCGCGAAGGCCTCGCGGAGGAACACCACGCCCAGAGCCACCGCTGCCAGCGGGTAGAGCCAGCCGGTGCCGGCCACCGGCCAGAGCGCGATCGAGGTGGCGACCATCACCAGGCTGTAGGCCAGGATCTGCCGGGCGGTGGCGACCGAGGTGGCAACCACCGGCAGCATGGGCACGTCGACCGAGGCGTAGTCGTCGCGGTAGCGCATCGCCAGCGCCCAGGTGTGCGGCGGGGTCCAGAAGAAGACCACACCGAACAGCACCAGCGGGGTCCAGGCCAGGTCGTTCGTGACCGCCGTCCAGCCGATGAGCGTCGGGAAGCACCCGGCGATGCCGCCCCAGACGATGTTCTGCACGGTACGGCGCTTCAGCCACAGGGTGTAGCCGAAGACGTAGAACAGGTTCGCCGCCAGCGCCAACGCGGAGGACAGCCAGTTCACCAGCAGGCCGAGCTCGAGCGTCGCCAGCACACCCAGGGCGAGGCCGAAGACGGTCGCCGAGCGCGGGCTGACGGCGTGGCGCGGCAGCGGGCGCCGGCGGGTGCGGCGCATCTGCTCGTCGATGTCGCGGTCGAGCACGCAGTTGATCGTGTTGGCACTGCCCGCGGCGAGGACGCCGCCGAGCAGCGTGGCCGCCACAACGCCGAGCCCGGGCACCCCGCCTGCGGCCAGGAACATCACCGGCACGGTGGTGATCAGCAGCAGCTCGATGATGCGCGGCTTGGTCAGACCGACGTACGCCTTGATCACGTCGCGCACCGACGGACCGGGAACCTCGACAGAGGTCGGGTCGGCAGGAAGCGGCGCTGACGTCGTCGCGGCCGGACGCGGGTCGACGGTCGTCACGAACACCTCGAACGGATTGGGTTGACGCCGGGGACCGGCGCTGACGGTTCGACAGTCTACGGCTGACCTCCGCGCGGGTGCGCACCCCTCCCGATCTGATTGGTCACGCCCACGGCGGGGCACCTGCGGTAACACGACCGTCGGGTAGGGGTAATCCACGTGTGGGACAACCGGTTCGACGGTGGCGCGTCCGACAGTGTGACCTGGCCGACGTCTCGGCGTGTCCGGGAACAATTGCCAGGACCTGACCGGTTGGCGAGGTGTGGAAGGCAGACGACAGGCGGGCGAGTAGGCTCGCTCACGGTGACGCGCAGGGGCCGCGATCGTCGTGCAGACCCAGCACCGCCGGCCCCGTCGGACGCCAGCCAAGGACTGTTCGAAGCCATCGAGAGGAGCGCCGTCGGCGTGACGGAGAAGACCACGACTGAGCTTGACCGTACCCGGCTCGACTGGACCGAGCTCGACCAGCGCGCGGTCGACACCGTGCGGGTCCTCGCGATGGACGCCGTGCAGAAGGTCGGCAACGGCCACCCCGGCACGGCGATGAGCCTGGCGCCCGCGGCGTACCTGCTGTTCCAGCGGGTGATGCGGCACAACCCGGCCGACCCGCAGTGGCCTGGCCGCGACCGGTTCGTGCTCTCCGCCGGCCACTCGAGCCTGACTCTGTACATCCAGCTCTACCTGGCCGGCTACGGCCTCGAGCTGGACGACCTGAAGTCGCTCCGCACCTGGGGCAGCCTGACCCCCGGCCACCCGGAGCACGGGCACACCAAGGGCGTCGAGACCACTACCGGTCCGCTCGGCCAGGGTGTCGGCAACGCGGTCGGCATGGCGATGGCGGCCCGCCGCGAGCGCGGCCTGCTCGACCCCGAGCCGCCGATCGGCGAGAGCCTGTTCGACCACGACATCTTCGCGATCGCCTCCGACGGCGACCTCGAGGAGGGCGTTTCCGGTGAGGCGTCGTCGCTGGCCGCGCACCAGCAGCTGGGCAACCTGACGCTGATCTACGACGACAACAAGATCTCCATCGAGGATGACACCTCGATCGCGCTGTCCGAGGACGTCGCGGCCCGCTACGAGGCGTACGGCTGGCACGTCCAGCGGATCGACTGGACCAACGGCGGCGCCGGGTACGAAGAGGACGTTCAGGGCTTGTACGACGCGCTGCTCGCGGCGAAGGCGGAGACCACCCGGCCGAGCTTCATCCAGCTGCGCACGATCATCGCCTGGCCCGCGCCGAACAAGCAGAACACCGGCAAGGCCCACGGTACGGCGCTCGGCGCGGACGAGGTGGCAGCCACCAAGCAGGTGCTGGGCTTCGACCCCGAGAAGACCTTCGACGTGGCGGAGGACGTGCTCGAGCACACCCGCAACGCGATCGAGCGCGGCGCCGAGCTGCAGGACGAGTGGAACAGCCGGTACGACGCCTGGGCCGCCGGCGCGGGCGATCGCAAGGACCTGTTCGAGCGGCTGGAGCGGCGTGAGCTGACGCCGGGCTGGGCCGACGCGCTGCCGACCTGGGAGGCCGACGAGTTGGGTGTCGCGACCCGCAAGGCGTCGGGCGACACGCTGACCGCGCTGGCCCCGAAGCTGCCTGAGCTGTGGGGCGGTTCCGCCGACCTGGCCGAGTCGAACAACACCACCCCCAAGGGTGAGCCGTCGTTCATCCCGCCGGAGCACGCCACCAAGGAGTTCCCCGGCGACTGGTACGGCCGGGTGCTGCACTTCGGCATCCGCGAGCACGCGATGGGCTCGATCCTGAACGGCATCGTTCTGCACGGCGGCACCCGCCCGTACGGCGGCACCTTCTTGGTCTTCAGCGACTACATGCGCCCGGCGGTCCGGCTGGCCGCCCTGATGAAGCTGCCCGTGACCTACGTCTGGACGCACGACTCGATCGGCCTCGGCGAGGACGGCCCGACCCATCAGCCGGTGGAGCAGCTGGCCGCCCTGCGGGCGATCCCGGGCCTGGACGTGGTCCGGCCCGCGGACGCCAACGAGACCGCCGCGGCCTGGAAGGCGATCCTCGAGCACACCGACCGCCCGGCCGGTCTCGCGCTCACCCGGCAGAACGTCCCGACGTACCCGCGAGGCACGGACGGGTACGCGACGACGGAGAACGTGGCGAAGGGTGGCTACACCCTGCTCGACACCGACGGCGAACCCGACGTGGTGCTGATCGGTACTGGCTCGGAGGTCCAGCTGGCCGTCGAGGCGCGCAAGCAGCTGGCCGGCAGGGGCATCCGGGCGAGGGTCGTGTCGATGGTCTCGCGCGAGTGGTTCGACGAGCAGGACGCCGCCTACCGCGACTCGGTCATCCCGCCCTCGGTGCGGGCCCGGGTCTCGGTCGAGGCCGGCGTCTCCCAGGGCTGGCGCGAGGTGGTCGGTGATGCCGGCCGGATCGTGAGCCTGGAGCACTTCGGCGCCTCGGCCGACTTCAAGACCTTGTTCAGCGAGTTCGGCATCACCGCGGAAGCGGTGGTGACGGCCGCCGAGGAGAGCATCGCCGCTGCGGCCGAGCTGGGCGGCAAGGGCACCTCGGTGAACCGGGGCGCCGCCGGACCGGTCGGGATCGGCGACGACCCCGCCGTGGCCGGTGCGCCCGGCGCGGACGCCACCAACGATCGCTGAGCACCCACACACAACAGAAGAGCAGCAACAGTACGGAGGGCAACGAAGATGAACGATCGATTGAAGGCACTCGCCGACGCAGGCGTGTCCATCTGGCTGGACGATCTCTCCCGGCAGCGGCTCACCAGCGGTGGGCTGGCCTCGATGATCCACGACCAGCACGTCAGCGGAGTGACCTCGAACCCGACGATCTTCGCCAAGGCCCTGTCCGACGCTGACGTGTACGCCGAGCAGGTGACAGCCCTGGCGGCCGAGGACAGGTCCACCGAGGAGGCGGCCCGCGTCATCACCACCGACGACGTGCGCGACGGCGCGGATCTGCTCAAGCCCGTGTACGACGACACCGACGGCGTCGACGGCCGGGTCTCGCTCGAGGTCGACCCGCGGCTGGCCAAGGACACCGAGAAGACGATCGCCGAGGCCAAGGAGCTGTGGCGGCTCGTCGGCCGTGAGAACGTCCTGATCAAGATCCCGGCCACCGTGGAGGGCATCCCGGCCATCACCGCGGTGCTGGCCGAGGGCATCAGTGTCAACGTGACGCTGATCTTCTCGCTCGAGCGCTACCGCGCGGTCATGGACGCGTTCATGGCCGGGCTCGAGCAGGCGATCGACAACGGCCACGACGTGACCAAGCTGGGCAGCGTGGCGTCGTTCTTCGTCAGCCGGGTGGACACCGAGGTGGACAAGCGGCTGGACGCGATCGGCACGCCGGAGGCCAAGGCGCTCAGGGGCAAGGCGGCCGTCGCCAACGCGCGGCTGGCGTTCGAGGCGTACGAGAAGGTCTTCTCCTCCGACCGCTGGCGCGAGATCGAGACCGTCGGCGCCAAGCCGCAGCGCCCGCTGTGGGCCTCCACGGGCACCAAGGACCCGTCGTACAGCGACACCATGTACGTCGACCAGCTGGTCACCGCGGGGGTGGTAAACACGATGCCGCAGGCAACCATCGACGCGTTCGCCGACCACGGCGAGGTGACCGGTGACACCGTCCGCGGCGAGTACGACGCAGCCCGCAAGGTGATCGCCGACCTGGAGGCGCTGGGGATCTCCTACGACGAGGTCGTGCAGGTGCTGGAGGACGAGGGCGTCAGCAAGTTCGAGGCCTCCTGGGCCGAGCTGCTCGACACCGTCACCGCCGCACTGAAGGGCGCGTCGAAGTGACCGAGTCGCTCGAGGTCGCTGCGTACGGGGAAGGCTGGTCGGAGGTCGCCGACCGGCTGGCCGGCGAGAAGGTCGCCTCGCGGATCGCCGCCAAGGACGCGACCGTCTGGGGTGCCGAGGCCGAGGCCGAGGCCTCCGTCCGGCTCAGCTGGGTCGACCTGTACGAGTCCTCGCGTCCGCTGCTGGCCGAGATCGAGGCGCTGCAGGCCGACCTGCGGGCCGAGGGCCTCGACCGGATCGTGCTCTGCGGCATGGGCGGCTCGTCGCTCGCCCCCGAGGTCATCACCCGGACGGCCGGCGTCGAGCTGGTGGTGCTGGACTCCACCAACCCGAACGTGATCGCCCGGGCGCTGGCCGGCGACCTGCAGCGAACCGTTGTGGTGGTCTCCAGCAAGTCCGGCGGCACGGTCGAGACCGACAGCCAACGGCGCGCGTTCGTCAAGGCGTTCACGGATGCCGGCATCGACGCCGCCTCGCGGATCGTCGTGGTGACCGACCCCGGCTCGCCGTTCCACAAGCTGGCCGAGGAAGCGGGCTACCGCAAGACCTTCCTCGCCGATCCGCATGTCGGCGGCCGCTACAGCGCCCTGACCGCCTTCGGCCTGGTGCCGTCGGCACTGGCCGGCGCGGACGTGGCCGAGCTGCTGGATCAGGCCGCCGCGGTCGCACCGGCTTTGCAGGCCGACGACCCGGAGAACCCCGCGCTCGTCCTGGGGGCCGTCCTGGCTGCGAGCCCGGGCCGCGACAAGGCGATCCTCGCCGCGGGTGGTTCGTCGATCGTCGGGTTCCCCGACTGGGCCGAGCAGCTGATCGCCGAGAGCACCGGTAAGAACGGGACCGGCGTGCTTCCGGTCGCCGTCGACAGCCTCGACGCGCCGGAGCTGCACAGCTCGGCGGGCGACCTGGTTCACGCTCTGCTGGCGGCCGACACGAGCTCGGCGAGCGTTGCCGCAGGCGTGCCGACGGTTGTCACCACAGGGTCGCTCGGCGGACAGTTCCTGCTGTGGGAGATGGCCACCGCGGTCGCGGGCTACCTGCTCGGGATCAACCCGTTCGACCAGCCGGACGTCGAGAGCGCGAAGGGGGCCGCTCGCGGGCTGCTCGACGCCCAGCCGGAGCCGGAGGCCGCGGCCTTCACCGACGGGACGGTCGAGGTGCGCGGATCCGAGGGGCTCCTGGATGGTGTCGACTCGGTGGAGGGTGCCGTCGAGGCGTTGCTCGGCACGCTCGGCGAAGACGGATACGTCGCGGTGATGGCCTACCTGGACTCCGAGCGCGACGAGAACCTGCGCGCCATCCGGCCGGCGCTGAGCCGCCGCACCGGGCGCCCGGTCACCTTCGGGTGGGGACCGCGCTTCCTGCACTCCACCGGGCAGTACCACAAGGGCGGCCATCCACAGGGTGTGTTCCTGCAGATCACCGGGCAGGAGTCGACCGACGTCGAGATCCCCGACCGCCCGTTCACCTTCGGCACGCTCATCTCGGCCCAGGCCGCGGGTGACGCCGGGGTGCTCGCCGAGCGTGGCCGACCGGTGCTGCGGTTGCACCTGACCGACCCGCGGGCCGGCGTACGGCAACTGCTCACCCTGTTGACCAACGACAACCAGTAACGAGATGAGGGACGGCGGCCAATGACCGCGGAGCTCGACGAGGAGCAGCTTCCCAGACCGGTGAACCCGCTCCGGGACCCGCAGGACCGGCGACTCCCCCGGATCGCCGGGCCCAGCAGCCTGGTGATCTTCGGGGTGACCGGCGACCTGGCCCGCAAGAAGTTGATGCCGGCCGTGTACGACCTGGCGAACCGCGGGCTGCTGCCGCCCGGCTTCGCGCTGGTGGGATTCGCCCGCCGCGACTACAGCGACCAGGACTTCGCGCAGATCGTGCACGACTCGGTGAAGGAGTACGCGCGGACCCCCTTCCGCGAGGAGGTCTGGCAGCAGCTGGCCGAGGGTTTCCGGTTCGTACCGGGCGAGCTGACCGACGACGCGGCGTTCGACCGGTTGCGGCAGACCGTGGACGAGCTGGACGTCAGCCGTGGCACGGGCGGCAACCATGCCTTCTACCTGTCGATCCCGCCAGGGCTGTTCCCGAAGGTGGTGCAGCAACTGTCCGAGCGCGGGCTGGCCGAGGAGAAGCCGGGCTCCTGGCGCCGGGTGGTGATCGAGAAGCCGTTCGGCCACGACCTGACCAGCGCGCGTGAGCTCAACCGCGTGGTCGAGGCCGTGTTCCCGCCTCAGTCGGTGTTCCGGATCGACCACTACCTGGGCAAGGAGACCGTCCAGAACATGCTGGCGTTGCGGTTCGCCAACTCGATGTTCGAGCCGGTCTGGAACAGCCACTACGTCGACCACGTGCAGATCACCATGGCCGAGGACATCGGCATCGGTGGCCGGGCCGGCTACTACGACGGCATCGGCGCGGCCCGCGACGTGATTCAGAACCACCTGCTCCAGCTGCTCGCGCTGATCGCGATGGAGGAGCCTGTCAGCTTCGACGCCTGGTCCCTGCGCCAGGAGAAGAAGAAGGTGCTGGCAGCCGTCAACCTGCCGGAGCGCCTCGACCTGCACACCGCGCGTGGCCAGTACGCCGCCGGGTGGGCCGGTGGTGTGAAGGTGAAGGGCTACCTGGACGAGGACGGGATTCCCGCCGACTCCGCCACCGAGACCTTCGCCGCGCTGCGCGTCGATGTCGACACGCGGCGCTGGGCCGGCGTGCCGTTCTACCTGCGCACGGGCAAGCGCCTCGGCCGGCGGGTGACCGAGGTCGCGGTGATGTTCAAGCGCGCGCCGCACCTGCCGTTCACCGCCACCGAGACCGAGGAGCTCGGACAGAACGCCCTGGTGATGCGGATCCAGCCCGACGAGGGCATCACGATGCGGTTCGGGGCGAAGGTGCCCGGCACCATGATGGAGATCCGCGACGTGAACATGGATTTCGCGTACGGCGGCTCCTTCACCGAGTCCTCCCCCGAGGCCTACGAGCGGCTGATCCTCGACGTCCTGCTCGGCGACCCGCCGCTGTTCCCGCAGCACACCGAGGTCGAGCTCGGCTGGAAGATCCTCGACCCGGTGATGGAGTACTGGGCCGAGCACGGCAAGCCGGAGCAGTACCCGTCCGGTGGCTGGGGTCCGAACTCCGCACACGAGATGCTCGCTCGCGACGGACGCACCTGGAGGCGGCCATGATCATCGACCTCACCGGTACGACGTCGAGCGAGATCGCCTCCGCCCTGCTCAGGGCCCGCCGGAACGCCGGAAGTCCCGCGATGGGCATGGTCGGCACGATCGTGGTGGTCGTGGACGAGGCGTCCCACCACGACGCCATGAAGGCCGCCAACGAGGCCGGGCGCGAGCACCCGTCCCGCGTCCTGGTCGCGATCCTTCGTCCCGGCCGTGGCGCCGGTGGCCTGGACGCCGAGGTTCGGGTCGGTGAGGGCATCCCCGGTGAGGCGGTGCTGCTGCGACTGCATGGCGAGCTGGCCAAGCATCCGCAGTCCGTCGTCACCCCCTTGCTCCTGCCCGACTCCCCCGTCATCGTCTGGTGGCCGGGAGTCGGGCCGAAGGTGCCGCACGAGGACCCGTTGGGTGCACTGGGCCGGCGCCGGGTCACCGACGCCGCGAACATCCGGCGCACCTCGGTCGACTTCACCGCTCGCGCGCAGGGCTATGCACCGGGCGACACCGATTTCGCCTGGGCCCGGCTCACCCCGTGGCGTGCGCTGCTGGCGGCGGCGCTGGACCAGTACCCGACCGCGGTCACCGGCGCCGAGGTCGTGTCGGCCAAGGGCAACGCAAGCGCTGACCTGATGTCCGCCTGGCTGCAGTCCCGGTTGAAGGTGACGGTCGAGCAGCGGAACTCGCGCGGCCCGGGCATCACCGCCGTACGGCTCTTCACGCCGTCCGGGCCGATCTCCATCACCCGGCCGGACGGCGCGGTGGCGACGTTCAGCATCCCCGGCCAACCGGACCGGCCGGTCGCGCTGAAGCGGCGAGGCACCGCCGAGCTGCTGAGCGAGGAACTGCGTCGGCTGGACCCTGACGACGTCTACGCCCGGACCCTCAGCTGCCTGGTCGAGCGGGAGAAGATGCCGCCCGGGGCGAAGAAGCTCAGCGCCGAGAACCGCCGTTCGGCGCAGGTGACTGCCGAGGCGGTCGCCAGCCGTACCGCGGCGCTCGGTCAGAGCGGCAAGGCCCCGACTAAGCGGGCGAAGAAGGCGCCGGCCAAGAAGGCGACCGCCGCCAAGAAGGCCGGGCCGAAGCAGTCGGCTCGCAAGAGCACGGGCAAGGGGGTGGCCGGCCGGCCATGAGCGCACCGTCGATCCTGGTCAACCGTGACACCGAGAGCCTCGCCCACGCCGTCGCGGCCCGGTTGATCACCCACCTGGTCGACGTCCAGAGCAGCGGGAGGATCGCTCAGGTCGTTCTGACCGGAGGCCGGGTCGCGGCAGCGGTGTACCGGGCGGTCGGGGACTCCCCTGCCCGCAGCGCCATCGACTGGCGGCGGGTGGAGATCTGGTGGGGGGACGAGCGGTTCCTGCCGGCCGGCGACCCCGACCGGAACGAGACGCAGGCGCGCGAGGCGTTGCTGGACTCCGTCGACCTGGACCCCGAGCGGGTTCATCCGATGCCAGCGGACAAGGGCCAGGGCGCCGAGCGGGCCGCTGCGGCGTACGCCTCCGAGCTTGCCGCCGCGGCCGGCGCAGGCGACCACGGCGGCGTACCGACCTTCGACTTGCTGCTCCTCGGGGTCGGTCCGGACGGGCATGTGGCATCGCTCTTCCCGGAGCACCCGGCCCTCCACGAGCAGGAACGTGCGGCCGTGGCTGTGCACGGTGCGCCCAAGCCGCCGCCGACCCGGATCTCGCTGACGTTGCCGGCCCTGGCGCGCGCGCACGAGGTGTGGTTCGTGGTGTCGGGCGACGACAAGGCCAAGGCGGTCCGCCTCGCACTGTCCGGTGCGGGCGCGCTGCAGATCCCGGCCTCGGCACCCAAGGGCCTCAACCGCACGCTCTGGCTGATCGACGAGGCCGCCGCCCAGGACATCCCCCACACCATTCGCGCGCCCCGGACCTGAGATTCACCGACGAGCGGAAGCCGGCGAGATGCCCGACGACTGGCCGTCGGTCCTGCCGCGCAGCGAACCCAGAGCGCGCCAGGTTGCGGTGCTGTCGGCCGATCGCGACACCCAGACGACGATGGCGATGTAGAGGGCCTGCTCGGGAATGCGCAGCCACAGGGGCGTCGCCTCACCGCCGTTGAAGGGCACGTCCGCCACGGCGGCATAGATGTTCGCCGGCAGCAGCACCACGTACAGCGCCGCCAGACCGATCGCGGCTGCCCAGCGGGTCGCGGTGAGCACCAGACCGATGGCGCCCAGCAACTCCAGCACGCCCGTCAGGTAGACCATCGCATCGGCGAACGGCACGACCGGTGGGACCATCCGGACCAGATCAGCGTGGTTGGGCATCAGCGTGACGCTCGCCGGAACGAAATGCGCGCCGGCGGTGATGACGAGCATGACCGCCATCGCGTGAGCGGCACTCGCCGACCAGGTGCGGAACCGGCGTACGCCGACGGCGCCCAGCAGGCGGAAGCTCAGCAAGGCGACGGCCAGAACGATTTCCAGCATGACGACTCCTTTTCAATGGATAGTTGCAGTATCCGTTATTGGATACTGCCACTATCCATGAAGGCCCGCGGGAACGCAAACGCGAAGCGCCCGGCAGGTCAGTGACCTGCCGGGCGCTTCGGTACCGCTTTGCTCAGTAGACGACCTCGCCGCGATCTCGCCGGGCGCGCAGCTTCTGCAGGGCCTCGGCCAGGATCTCCGCCGCCTCCTCCTCGCTGCGACGCTCCTTCACGTAGGCCAGGTGCGTCTTGTACGGCTCGATCTTCGGCGGAGGCGGGGGGTTGCTCGAGTCCGTGCTGGTCGGGAGACCGCAGCGTGGACAGTCCCATGCCTCGGGGATCGCCGCCTCGACGGCGAACATCGTCGCGGTCTCGTGCCCGTTGGCACAGAAGAACACGATGCGCTGCCGCGGCGCGGTGTCCCCGCGCTCGGCCTCCCCCATCGGTCCGGCACCGACCCGGCTGCCACGGATTGCGCTGCCACCACCAGCCACGAGAACGTCTCCCCCGTCAGCCGAGCTTGTACAGCAGACCGAGGGCGACGATGGCCGCGAACCAGATCAGGCCGACGCCGACCGTGATCCGGTCCAGGTTCCGCTCGGCGACCGACGAACCGCCGAGGCTCGACGAGACGCCGCCGCCGAAGAGGTCCGACAGGCCACCGCCACGGCCCTTGTGCAGCAGTACGAGCAGCGTGAGGATCAGGCTGCAGATGATCACGATGATCTGAAAAGCAAGAATCACGAGGAGTAGCCTAACTGAAGGTCCAGGTAACGGCAGATACCGGCGAACTCGTCCACCTTCAGGCTAGCTCCACCCACCAGGCAGCCGTCGACATCCGGCTGAGCCATGATGCCACCTGCGCTGCTCATCTTCACCGATCCCCCGTAAAGAATCCGTACCGAGTCGGCGACGGCGGGTGAGGCGGACTCCTCCAGCCGGCCCCGGATCGCGGCGCACACCTCCTGCGCGTCCTCCGGGGTGGCCACCTCGCCGGTGCCGATCGCCCAGACCGGCTCGTAGGCGATGACCACTTTGCGGACCTCGTCCGGCTTCAGCCCGGCCAGCGCGCCGTCGACCTGGGCGAGCGTGTGCTCGACCTGGCGGCCCTCCTTGCGCACGTCGAGCCCCTCGCCGACGCAGACGATCGGGACCAGCCCGGCGGCCAACGCCTTGGTGGCCTTGGCATTGACCAGCGCGTCGTCCTCGTGGTGGTACTGCCGGCGCTCCGAGTGTCCGGCCAGCACGTAGGTGCAGCCGAGCTTGGTCAGCATCGCCGCGGAGACCTCACCGGTGTAGGCGCCGTCGTCGTGCTGGGAGATGTCCTGCGCGCCGTAGACGATCTTCATCCGGTCGCCGTCGACCAACGTCTGCACGCTGCGGATGTCAGTGAACGGCGGCAGCACCGCGACCTCGACCCGGTCGAAGTCGTGCTTCTTGTCCTGCAGGGTCCACGACAGCTTCTGCAGCAGGTGCACGGCCTCGACGTGATTGAGATTCATCTTCCAGTTGCCCGCCATCAACGGCGTACGGGCGGTCTTCTCGGCCACGGGTTCAGTCCTCTTCCAGCACGGCGAGTCCGGGCAGTTCATTGCCCTCGAGGTATTCCAGGCTCGCGCCGCCACCGGTGGAGATGTGGCCGAACGCGTCGTCGGCGAAGCCGAGCTGACGGATCGCGGCGGCGGAGTCGCCACCGCCGACCACGCTCAGCCCGTCGACCTCGGTCAATGCCTGGGCGACGGCCTTGGTGCCGCCGGCGAACGGTGCCAGCTCGAACACGCCCATCGGGCCGTTCCAGAACACGGTGCGCGCAGCGACGATCTCCGTGGCGAACGCCCGGGCCGAGTCCGGACCGATGTCCAGCCCGAGCTGGTCGGCCGGGATCGCGTCCGCCGCGACCACGGTGGCGGGCGCATCGGCCGAGAACTCCGGCGCGACCACGATGTCCGTCGGCAACATGATCTCGATGCCCTTGGTCCTGGCGGTGTCGAGGTAGCCCCTGACGGCGTCGACCTGGTCCGCCTCGAGCAGGCTCTTGCCGACCTCCAGGCCCTGCGCCTTGAGGAAGGTGAAGACCATGCCGCCGCCGATCAGCAGCTTGTCCGCCTTGGTCAGCAGATTCTCGATCACGGCCAGCTTGTCCGACACCTTCGCCCCGCCCAGCACGACGACGTACGGGCGCTGCGGGTCCTCAGTCAGCTTCCTCAGCACCTCGACCTCGGTCAGCACCAGACCACCGGCCGCGTGCGGGAGCTTGCGGGCGACGTCGTACACGCTGGCCTGCTTGCGATGGACCACGCCGAAGCCGTCGCTGACGAACACGTCCGCCAGCGCCGCGAGCTCATCGGCCAGCTGCTCACGCTCGGCCTCCTCCTTGCTCTCCTCGCGCGGGTCGTACCGGACGTTCTCCAGCAGCAGCACCTCGCCCTCGTCGAGCTGCTGCACCGCCTCCTGGGCGCTGTCGCCGGTCACGTCGGAGGCGAACGCGACCTTGATGCCCTCTGGCCGCAGCAGCTCGCCGAGCCGCTCGGCCACCGGAGCGAGGGTGAACTCGGGGTTGGGCTTGCCCTTCGGACGGCCGAGATGGGCCGTCACGATGACCTTGGCGCCGGCCCGGGCCAGCTTCACCAGGGTCGGCAGGCTGGCACGGATGCGGCCTTCGTCGCCGATGACCGCGTCGCCGTCGCCTTTCGATACGGGAACGTTCAGGTCGGAGCGGACCAGGACCCGCAGGCCCGCCAGATCGCCCAGGTCTTCGATCGTCTTCACAGTTCAGCTTTCCTTGGCCAGACGCCTGCGTCCGAAGAACCGCGGGACCTGCCCACGCTTCCTCGGACGCAAGCGGAGAAGTGGAGCGTCAGAGCGAGGCGCCGACGTGGTTGATCAGGTCGACCAGGCGGTTGGAGTAGCCCCACTCGTTGTCGTACCAGCCGACCACCTTGACCTGGTTGCCGATCACCTTGGTCAGGCCCGAGTCGAAGATGCAGGACGCCGGGTCGGTGACGATGTCGGTGGAGACGATCTCGTCCTCGGTGTAGCTCAGGTAGCCCTTGAGCGCGCCCTCGGCGGCGGCCTTGACGGCGGCGTTGACCTCCTCGACCGAGGTCTCGCGGCCGACGGTGACGGTCAGGTCGGTGGCGGAGCCGGTCGGCACCGGCACCCGGAGCGCGAAGCCGTCCAGCTTGCCCTTGAGCTCCGGCAGCACCAGGCCGATCGCCTTCGCCGCGCCGGTCGAGGTCGGCACGATGTTCAGCGCGGCGGCGCGGGCACGGCGCAGGTCCTTGTGCGGGCCGTCCTGCAGGTTCTGGTCCTGGGTGTACGCGTGGATCGTGGTCATCAGACCCTTCTCGATCGTGAACGCGTCGTGGATAGCCTTCGCCATCGGGGCCAGGCAGTTCGTGGTGCAGGAGGCGTTCGAGATCACCGTGTGCTGGTTCGCGTCGTACAGCTCGTGGTTGACGCCCATCACGACGGTGATGTCCTCGTTCTTCGCCGGGGCGGAGATGATGACCTTCTGCGCGCCGTTGTCGACGTGGGTCTTGGCCTTGGTCGCGTCGGTGAAGAAGCCGGTCGACTCCAGCACCACGTCGGCGCCCACGTCAGACCACTTGAGGTTGGCCGGGTCGCGCTCGGCGAAGGCCTTGAAGGTGTGCCCGCCGACGGTGATGTCGTTCTCGGTCGCCGTCACCTCGCCCGGGAAGCGGCCCAGGATCGAGTCGTACTTCAGCAGGTGGGCCAAAGTCTGGTTGTCGGTCAAGTCATTGACGGCGACGACCTCGATGTCGGCACCGGCCGCCTGAGCAGCGCGGAAGAAGTTACGGCCGATCCGGCCGAAGCCGTTGATACCTACGCGAACGGTCACGGGACTACGTCTCCTCAACTATGGCTCCGAGCACTACTGCTACCACCCGAAACACTAGCCGAAGAGCCCACTCGGCCCACTGGTCCCGTCCACCTCAGACCAGTGGGCCGTCCGCTCGTCCGTTCGGAGTCACGCCACCACGTTCACGCCGGCCCAGGCCCGGTCGACCGTCTGGACCTCGACGCTACCGGCGCCGTACAGGTCGGTCGCGGCGGACAGCGTGGCGGTGCGTGCGTCGTGGTAGTTCGACCGTGAGGTCAGGTACGTGCTCAGTGCGCGGTACCAGATCTTCTCGGCCTTGGCGATGCCGATGCCTGTCACGGTGACGCCGTTCACAGTCGGGCTGTTGTACGAGACGCCGTTGATCACCTTCGCGCCGCTGCCCTCGGACAGCAGGTAGAAGAAGTGGTTGCCCACCCCGGACGAGTAGTGCACGTCCAGGCTGCCGACCCGGCGCGACCACGAATCGGCGCTGGCGCCATCCAGTGACGGCTTGTCCAGCCGCCGGATGAAGTTCGTCGCGGGGTTGTAGTCGGTGAAGATCTCCTCGCCCAGGACGTAGTCCGGTGTGTCGGACCCGTTGGCGGCGTAGAACTCCACGGCGGTGCCGAAGATGTCGGACGTCGACTCGTTCAGGCCACCGGGCTCACCGCTGTAGCGCAGGGCGGCCGTCCGGCTGGTGACACCGTGGCTCATCTCATGGCCGGCGATGTCCAGCTCGACGAGAGGGGTGATGCCCTGGCTTGGATCACCGTCGCCATACCGCATGCAGAAGCAGGAGTCGCTCCAGGATGCGTTCACGTAGGCACCGTCGTGCACGAACGACCTGGCGCCTTGGCCGTCGTTGGCGATGCCGTTGCGGCCGTGCACGGTCTTGTAGTAGTCCCACGTCTCCGCGATGCCGTAGTGCGCGTCGACGCCGGCGCTCTGGGCATTGGCGGTGGTGCCGTCACCCCACACGTTGTCCGCGTCTGTGAAGAGCACACCTGCGTTGTACGTCGCGTTGCCGCCGCGGACCGGGTCCACCATCGAGTAGGTGGAGCCGCCTGTGGTGTCGAGTGGCACCGTGCCCGAGTACAGGCCGGTGCCGCTGCCCAGGTCGTCCTGGACGGTGCTCCAGGTGTCCAGCACCTGGCCGTTGCGCGCGTCGACATAGGTCTCGGTCCCGTACGGCCTTCCGTCGGCGTGACGTCCCTCGCTGGTCACCTTGTACGCCAGCCGGGACTCCCCGCCGGCGGTGACGAACACGACCAACTCCTGCCGGCCCGACTTCTGCTTGGCCGCGGCGAGGGCCGTACCCGCGCTGACGAGCGGCTTCGTCGACACGTCGAGAGCCCGGACGCCACCCGAGGACGAGCGCACCGCTCCCGCCCTGTCCTGATGCACGACAAGGTCGCCGCCGACCACCTGCAGGCCGTGGTAGGTGCGGTCGAACCGGACGTGACTGGCGCCGTCGGCATCGATCACCACGTCACGGACCACGAGGTCGTCCGAGGCTCCGAGGTCAAGGCGCGCCGCGTTGGCCCGTGCGGCCGCGACCGGCGAGGCCGCCTCATCGCCGCCGGGCGGTGCTGCCTGGACGCCACTGATGTTCGACAGGCCGGCCAGTGCGGCGATCGCCACCACAGCCAGGCCGGAGCGATACCTGTGCTTCATGTGTGAGCTCCCTTGAGGGCGGAGTCACGAGGGAGTCGGTGTGCGGACCCCTCGTGCGATTGGGCACGCACACCTTGCGACAAGGAGACGCCTCAAGGGAATCGATCGAGCACTCTGAGTGCTCAGATCGCGTCAATCCGTAGGGAAAACCTTCAGCCCGCCCGGCTCAGGCCGGGTCGAGCATGTCCGGAGTCAGGTTCGCCTCGGTATTCGGAATGCCCAGATCCGCCGCGCGCTTGTCGGCCATGGCGAGCAGCCGCCGGATCCGGCCGGCCACCGCGTCCTTGGTCAGGGCCGGCTCGTGCAGCTGGCCGAGCTCCTCGAGACTGGCCTGCTTGTGCTCGAGCCGGAGCCGGCCGGCCACCTGGAGGTGGTCCGGCACCTCGTCGCCGAGGATCTCCAGCGCTCGCTCCACCCGGGCGCCCGCGGCCACCGCCGCCCGGGCAGACCGGCGAAGGTTGGCGTCGTCGAAGTTGGCCAGCCGGTTCGCGGTGGCGCGGACCTCGCGTCGCATCCGGCGCTCCTCCCAGGCCAGCACCGACTCATGGGCGCCGAGTCGGGTGAGCAGGGCGCCGATCGCGTCGCCGTCGCGGATGACCACCCGGTCCACGTTGCGGACCTCCCGGGCCTTGGAGCCGATGCCGAGACGCCTCGCCGCGCCGACCAGCGCCAGCGCGGCCTCCGGTCCCGGGCAGGTCACCTCGAGCGAGGACGACCGGCCGGGCTCGGTCAGCGACCCGTGCGCCAGGAACGCCCCGCGCCAGGCCGCCACCGCGTCGCAGGAGGCGCCGGAGACGACTGCCGGCGGCAGACCTCGCACCGGGCGGCCGCGATTGTCCACCAGTCCCGTCTGGCGGGCCAGGGCCTCCCCGTCGCGCGCCACGCGGACGACGTACTTGGTCTGCTTGCGGATGCCGGACGGTGAGATCACGACCACGTCGGACGGGTGGCCGAAGATCTCGGCGATGTCCTTGCGCAGCCGCCGCGCGGCGGAGCCGGTGTCGAGCTCGGCCTCGACGACGATCCGACCGGACACCAGGTGCAGACCGCCGGCGAAGCGGAGGATCGACGAAACCTCGGCCTTGCGGCAACAGGGTTTGGTGACCTGGATGCTGGTCAGCTCGGACTTCACCTGTGCAGTCATCGCCATGAAGGAATCTTCCCACTAGTGTCAAAGACCCTCGCGCCGGCGTCTGGTGCCGCAGAGCTCGCGGTACAGCTTCGCCAGCTTGGCGGGGTCGTGGTGGAGCTCGGTGCTGTCGTCAGCGATGTCGGCGATCACCAGGTCCGCCCCGAGCGACTCCGCCGTACGACGCAACGAGGCCTGGTCCGGGACGTGCCGACTGTCGGCGAGGACGACGTCGATGCGCAGGTCGGGCGCGTGCGCGGCCAGCACCTCGAGGTGGGTCTCCGGGGAGAACCCGTCGGTCTCCCCCTTCTGGCCGCCCAGGTTCAGCGTCACCAGCCTCCGGGCCTTCGTCTCCTGGAGGCCGCGCGCGAGCTCGGGGACGAGCAGGTTCGGGATCACCGACGTGAACCACGACCCAGGCCCGACCACCACCCAGTCGGCCTCGGCGATCGCCTCCAGCGCCTCCGGGCAGGCGGGCGGATCGGCGGGGTCCAGGGCGACGTCGATGACCCGCCCGGTGGTCGTGGCGACCTCGGCCTGGCCGCGCACCTCGGTGATCGCCTCGGGATGGTCCGGGTCCAGTCCGAGCACATGTGCGGTGATGTCCAGCGGCACCGCGGACATCGGCAGCACCCGCCCCTCCGCACCCAGCAACCGAGCCACCCAGTCGAGGCCCTCGACGGCCTCGCCCAGCAACTCCCACAGGGCGACGATCAGCAGGTTGCCGACCGCGTGGTCGTCCAGGTCGCCCTGGCTGGTGAAGCGGTGCTGCAGGACGTTCGCCCAGGTCCTGCCCCACTCGTCGTCGCGGCACAACGCCGCCAGCGCCATGCGCAGATCGCCCGGCGGCAGTACGCCCAGCTCACGTCGCAGCCGACCGGACGAACCGCCGTTGTCGGCCACGGTGACCACCGCGGTGAGCTCGTCGGTGACCTGGCGCAGGGCCGACAGGGACGCGGCGAGTCCATGTCCACCGCCCAGCGCGACGACTCGCGGGGAGTCTGTCACTCGCGCCCCAGGTCCCTGTGCACCACCAATGTCGGCGAACCCTTCTCCCGCAGCCGTTTCGCGATCTCCTCGGCCATCGCGACGCTGCGGTGCTTGCCTCCGGTGCAGCCGATCGCGATGGTGACGAACCGCTTGCCCTCGTTCAGATATCCGGTCCGCAAGGTGTCCAGCACGTCCACGTAGTTCTGCAGGAACTGCTGGGCCAGCGGATGACCGAGGACGAAGTCTGACACGGGTTTGTCCTTCCCCGTCATCGGGCGCAGGTCCGGCTGCCAGTAGGGGTTCGGCACGAAGCGCATGTCAGCCACGACATCAGCATCCACCGGAATGCCGTACTTGAAACCGAACGAGACCACGGTCGCCCGCAGTTCCGCGTTCTCCTCGTCACCGAACGCGTTCACGATCTTGGCCGCGAGCTGGTGGATGTTCAGGCTCGAGGTGTCGATCACCAGGTCCGCGCCGGCCCGGATGTCGCCGAGCAGCTCGCGCTCGCGCTGGATCCCGTCCAGCAGTCTGCCCTCACCCTGCAGCGGGTGCGGGCGGCGGACGCTTTCCTGCCTGCGCACGATCACGTCGTCCGACGCCTCCAGGAACAGCGTCAGTGGCCGGTACCCCTTGGCCCGCAGGTCCCGCAGCGCCGACCCGAGCTCGTCGAAGAACATTCCGGTCCGCACGTCGACCACGATGGCCAGCCGGGGCGAGGCGCCGGTTCCGACCACCTGTTCCACGATGGTGGTGAGGAACATCGGGGGCAGGTTGTCCACCACGAACCAGCCCAGGTCCTCCAGCACGTCTGCGACCGAGCTCCGCCCCGCGCCGGACATGCCGGACACGATGATCAGATTCCCGCTCGACTCATCCATTGGTCTCAGTTCACTCCCCGTTCGGTGGGCCATCGTCCAGTATCTCGCCCGTGGCCGTGTTGACCGACGGTGCACGACCCGCCTCGGCCTTCGTTGCCGCGGAGTCCACCGCGAGGATCACCGACTCCGCCGTACGGCGGCCGAACCCGGGCAGGCCGGCCACCTCGTCGATGGTGGCCTGACGCAACTTCTTCAGCGAGCCGAAGTGTTTCAGCAGCGTCTTGCGTCGCACCTCCCCCAGCCCCGCTACGTCGTCCAGCACGCTCTCCACCATCGACTTGGATCGCCGGCTGCGGTGGTGCGTGATGGCGAACCGGTGCGCCTCGTCGCGCAGCCGTTGCAGCAGGTACAACCCCTCGGACGTCCGGGACATGATGACGGGGTCCTCGTCGTCGGGCAGCCAGACCTCCTCGAGCCGCTTGGCCAGACCGCAGACCGGGATGTCCCCGAGCCCCAGCTCGTCCATCGCCTGGCGGGCGGCGGCGACCTGCGGCGGACCACCGTCGACCACCACCAGGCCGGGTGTGTACGCGAACTTGCGGGCCCGGCCCGTCTCCGGATCGATCAGGTTGGCCGTCGGGTCCTCGTCGGCGTCCGGAGCGCCGACGCGCTCGTCCAGCAGCCGCTTGAACCGCCGGGTCAGCACCTCGGCGATGGAGGCCACGTCGTTCTGCCCGTCGACGCCCTTGATGACGAAGCGCCGGTACTCGCTCTTGCGCGGCAGGCCGTCCTCGAACACCACCATCGAGGCCACCACCTCGGTGCCCTGCAGGTTCGACACGTCGTAGCACTCGAGCCGCAGCGGCGCCTCGGGCAGGTCCAGCGCCGCCTGGATCTCCTCCAGGGCCTGGTTCCGGGTGGTCAGGTCGCTGGCGCGCTTCGTCTTGTGCATGGTCAGCGTCTGCAGGGCGTTGCGCTCGACCGTCTCCATCAGGGACTTCTTGTCGCCGCGTTGCGGCACCCGGATCGCGACGCGCGAGCCGCGCAGCTCCGACAGCCACGCCACCAGGGCCTCCCCGTCCTCCGGCAAGGTCGGTACCAGGATCTCCTTCGGGATCACGTCGCCCGACTCCCCCGCGTAGGTCTGCTGGATGAACCGCCCGACCAGGTCGCCGGTGGTCGCCGTACCGTCGGCCTTGTCCGCGATCCAGCCGCGCTGGCCGCGGATCCGGCCGCCGCGGACGTAGAAGATCTGGACGGCGACCTCCAGCGGGTCCTCCGCCAGGGCGATCACGTCGGTGTCGGTGCCGTCGCCGAGGACCACCGCGTTCTTGGCCAGGGCCTTGTCGAGGGCGCTGAGGTCGTCACGGATCTTGGCCGCCTTCTCGTACTCCAGGTCGGCCGCCGCGGCTCGCATCTCCTTCTCCAGGCGGCGCACGTACGTCGCGGTCTGGCCGGACAGGAACGCGGCGAAGTCCTCCACGATCTTGCGGTGCTCCTCCTGGCTGACCTGACCGGTGCACGGGGCCGCGCACTTGCCGATGTAGCCGAGCAGGCACGGCCGGCCGATCTGGCGGTGCCGGTTGAACACGCCCTTGCTGCAGGACCGCATCGGGAACACCCGCAGCAGCAGGTCGACCGTCTCCCGGATCGCCCAGGCATGACTGTACGGGCCGAAGTAGCGCACGCCCTTCTTCTTCGGCCCGCGCCCGACCATGACCCGCGGATACTCCTCGTTCAGAGTGATGGCGAGCCACGGGTACGACTTGTCGTCGCGGTACTTCACGTTGAAGCGCGGGTCGTACTCCTTGATCCAGGAGTACTCCAGCTGCAGCGACTCGACCTCGTTCGCCACCACGGTCCAGTCCACCTTCGCGGCGGTGGTGACCATCGACTGGGTCCGCGGGTGCAGGTTGACCAGGTCCTGGAAGTACGACGACAGGCGGGCGCGCAGGTTCTTCGCCTTGCCGACGTAGATCACCCGCCCGGCGGCGTCACTGAATCGGTAAACGCCGGGCGAGTCGGGGATCGAGCCCGGAGCCGGGCGGTACGAGGACGGATCAGCCACCGAAACAGCCTATGTCGAGATGCCGACAGACCCCGACCGGGGCTGCGCCCGCGGGTGACCGCCAGGAGCGTGGCGGCCACGCAGCGAACACGATCGCTTGCCCTTGGCAACTTGGGCGCGGAGGGCGAGCTCCGATGACGAGCTCGGATGCGAGCGAGGTCCGGCCTGACGCCGGACCTCGCTCCCCCCAGGATCTGGGACTCAGCTGGCCGGGCCGACCACGTTGCCGCCCTTGACGGTGACGGCGACCGCCGCGAGGGGCGCCGGGGCCGGCCCGTTCACGACGCTGCCGTCGGTGATGTTGTACCTGCTGCCGTGGCACGGGCACTCGATGGTCTTGTCCTTGACCTCGGACACGATGCAGCCCGCGTGGGTGCAGACCGCGGTGAAGCCCTTGAACTGGCCACTCGCCGGCTGTGTCACGACGATCTTGGCCTCCGGGAAGATCTTGCCGCCGCCCACCGGAATGTCGGCGGTCGGCCCCAGCACCGATCCCCCGCCACCCCCGGCCGACGATGAGGCGGAGCCGGTCGGTGCACTCGTGGGGCCGGACGCGGGCGCGGAGCTGGACGTGCTGCCGCCGGCTGAGTCGCCGTTGTCACCGCAGGCAGCGAGCAGTGGCAGGCCGACTCCCGCGAGACCGGCTACCGCAGCACCTCGGAGGACCGCACGCCGGTCACGCAGGGTGTCGATGGCTCGGCCGAGCTCGGCCAGGTTGTCGTTGCTCATGAACTGTCCTCCAGGACGATGCTGGCAAGTAGCTGAAACGCTCTGCTTCTTTGCTTTCTACCCGGCGGCCCAAGTCAGCGCAGCCAGTCGGTGCGGCCGGCTCGTACGACGGGACGTATCGATGGGCCGCCTAATCGACAAACGACAGGATTCCCGGAACGGTTCAACCGGGGTCCGGCGAATTCTGCGAGTCCCGTGATTATGGTCCCAGCCCCTTCCGATCGGGCGACCGCGGCTCGGATGATCGGCGGTCCACGGCTCAAGGAGGGCGTCGGGCCAGCCGGATTGTCGTCGCTGCCGCGGTGGTTGGCGTGGTCGCACTCGCGATCGCCGATCTCTGTCGTAGCCAGGGGCCGGGCGACCCCGCCGCGCCAGATCTCCCCGCCCCACCACCGGACGCGGCTGCGGTTTCGATAGCGCTCTCGCCGAGAATGCCGATCGCCGAACGTGCCGGCCGGTGAAGTGTACAGCTCCTGGCCTGTCAAAATCTGTCGGGATTTCCTTTGTGGATAAGGGATTTCTGGCGGTTTCTGTCCAGAGCCTGTAGTACAGTCGCACACATGTTCGAAGGCGACCTGAGTGGACTCGACGAGGACGCGGTGCTGTCCGCGGCGGTGGAGTTCCGCGGCCTGGCCGACCACGCCGAGGTCCGGCTGCTGCAGGCCGCACTGCAATTCGCCGATCTCAACCACCACCTCCGCGGCCACCACGACACCGACCCCCACACCGGCGGCGGAGCCCGTGGGAGGCTGCGTGGGCGGGAGCGCACCAAGGTCTACGGCGGCCCTGGCTGCCCCGGCGTGGCCGAGTTCGCCCCGGCGGAGTTCGGCGCCGCGCTGGGCATGTCGCCCGGCGCCGCAGCCGCCTACCTCGGCGAGGCGCTAGCCCTGCGGCACCGTCTGCCACGCACCTGGGCCGCCGTCCTGGCCGGCGACGCCGCCGCGTGGCGGGCCCGCCAGATCGCCCGCGCCTGCCTCAAACTCACCGAACATGCTGCCGCGCTGGTCGACGCCCGAGCCGCCGGGATCGTCAACACCGTCTCCTTGGGCCGGCTCCAGACCATCGTCACCGCCGCGATCTGGCAGGCCGACCCCGACGCCGCCCGCGCCGCCGCCGAACGCGCCGCCCGCGACCGTGGCGTCTGGGTCGGCCAGTCCGACGAGCACGGCACCAAGACCATCTACGTCAAGGCCGCCGCCGGCGACGTGATCCGCCTCGACGCCACCATCGACACCCTTGCCCACGCACTGAAAGAACTCGGCGACCCCGACTCCCTCGACCTGCGCCGGGCGAAAGTGATCGGCTGGATCGCCGACCCTCAGGCAAACCAGTCATCGACCTGTACGACCGCATCAGCGTCGACGCCTACGAAATCCCCGACCGGATCAGGGAGCGGGTCCGACTGCGCTACCCCACCAGCGTGTTCCCTTACAGCAACAACCCCACCACCACCCACACCGACCTCGACCACGTGAGCCCGTTCGACCCCACCGGGCCACCCGGACAGACCAGCACCGACAACCTGGCACCGGAGAACCGGTTCCACCTCCGAATCAAGACCCACGGCGGCTGGACCTGCCAGCGCCTGCCCGACGGCGCCTTCGAGTGGACCAGCCCCCACGGCGCCATGTACCTCGTCGACCACACCGGTACCCACCCCATCAAGAACACGATCTCGACGAGACCGACGACGCGGCCTGACCGACGGTCCTACCTCACGTTGGACGGAAGACCAGGATCCGACAGGAGGGCAGCTGCACGGGGTGAGGCAGATGGCATGCTTCTAGGGACTCTAGACGAGGGGGAACTCACCACTTATGACCGACGGACGGTACGACGGCGAGCAGATCCTGGACCTGGTCGCGGACCTGCTCCCGGTCCTGCTGCCCGACGCCGAGCTCGACGCGTCCGGCCCCGTCGTCAAGCTGCACTGGAGCCGGGGTGGCCTCGTCTCCACCGCGGAGGTCGGTCTGAACGAGCTGATCGACCGATGCCGTGAGCAACCGAATCACCTCTGGCCACGGACGGTCGACGACTGGCTCCACGCGGTCGTGGCGGAGATCGGCGTCGCGACCGACGAGCACCTGTACGGCGACGTCGCCGCGCGGCAACGGGTGACGCTGCGGCCGCAGGGCTGGTCGGCGCGGACCGGTGGCATCCTGGCCGATCTGGTGGTGCCCTTCGGCCGGTACTTCGAGATCGTCTTCGGCATCCAGACCGGTTCCGAGTGGCGCCGGCTGACCCAGGTCCGCCGGATCATGCACGGCCTGCACCTGCCCGACCGCCCATCCGGGCTGGAACTGACGCTGGCCGGCCTCACGGGGCTGACGTTCGAGCAGGTGCCGGGGCAACTGTGGTCGGCGCTCCATCGGCCCGGCGACCAGACCGTCGGCATGGCGCTGGTCGACCACGAGCGCCTGCTACCCCATGCCGGGCGCGGGCGCGGCACACTCCTCGCCATACCGGCGTCCGACCTGCTGGCGGTCTGCCCGGTCGATCGTAGCCAGGACATGCAGACCCGGGCCGACGAGTTCGCCCGGTGGGTCGCCAAGACGCACGGCGACGCCGAGGACCCTTGTTCCGAGGGGGTCTACTGGCTGGTCGGCGAACTGCTCGCCGAGCTGCCGGTCGATGTGGACCGCTCCCCAGCGGTCGAGCTTCCGAAGCCCCTGCGGACTCCGGCCTGGCGCCGCTTCCTCAGGCGTTGAGCTCGTCCTCCTCGGCCATGCGCGCCGTTCGCCGGCCTTGGTTCCCGGTGCTGCAAGGTGCGGATCTCCGGGCCCCGGATGAAATGGGCGCTGGAGCGGGCAGAGGACACGTGCGGGAAGCGGCTATCGCACATGGCGAGGGTCAACGAACGACGGACCGCGCGACGCGGAGGCCTACGTCGTCGACCTGGAAGGTCGGGTGGCTGCGGCGTCGCGCGGAGGCCCGGCAGCTCCAGGGCTCGTCGAACCAGCCGCCGCCACGCAGCACCCGGTAGGTTCCGTAGACCTCGGCGTCGTAGATGTCCCAGCACCAGTCCCAGACGTTGCCGAGCATGTCGTAAAGGCCCCATGCATTGGGACGCTTGCCGCCCACATCGTGGATGCGCTCGTCCGAGTTGCCGCGGTACCAGGCGATCTCGTCGAGCGGCCCGTAGTGCGGTCCGTCAGTACCAGCACGGCAGGCGTGCTCCCACTCGGCTTCGGTCGGCAGCCGGTACCCGTCGGCGTCGGCGTCCCACTCGATGCCTTCGCCGTCGGGATGCAGGTGGTACGCGGGCGTGCACCCGTCGCGCCGGGAGAGGGCGTTGCAGAACCGGACCGCGTCCCACCAGGAAACGCCCTCGACGGGCAACCGGTCCCCCAGCGCGGTGCTCGGCCGTCGGCCGGTGACCTGCGCGTACAGAGCCTGGGTGACTGGGAAGGCGGCGAGCGCGTAGGGCTCAAGATCAACCGACCAACTGCGCTGCGTTCGCCGGTCTGACAGTGACACCTGCCCCGGTGGGACGGAGATCATCTCGACTTGCGCGTTCGATTCCACGATCAGACGATCCTACCGACGACCGAGCCACGGAAGCACCGACGGCCGGCGGACGTTCCAGGTGTTGACCGCGGAAGTGCCCCACAGCACTTCGAGGGTCGCCTCAAGCCCCTACTTCGCCGCGGACTTCTTGGCCGCCACCTTCTTGGCAGCTGTCTTCTGGGCCACGGTCTTCCGGGTGGTGGTCTTGTCCGCGACCACCTTCTTCGCCGGCGCTGTCTTCTTCGCCCCTGCGCCGACCGACGACCTGGCTGTCGAGGTGACGCCCGCATTCGCGGCCCCCTGCTGCTTCGCGCTCGGCTTGGCAGCCCGGCCGTGCAGAATCTCGGCCAGGAACTCGCCCGTGTAGGACGCCGGGTTCTGCGCCACCTGCTCAGGGGTGCCCTCGGCGACCAGCGAGCCGCCGCGGCGACCACCGTCCGGACCGAGGTCGATGATCCAGTCGGCGGTCTTGATGACGTCGAGGTTGTGCTCGATCACCAGCACCGAGTTGCCCTTGTCGACCAGGCTGCCGAGCACGCCGAGGAGCTTGCGGATGTCCTCGAAGTGCAGGCCGGTGGTCGGCTCGTCCAGAACATAGACCGTCCGACCGGTGGACCGCTTCTGCAGCTCCGACGCCAGCTTCACCCGCTGCGCCTCGCCGCCGGACAGGGTCGGCGCCGGCTGGCCCAGCCGGACGTAGCCCAGGCCGACCTCGTTCAGTGTGGTCAGGTGCCGGGAGATCGCCGGGATGGCCTGGAAGAACTCCGACGCCTCCTCGATGGGCATGTCCAGGATGTCCGCGACCGTCTTGCCCTTGTAGTGCACCTCGAGCGTCTCCCGGTTGTACCGGGAGCCGTGACACACCTCACAGGGCACATAGACGTCCGGCAGGAAGTTCATCTCGATCTTCAGCGTGCCGTCACCCGAGCAGGCCTCGCAGCGGCCGCCCTTGACGTTGAACGAGAACCGGCCCTGCTGGTAGCCGCGGACCTTCGCCTCGGGGGTCTCCGCGAACAGCTTGCGGACGTGGTCCCAGACTCCCGTGTACGTCGCCGGGTTGGACCGCGGGGTGCGGCCGATCGGCGACTGATCGACGTGGATCACCTTGTCCACGTGCTCGAGGCCGCTGATCTTGGTGTGCCGCCCCGGCACCGTCCGGGCGCCGTAGATCTGCTTCGCCAACGAGGTGTAGAGGATGTCGTTCACGAGCGTCGACTTGCCCGAGCCCGACACTCCGGTGACCGCGACGAACACGCCGAGCGGGATCGTCACGTCGATGTCCTGCAGGTTGTGCTCGCGAGCGCCGTAGACGGTGAGCTCGCGGCCGTCGGTCGGCGGCCGGCGCACCACGGGGATCGGGATCTCCTTGCGGCCGGAGATGTAGGCGCCGGTGATGGAGTCGGGGTGGTTGCGCAGGTCCTCGACCGTGCCGGAGACGACGACCTGGCCGCCGTGCTCACCCGCGCCCGGCCCGATGTCGACCACCCAGTCGGCGTGGTCGATGGTGTCCTCGTCGTGCTCCACCACGATCAGCGTGTTGCCGAGGTTCTTCAGCCGCACCAGAGTGTCGATCAGCCGGCGGTTGTCCCGCTGGTGCAGCCCGATGGACGGCTCGTCCAGCACGTACAGCACGCCGACCAGGCCGGAGCCGATCTGCGTCGCCAGCCGGATCCGCTGCGCCTCGCCGCCGGACAGGGAGCCGGCCGGGCGGTTCAGCGCCAGGTAGTCCAGCCCGACGTCGAGCAGGAACCGGAGTCGCTCGCCGATCTCCTTCGTCACCCGCTCGGCTATCTGCCGCTCGCGCGGGGTCAGGTCCAGCCCGCTGAGGAAGCCGTGCACCTCGTCGATCGACATCGCGCTGATCTCGGCGATGTTCTTGCCGCCGAGGGTCACGGCCAGCGAGATCGGCTTCAGCCGGGCGCCGTTGCAGGACAGGCAGGGCACCTCGCGCATGTAGCCCTCGAACCGCTCCCGGCTCAAGTCGCTGGAAGCCTCCGCGTGCCGACGCTCGACGTACGGGATGGCGCCCTCGAAGGTGGTGTAGTACGACCGCTCACGGCCGTAGCGGTTCTGGTAGGAGACGTGCACCTGCCGGTCGTGACCGGTCAGCAGCGCCTTCTTCGCCTTGGCCGGCAGCTCCCCGAACGGGGTGCTGGTCTTGATCTTCAGATCCCTGGCCAGCGCACCGAGCAGCCGCTCGAAGTACTGCGACACGTTCGCCCCCGACCACGGCTGGATGGCGCCTTCGTCGAGGGACTTCGACGGGTCCGGCACGACGAGGTCCGGGTCCACCTCCATCCGGGTGCCGAGGCCCGAGCAGGCCGGGCACGCGCCGTACGGCGAGTTGAACGAGAACGAGCGCGGCTCCAGCTCGTCGATCGCCAGCGGGTGGTCGTTCGGGCAGGCGAGCTTCTCGGAGAACCGGCGCTCCCGGTGCGGGTCGGAGTCCGGCACGTCGACGAAGTCCAGCGTGACGATGCCGCCGGACAGCCCGAGTGCGGTCTCGATCGAGTCGGTCAGCCGGCGCTTGGCCGACTCCTTCACCGCCAGCCGGTCGACCACCACGTCGATGGTGTGCTTCTTCTGCTTGTCCAGCTTCGGCGGCTCGGTCAGCTGGATGGTCTCGCCGTCCACCCGGGCTCGGGAGAAACCCTGGCCGGACAGCTGCCGGAACAGGTCGAGGTACTCCCCCTTGCGGCCGCGGATCACCGGCGCGAGCACCTGGAAGCGGGTGCCCTCCTCCAGCTCGAGCACTCGGTCCACGATCTGCTGCGGGGTCTGCTTGCTGATCGGCTCACCGCACTCGGGACAGTGCGGCCGGCCGGCCCGTGCGAAGAGCAGCCGGAGGTAGTCGTACACCTCGGTGATCGTGCCGACGGTGGAGCGCGGGTTGCGCGACGTGGCCTTCTGGTCGATCGAGACGGCCGGCGACAGACCTTCGATGAAGTCGACGTCTGGCTTGTCCATCTGACCCAGGAACTGCCGGGCGTATGCCGACAGGGACTCGACGTAGCGTCGCTGGCCCTCGGCGAAGATGGTGTCGAAGGCCAGACTGGACTTGCCGGACCCGGACAGCCCGGTGAAGACGATCATGGCGTCGCGTGGCAGGTCGAGCGAGACGTCCTTCAAGTTGTGCTCACGCGCTCCACGCACGATCAGACGATCAGACACAAGCTCACTCTCAGCCGTTATCGAGGTTTGCGGGGGCCGTCCGAAGGCCCGATCCGGGCTCCCGAGCGCGCTCCAGGGACATGCCCGACCATGCTAACGACGCCCTCCGACAAAACCTTCCTCGTCGCTTCGAGCGTCTCTTCCGAGCCGGTCGTGCGAGTCTTCGGTAGCCTCACCGACATGCCGCCTGCTGAGCTCACCGCCCGCCTGATCGACGAGCTTCCGTCCGCTACCCGGCGACTGCTGTCCACCGTGGACCGGTTGACGGACGCCGACGTACGCCGCCCGAGCGTACTGCCCGGCTGGACCGTGGGGCATGTGCTCAGTCACCTGGCCAGGAACGCCGAGGCCCTGGGGAATCTGTGCGAGTGGGCCCGCACCGGCGTGCGCAAGCCGATGTATGCCTCCACGGAGGCCCGCGAGGCGGATATCAACGCAGGAGCCGCTCGCCCAGCCGCCGTACAGGCTGAGGACATCGCCAGTTCGTCGGACCGGCTGGTGGAGCGGTTCCGGGACATGCCCGACACAGCCTGGCAGGCGACCGTGAGGTGGCCGAGCGGCGCCGCCCGCACCGCCGACCAGATCGTCACGGCCCGGTTGATGGAGGTGGAGGTTCACCATGTCGACCTGGGCCTCGGCTACAGCCTGGACGACGTACCAGCCGAATCTCGCGACGTACTGCTCCAATACGTGGTTGCCAGATGGCCGAGTGACCTCAACGTCGTGCTGCGGAGCACCGACACCCCCTGGTCTTCGGCTACGAGCGGAGCCGGTGCGAGGATCGTGACCGGCGGCAGTGCCGCACTGCTCGGGTGGGTCCTCGGCCGTACGGATGGCACCGCTCTGGCAAGTGACGGCACGCTACCGGCCCTGCCGGCCTGGGGCTGAGACCGATGGGAGAGCGCATGACCGAGTACCACGGCAACGTGCGGGTCGGTGGACCCGTGCAGACGCACGAGCTGGCCAGGTTGATGATCACCAAGGTCGCGGTCGGTCCGATGGACAACAACGCCTACCTACTGCGGTGCCGGCTCACCGACGAGCAGGTCCTCATCGATGCCGCCAACGACGCGGGCACGCTGCTGAACGTGATCGGCGCCGGCGGTCTGGCCCGGGTGATCACGACCCACCGGCACGGCGACCACTGGCAGGCCCTGGCCGAGGTCGTGGCCGCGACCGGCGCGATCACCGTCGCCGGCCGCTTGGACGCCGAGAGCATCCCGGTGCCGACCCTTGAGGCCGTCGACGACGGCGACCCCGTCCAGGTCGGCGAGGCACGCCTGACGGTGATCCACCTCGTCGGACACACGCCGGGCTCGATCGCACTCCTGTACGACGACCCGACGGGGGCACCGCACGTCTTCACGGGCGACTCGCTGTTCCCCGGCGGCGTGGGCAACACGCACGGCAACCGGAAGGACTTCGAGTCGCTGCTGCACGACGTCGAGACGAAGCTGTTCGACCGGCTGCCGGACGAGACCTGGATCTACCCCGGTCACGGCGCCGACACCACCCTCGGCGCGGAACGCCCGCACCTGCCCGAGTGGCGCGCCCGCGGTTGGTGACGGCCTGACTACTTCCGGGCCTGCTTCGTCGGCGGAACGATCGAACTGTCGGCCGGGTTCGGCTTCGGCTGCTTGGGCTGTTTCGGTTTGCGGACTTCGCGCCCGCCCTTGTTCTTGGCCATGACCTGCTCCTGGGCTCGCTGGGGGAACTTCGTTCGCCCGCGGTACTCCTTGTGCCCCGGGTGTCACCCTCGACGCTACACGCAACAGCCCCCGCGCAGCGGCCTGACGACGCGGAAAAACAGTGTTGCCGAGCGAGATTCCCGGCCGGGAGCGCATACTTGAGGTCTGATGGAGTCTTATCGCGCGACGACGCGTCGTCACCTGTCCACGAGTCCCTTCAAGGCACGAGTTCCCGACCCGGTCAAGGTTTTCGAGGTCGGCGAGCGGGTGTCCCACGACAAGGAAGGACTGGGACGGATCAGTTCGGTTGAAGGCGGCGTTGCGGTCGTCGTCGACTTCGGCAGCGGCAGGCTGCTGCGGGTCGTCGCGCCATTCGCCAAGCTTCACTCGCTCTGATCTGCCTCACACCACCAGCAGCGTCTTGCCGACCGTGGTGCGCGCCTCGATGGCGGCGTGCGCCGCGGCGGCCTGATCCAGCGGGTATCGCTGCCCGATGACCGGACGCAGTCGCCCTGCTGCTCCCGCCCTGAGCGCCTCGGCGGTGAGGGCTCGCAGTTCGGCCAGGCCTGCCTGGGTCTGCAGTAGCTGCACGCCTCGTTCGGCGGCCTCCTCCGGCGAGATGTCCATCCAGCTGCCGCTGGCCAGGCCGTAGCTCAGCATCCGGCCACCACCTTCGAGCAGCCCGAAGGCCGACCGCGCCACCGCGCCACCCACGCCGTCGAACACGACGTCAACTCCGCCGACCGCGTCCCGTACGCGCTGATCCCAGCCGTCCACGCGGTAGTCGATGGCGACCTCGGCTCCCAGCTCGCGTACGACGTCGACCTTGCGTGCGCCGCCCGCCAGCCCGACGACTCGGGCGCCGGCGTTCCGGGCAAGCTGCACCAGCAGGGTCCCAACGCCACCGGCCGCCGCCTCGACCAAGACCCGGTCGCCTTCCCGTACGCTCGCGGTCCGGGCCAGCAGGATGGCAGTCCGGCCGTCTGCGAGCAGTGCGACCGCCTGATCCATTGCGAGGCGCTCCGGAACCGGGATCAGTGCTGCTGCGTCGGCGACCGCACGCTCGGCGTACCCCCCGGTCCCACCGAGGCTCGACACGACCCTGCGCCCGAGCAGACCCCGGTCGACGTCCTCCCCGACCTCGGCGACCACGCCACCGACCCCGTTGCCGGGGATCAATGGCGGCGTCGCGCTGACCGGACCGGCGCCGGCGGCCCGGAACTGCGTCTCGACGAAGGTGACGTTCGCGAACTCCACCTCGATCACCACCTGGCCTCGACCTGCGACCGGATCAGGCACCTGCCGCACCACCAACATCTCGGGTGCACCGAACTCCTTCAACCAGACTGCGCGCATGCCGCTCCTCCCGGACCTTTGTGCGACCAGCCTGCTCCCTCAACACCTCTTGAGGTCAAGACACCATCAGGCAGAACTCGTTGCCCTCGGGATCGGCCAGGACGACATGACCCCCGTGCCGCTGGACCACTCGGGCACCGAGGTCGAGCAGCCGGTCGAGCCGGTCGTCGCGCAGATCCAGGTGCACCCTGTTCTTGACGGTCTTCTGCTCACGCACCAGCTGGAAGAAGAACCGTGGCGACACGCCCGGCGCCTCGACCAGCACTGACGGGTCGTCCTCCGGGTCCTCGATTCCCAGCGTCCGCAGCCTGTCCAGCTCGGCCTGGTCGTACGGGGCTACGTCGTAGCCGTCGAGTACGGCGGCCCAGAACCGCGCGAGTGAAGCCGGGTGCCTGCAGTCGACCACCACGTCCCGTATCCGCGCCATCGGGCCATCCTGCCCATTCCGCACCCAGCGTGTCACCACAAATACGGCCGGACCTGACGCGACGCGATCTGGCAGGGTTGGGGCATGGCTCGAACGATCGCAACCAATACCCAGGTCGACACCGTCGCGCTGCTGGACTTCGTCCGGCCGCGCCATCACATGCTGCTGATCACCCGCCGCCAGGACGGTGCGCCGCAGGCCTCGCCCGTGTCGGGTGGCGTCGACTCCGAGGGGCGGATCGTCATCTCGTCGTACCCGGAGCGGGCCAAGGCCGGCAACGTCCGCCGGGACGCACGGACCAGCGTGGTCGTCCTCTCCGACGAGTGGAACGGGCCGTGGGTGCAGGTCGACGGCACAGCCGAGGTGATCGAACTGCCAGAGGCGGTCGAGCCTCTCGTCGACTACTACCGGTCGATCGCTGGCGAGCATCCTGACTGGGACGAGTACCGGCAGGCCATGCGGGAGCAGGGCAAGTGCCTGATCCGCATCACGCCCGAGCGCTGGGGCCCGGTCGCCACCGGCGGCTTCCCGGCGCGGCTCGCCGACTAGGCGTACGGGGTCTGGTAGCCGAGGTAGAGAAAGCGGCGCCGATACTCGACATCGTGCCTGGAAGAAGTCAGTCCTTCTTCTCGCGGCGGGCCATCGTCTCGGTGATGCGCTTCATGGCGCTCTCGAGGTGCTCGCGCAACGCTGCCTCCGCACCCGCCTCGTCGTGGGCTAGGCAGGCGTCCAGGATGGCCTGGTGCTCGCGGCGGGTCTGCTCGATCCGGGCCTTCGTCCGGCGCGAGCCGAACCTGTAGCGCTCGCTGTTTTGCCAGACCGGTTCGATCGCGCGGGGCAGCCAGCGGGATCCGCCGGCGCGGTAGACGGCGAAATGGAACTCCGTGTGCGCCTGGCGTGCGGCGATGAGGTCGGCCGCCTTCGACAGTCGGACATGTTCGGCCAGGGCTGTCCGCGCGACGGTTGCATCGGCTTCGCCGAACCTTGCCGCGGCGGCCCGGACGGCCAGTGTCTCGAGCGCCAGCCTGGTCTCGTGCGTGTCGCGCAGGTCCTCCATCGACAGCTCACGGACCCAGGCACCCTTGTGCGGCACGATCTCGACCAACCCGAGCGCCTGCATCCGGCGCAGCCCCTCCCGGATCGGCATCTGGCTCATGTCCAGCCGCTGGGCCAGCTCCTCCAGCCGCAGCGCCGTACCGCTGGGGAACTCGCCGGACAGGATCAGCTCGTGCAGCTCGGCAGCCGCCTCCTCCGCGAGAGTGCGCCGGCCGCTGGGTCGCCCGGGCGTGAGCTCGAGTCGTCGGGTCATGGGGTGGTGGTTGCCTCTCTCTGGCGCACTGAGAGCCAACCGTAGCGGGGCGCGGGCCCTGCCTGGCGTCTCGACGGGCACGCGGTCACCACCGGTCGCGGTCATCCGGCCAGGTCCCCGATCCGGGTCACGTCGAGCAGCACCCGACGGTCCCCTCCACGGGCCAGCAGCTCCAGGGCGTCCTCAGCGCGGTTCGCCGCAATCAGCTGGAGGTCGGGCCGGAGCGGGGCCGTGGCGATGTCCGCCAGGACCTGCGCGACCGTCGCGGCGTCGATCGAGGTCCGCTGCATGTTGACCGGGAGGACCCGCAGGTCGCGGCCGATCAGTTGATGCAGGTCCAGGGTGGCGAACTCCCCCGCCGTGTAGCCGAGCACCACGAGGCGTCCGCCTGGGCTGATGTGACCCATCACTCCGCTGGTGATGGGTCCGCCGACGGTGTCGATGACCGCGTTGCACCAGGGCAGATCCCGGCCGGGCTGGCCCAGCTCGTCCACCCGCACGACCTGATCCACCAGACCCTCGACGAGCTCGACCGGCTCCCCGGGCAGGACCAGGCCGATCACCCTCATCGCGCCGGCGGACCGGGCGATCGCAGCAGCCAGCCGCCCGAGCAGGCCGGTCACCCCGGTGACCACCACGACCTCACCCTCGACCAGACCGGCCACCCGGCGTACGGCGGTGTGGGCGGTCAGCGCGGGCGCCAGCATCCCCGCGGCCGCGGTCAGCTCGAGGTCGTCGGGCACCGGATGGACCGAGCCGTCCGGTACGACGGCCAGCGTGCCCCAGGTCCCGGACCGTGAGACCCCGACTCCGCCACCCCGGATCACCGCCCGGGTCCCGGCCGGGTGGACGGCCGAGCTGGTCACCACGCCCGCGCCCTCCGAGCCGGGTACGAACGGCGGCTGGTGCTGCTGCGCGAACTTGCCCGCGAGCACGGTCCGGTCCAGCTGGCTGACGGCGGCGACCTGCATCTCGATCAGGGTCTCACCGGGCCCCGCGACGAACTCCGTCTGCTCCGCCTTGAGCGGCTGCCCCGGGCCGTAGGAGCGCAGCACCGTTCCCCGTGCGCTCATGCTCCCACCTCGCTCGTGCTTGCCCGGTCGTGCGCTGCGGTCTGATATCTGATCACACCTTCGTCGTACTGAAAAGACCCGGTCATGGCGAAACCTGCTTCGTCCTCAGCGGTCGGGTGAGTTGCTCCGACGCTGTCGCCCGCGTCGCGTCCAGCTCGTCGCACCCCATCGGGAACGGCCAGTCGCTCCCCGCCAGCACCCTCTGCGGACCGAACGTCTTGTCCAGCAAGGCCAGTACGGCGGGATCATGCACCAGGTCGTCGACGAAAAACCGGCGCAGCGCCTCGGGCACCGGCAGGGAGGGCGGCTTGATCCCCGGGCGGGCTGTGTCGATCCCCCGCTGCCACCGGCCGGCAACGACTGCTGCGACGCCGCCACCATGGCACAGGCAGAATCTGATGCCGGGGAACCGCCCGGGCACATCAGCGAAGATCAGTCCGGCTGCAGCGACAGTAGTCTCGTAGGGGTTCCCCAGCAGGTTGGACAGGTAGAACGCGTCCAGTCGCTCGTCCGGGCTGTGTCCTGGGTGGATCAAGGTGAAGGCCTCGGCAAGGTGCAAGACCTGCCACAGCGAGTCGAGCTCGGCCGATGCGTAGCCCGGCGACGTAGCAAGCGTTCCGAGGGCGAATCCGCTGAACAGCCCCTCGCTCGCCAGCTGCGCGGCCAGCTCGCCGGCCTCCGGAGCGTTGAGCGGGAGTTGAGCCAACACCCGCAAGCGCTCGCCCACGAGCTCCCGCAGCCCTTCATTCACCACGGCCGCCCATTCCAGCGCGTGCGACCCCTGCAGCTCGTACCGGAAAAGCGGCGGGGGCACGGACACGACGGCACCGTCAAGCTGCTGCGAGTTCACCCACTCCAGCAAGGCACGTGGGTCACTGAGGTGCTGCAGCGGCAGCCGTGCCTGCCCGTCGACGACGAGGGAGCCATCTTGAACCGACAGGCCGAAATCGCCACGCTGGGCCGCCGCCACCACTGTCGGCGGTATTAGATGAGTGTGGACGTCCCAGCCGGCCATCTCAGCGTGCGTCCTCGTCGTTGTCGTAGAACGACGGCCGCTCCGGGTAGTGCGGGCCGTCGTACACCTCGAGCAGGATCGAGGTCTCCGCAGCCAGCGTCGGCCCGTGTGTGGAGCCCTTGGGGTTCCAGTAGAAGCTCCCCTTGGTGAGGGTGGTGCCGGTCGGCAGATACACATACCGTCCGGACAGGCAGAACATGAACTGGTTCGAGGCGTGCTGGTGTGCCGTCGGGATGCCGGAGCCCTGCTCGAACCGCACCAGCGCGATCGACGCCTCGGTCTCCTCGTTCCGCCACAGCATCTTGTGCGACAGCCCCGCGAGGGACTTCTTCACCCACTCGAGGTCCTCGGTCTGCAGGAGCACCTCCTGGAAGTGCCGCATCGCGTTCTGGTCGAACTCGGCCATCAGTCGCCCTCCCGCGGCACAGGGCGGCCCGTGATGCCGGTGCAGCGCTCCTCGGCGGCACCAGAACGCATCGGCTCCACCGCGGCGATGTGACCGTCCGGCCGGAGCAGGACCATCGTCTCCGGCGGTACGCCGTACCTGCTGGTCGCGATGCTTCCCGGATCGAACAACGACCGGTTGCGCAGCCCGGAGTCGAGCGGCGCGTCCCACCGGGAGATGGCGAAGTGCCGCAGCGCCGGTGAGTCGTTGAGCGGGATGTCCGGCCGCCGCCGTACGCCGGTGAAGTACAGCGCCACGAAGGCCTCCCGGGCGAGCCCGTGGATGGTCTCGCTCCCGTGCGGACCGTGCAGCCTCAGGTCGGGAGCCCGGTCCCCGGCCCGGACCGCAGGCGGCTCTGCGCTGGTCATCACCATCGACCAGTCGCCCTCGCCGTCCACATCAAGCCGTACGCCGAGCAACGTCCGCGTGTACGCCGTCGCCCAGCCACTGCCCACGGCTGTCACCGCACCGCGCTGATGGGACATGTACTTCCGGGCGGCCTCGGCCATCTCGCCCGAGCCGTTGATCGCCACGGGGCGCTGCTCCTGCTCGTAGCCGTCCAGGAGTTCCGGCCCGGCCCAGCCACGCAGCATGGTCCAGTGGTCCGCGACCCGATGGTGCACGTTGTAGCCCACCGAGGCGATCCCCGCCACCGTCGCCTGCAGCCATGAGGACCGGACCCGCACCTGGTGATCAGCGTCCGGAGCCTGGGCCGTCACCGGATTTCCTCGGCCCACGGCAGCAGCTCGCGCTCCAGCAGCACCAGGCCGTAGAACAAGGCGATGCTCACCACGCCGAGCAGGGTCATCGCGGCGAAGGCCAGGGCGGTGTCGGCGCTCGCGCCGGACTGCACGATCACATAGCCGAGGCCGGCGGTGGCGCCGACGAACTCGGCGATCACCGAACCGATCACCGCGAGCGAGATGGCCACCTTCAGGCCGACGAAGATCTGCGGCAGCGCGTACTGCAAGCGCAGCTTGAAGTACTCCTGGGTGCGGGTGGCGTTCAGCGAGCGGAGCAGCTCGACCAGCTCGACCGGGGTGGACTTCATCCCCGACGCGGTGGAGATCACCACCGGGAAGAAGCAGACCAGGAAGACCGTGATCACCTTCGGTCCCTGGCCGAAACCCATCCAGACCACCAGGATCGGCGCGATGGCGATCTTCGGGATCGCGTTCACGCCCAGCATCAGGGGGTAGATCACCCGCTCGAGCACGGCCGACCGCACGATCGCCAGCGCCATCGGGATGCCCACCACGATCGCGAGCAGGAAGCCCTCGACGGTCTCCACCATGGTCACCCAGGCCTGGTGCAGCAGGTACTCGGGCTGGGCCCGGAAGGCCGCGACCACGTCCGGCGGACTGGGCAGCAGGTAGTCCTCGATCGAGAAGACGATCGTGGCCAGCCACCACAGCGCCACCACGATCGCCAGGCCGAGCACCGGCAGCGCGACCGCGGCCGTCCGTGAGCTCGTCAGGCGGCTCATCGGTCGACCTCCTCGGGCACCTTGTCGAACGGCCGGACGTGGTCGGTGAGCAGGCCGTGCAGGTGACTGCTGATCCTGGCCACATCGGTAACGTGCGCGTTGTGGCCCAGGGTGCGTGGCCGCGGGATGGTGATGTCCACGATCTCGCGGAGCCGGCCGGGCCGCGGACTCAGCACCACGACCCGGTCGGCCAGCACCACGGCCTCCTCGATCGAGTGGGTGACGAACACGATCGTCGTCGCCAGCTCCATCTGGATCCGCTGCAGCTCCTCGGACAGCTCCGTCCGGGTCAGCGCGTCCAGCGCCGAGAACGGCTCGTCCATCAGCATCACCTTCGGGCCGCTGATCAGCGAGCGGCACAGCGAGACCCGCTGCTGCATCCCGCCGGACAGCTCGTGCGGGAGCCGGCGCTCGAACCCCCGGAGCCCGACCAGCTCCAGCAGCTCGTGCGCGCGGTCCCGGTACGCCGGCTTGCTCCCACCGGAGATCTCCACCGGCAGCATCACGTTGGCCACGACCGACCGCCACGGCAGCAACGCCGGTCGCTGGAACATGAACGAGACGTCACGCCGTGGCCCGGTCACCGGCTCACCGGCCACCCGGATCCCGCCGGAGGTCGGCGGCAGCAGTCCCGCGATCAGCCGGAGCAGCGTGGACTTGCCACAACCGGACCGGCCGATCAGCGTGACGAACTCGTTCTCCTGGACGTCCAGGTCGATCCCGTCGAGTGCCTGGGTCCGGCCCCCGCGCCCCTCGAAGACCTGACCTACCCGATCCAGCTCGATCACGCTCAGCCCTTCGGTGCCAGCGCGCCGTTGACCACGTCCGTGATCGTGACGGAGTTCTTCGGCACCGCGCCGGCGTCCACCAGGGCGTCGATGATCCGACCGACCCGGGCGTCGTCGACCGCACCCAGCGGGCCGTCGAATCCCTCCGGCTTCACGTACGGCGCCATCAGCTTCAGCTCGGCGGTGGCCACCCCGGCATCCTGCGTCGGTACGTACTTCCGCAGGATCTGCGCGGCCTCCTCCGGGTTGCTGACCGCGTCCTGCAGGCCCTTGAACAGCGCCTCGCTGAACTTCCTGACCTGGTCCGGGTGGTCCTTCGCGACGTCGTCGCGCGTGACGATCGCGTTGCCGTAGAGGTCCGGCACCTTCTCTCCGTACGGGAGGACGACCACCTTCTTGCCCTTGGCGGCCCTCTCGATCAGCGGCTGGCCGACCACGAACTGGCCGATGCCGTCCACCTTGCCCGAGACCAGCAGCTGCGGCAGCGCAGGCGGCGCGGAGGGGACGAACTGGGTCTTGTCCGCCGGGATGCCGGCGGCCTTCGCGTAGACCGGGAACATCACCGTGTTGGTGGAGCCGGGCTGGTCACCGATCCGCTTGCCGACCAGGTCGGCCGGGGTCTTGATACCGCTCTCCTCCAGCGCCACGATCGCCGCGAGCGAACGCTGGTGGATCATCCCGACCGTGATGACCGGAAGCTTCTGGTTCGCCAGCGTGATCACGGTGGCGGTGAAGTCGCCGATACCGTAATCCGCCTGACCGCCGGCGACCAGCTTCAAGACGTCGACCGTGCCGCTGCCCGGCCGGATGGTGACGTCGAAACCGGCGTCCTTGAAATAGCCCTTGTCCAGCGCGACATATGCATAGGCCTCGCGGCCGAAGGTGTTGAAGGAGGTCAGGTAGCTGACCTGCTCCAGACTGGCGTCCCCGTTCTCGTTGGCCGAACTGCCGTTGCACGCGCTGACGAGAGCGAGTGCGAGGACCGACACCGCAGCGACGGCCGTACGCCTGAACCTCATCCAGATCTCTTCCTCTCCTATATTTGATAAACATCAAATATGGAAAGGGTGGTCAATCAGGCTCCGGCGACTTCACGGTCTTGACCGTCTGCCGCGTCCCCGTAAGAGCCCGAAAGCCGCCCCGACCAGCGAGCCGTCCTCCCGGCCGTCACGGACGGGCATCCGCCCCGACCACAGACCGTACCTGCCCGGACGGCAGATCGCGACGCCGATAGCCACCGAACGTGTCCGGAAGCAACAAATCTGTGTCAACCCTGTGTTGATCCTCCCCCATGCGGCGCGCGTCCCCCGGCGGAGGGATCTGCGCCGGGCGGGCCGTTTGACAGGATGACCGAGTGGCGAACGCCGTGGCCGTGACTGCCAGGAGCCTGCTGCGCGGGACGACGTACCTGCGCTGGGTCTACCTGCTGCTGGGTGCTGCCCTGGTGCTGGCGTTCGTGCTCGTCGACAGCGGTCTCGCCGCGGTGGTCGGTGAACTGCAGCTGCCGACGGTGTTCCGCGCCGTCGTCCTGGCCATCCTGATCGTCGCGCCGCCGATGCTGGTCGGAATGCTGCCGGCGGTCCGTGAGGTCGAGGGCATCGCCGTCGAGTCGCTCCTCGGGGTCCGCTTCGAGGAGCATCCGCTCGGACCGGCCCGGACCTGGGCGCAGCGCCGCCGGACCTCACTGTGGTTCACGCTCCACCTGATCTCGGGTGGGATCGTCGGCAGCGTCTCGTCGATCGCCATCGCCCTCGGTGCGGTACTGCTCGCCGCCCCGTTCCGCAGCCCGGGGAGCCGGACGCTGCTGCCTGAGGTCGAGTACAGGGTGACCGGCGGCTGGACCGACGTCTGGATGCCCCTCGTCGCGCTGGCCGGGCTCACCCTGCCGTTCCTGCTGTCGGCCGGGATCGGCACCCTGCTGGCACGATCGGCGCCGCGCGTCCTCGGCCCTACCCCGGCCGAGCGGATCGAGCTGCTCGAGCGCCGTACGGCGACGTTGGCCGAGCGCAACCGGCTGGCCCGCGAGCTGCACGACAGCGTCGGCCATGCACTGAGCCTGGTGACGCTGCAGGCGGCGGCCGCCCGGCGCGTGCTGGCGAGAGACCCGCAGTTCGCCGAGAACGCGCTGGCGGCCATGGAGACCTCGGCCCGTGCCGCACTGGCCGACCTGGACCATGTGCTCGGGCTGCTCCGCGATGACCGCCGGGAGGGCTCGACCACCGCGCCGCAGACCACCCTCAGTGACGTGGCGCGGCTGGTGGAGGCGACCCGGGCGGGCGGGGTCACCGTCGCCGTTCACCACGAGGGTGACCTCGCGCGGCTCCCGGCCGCGGTGTCACGCGAGGCCTACCGCATCGTTCAGGAGGGTCTGACGAACGCGATCAGGCACGCCGGGCGGCAGGCCGACGAGCTGGTTGTCGAGCTGTCCATCGCGCTCGGGGCCGACGCCCTACGGCTGGAGCTGGTCAACCCGGTGGCTGCGCCCGATCGAGTCGAGCGCCGCAGCGGCGGGCGAGGCCTGGCGGGGATCCGCGAACGGGTCGCCGTGCTCCGCGGCACTGTCGACGCCGCCCTGGTCGGCGACGAGTGGCGACTGGCGGTGACCCTCCCGGTCCCCGCAACGACGAAAGGATGACCGTGACCATTTCGGTAGTCGTCGTGGACGACGAACCGCTGATCCGCAGCGGCCTGCGCGCCATCATCGACGCCGAGCCGGACCTGTCCGTGGTCGGCGAGGCAGGCGACGGCGCCGAGGTCGTGCCGGTGGTCCGCCGGCTCCGGCCGGACGTGGTGCTGATGGACGTCCGGATGCCCGCCGTCGACGGCATCCAGGCCACCCGCCTGCTGCTCGACGGACCCGCGCCCACACCCCGCGTACTCGTAGTCACCACCTTCGAGAACGACGACTACGTGTACGACGCGTTGCGCGCCGGCGCGTCCGGATTCCTGCTCAAGCGCACCCCGCCGGACGACATCGTCCAGGCCATCCGCACAGTCGCCGGCAGCGAGTCGTTGCTGTTCCCGGAGGCGATCCGGGCGCTGGCCATGGCTCACGCCCGGGAGCAGGAGCACCGGCCGGCCGGGCTGGACCACGCCCAGCTCACCGACCGCGAGCAGGAGGTGCTCCGGTTGATGGCCCGGGGGCTGTCCAACGCCGAGATCGCCGACGAGCTGGTGCTCGGGGTGCAGACCATCAAGACGCACGTCGCCAACCTGCTGGCCAAGCTCGGCGCCCGGGATCGCACCCAGGCCGTGATCCTGGCCTACGAGTCCGGTTTCGTACCGCTGCGCTGACGACCGAGGTCAGGGCTCGACGCCGAGCTCGTCGGCGACGCCGCACGCGTTCCGAACGGGCTCGACCGAGTTCGCCTTGACTGCGACCCGTTGCAGCAGGCTGCGGAAGAGGTCTCGCTCCGACGCCTCGAGGCTGCCGAGCACCTCGTTCTCGGCAGCGGCGAGCCCGCGCTCCATGCCCTCCAGTGCGTTGCGGCCGACGTCGGTCGGCACGATCAGCCGCGCCCGCCGGTCGAGCGGGTCCGGCCGGCGCTCGACCAGCCCCGCCTTCTCCAGGTCGTCGAGCAGGTACGTCATCACCGTGCGGTCGACGTCCAGCTGCTGAGCCAGATCCAGCTGGCGCATCGGGCCGCCTTGAACCGCCGTCGCCAGGACCTGGTAGCCGCGCGGTCCGCCCGGCACCTCCGCGAGCGCCGCGGCGGCGGCCTTCGCGTACCGCTTGAAGACCACGCCCAGCGCCCAGCCGAGGTCGTCCTCGACACAGGTTCCGACGGCACCGCGAGTGCGTACCTCGGAGGCAGGGCTCGTCATGCGACCCATCGTACGGGTCAGCCGTCCTCTCGAAACAGTTGGGTGGTGTGAAATACGATCTGGCTTGATTATGTTCTGTCGGACAGACTATCTTCGGATCCGCTCACCGGTGGGCCCCTCCAGACCCCGCAATCACCGCACCAGAGTTTCTTCGAGAGGAACGACATGACCACCCTCCTACGTGTCGATGCCAGCATCCGGGTCGACGGCTCCATCAGCCGCGCGCTCGCCGACAGCGCGCAGGCGTCCTGGCAGGCGACTCACCCGGGCGGCACCGTGATCCGCCGCGACCTGGGCCGCACCCCGATCCCCGCGGACGTGTGGGCAACCGTCGTCGCGTCGATGATGTGGCCGGCAGCAGACCAGGCCGGCCCGGAGCTCGACGCCGCCAAGGCGCTGTCTCGTGAACTGGCCGACGAGGTCATCGCCGCCGACGCTGTGCTGCTCGCCGTCCCGTTGTACAACTACGGCATCTCCCAGCACGTCAAGACCTGGATCGACCTGTTGATCACGGACCCGCGGCTGCAGCCGGGCGGCGAGCAGCCGCTGGCGGGACGCCCCGTGCTGTTCACCCTGGCACGGGGTGGCGGCTATGGTCCCGGCGCTCCGCGGGAAGGCTGGGACCACGCGACGCCCTACCTGAAGCGGATGTTCGGCGACGTGTTCGGCATGGAGATCCGCGAGTCGGTCGCCGAGCTGACCCTTGCGGGCCACGTTCCGGGGATGGACGAGCTGGTCGACGCCGCCAAGCAGTCCAAGGAGGCTGCGCACAGCAGCGCCGAGGAGCACGCGGCCGAGATCGCGCGCACGGCGGCCTGAGCCGGCGCCCGCGTTCAGCCCGGCGTGACGGGCTGCCAGGTTGACACCGTGACGGAGAGCGCGACCAGCGCGGGCTCCGCCAGGGTGGCAACCCGCTCCGCCAGCGTCTCCGGATCGGTGTGCCGGGCGCTCGGGCCCATCCCCACCAGCCGGCGAACTGCCTCGTTGTCGAGCCGCAGGTCGGCCTCCACCGCCTTGCTGCCGGTGCGCTCGAACCATCCGGACAGCGTGTCGGTGAGCCGACGCTCCTTCTCCTCGTCCACCCGCACGAGTCCGAGTACGTCGACCAGCTCGGACAAGTGACCCTGATTCGGCGTCACCACCAGCAGGGTGCCGCCCGGTGCCAGGACCCGCGCCATCTCGGCCGCGTTGCGCGGCGCGAAGACGTTCAGCAGGACCTGCGCGGCACCGTCCTGCAGAGGCAGCTCGCGCCAGGCGTCGCAGACCACCGAGCCGATCCTCGGATCGACCTTCGCGGCCCGGCGGGCGGCGTACCGGGAGACGTCCAGCGCGAGTCCGGTGCGGCCGGGTCGCGCGTCCACCACCCCGGCCAGGTAGTACCCCGTACCGGCGCCGACCTCGACGATCAGACCGGCGCCGGGGGTCTGCGCGATGAGGGCGTCCCGGATCGGCGCATAGTGGCCCGCGGCAAGGAAGTCCGCCCGTGCGTCGATCATCGCGGCCGAGTCGCCCTTGATGCCGGTTGAGCCGGTGGGCAGCAGGTTGAGGTAGCCCTGCCTCGCCAGGTCGACGGTGTGGCCCAGCGAGCAGGCCGCCGTACGGGCGACGAGCCGCAGCGCACCTCCGCAATGGGGGCAGCGCAGCGCGGAGACCAGGTCGGCATGCACGCCCTGGAGGCTATCCGGAGATGTCGCGGCTGGTGATGCGTGCCCAGGCGGCGGCGTAGAAGACGGCCAGGTAGGCGGCCTGCAGCTCGAGGTTGCGCACGATCGCATCCCAGTACGGCGGGTCGCGGAGCAGGTCGGCGAACGAGGTCCAGCCGTACATCAACAGCCAGGGATGGATCACGTGGATCTGCGGGATCGCACCCAGGATGCCGAACACGATGAAGCTGCCGAAGGTCGCGGCCATCGCCGCGAGCGGCGTGGACGTCAGCGACGAGACGAACAATCCGATGCCGGCCAGCCCCAGCAGCGACAGCGAGATCAGGATCGCGATGCCGAAGGCACGCAGCAGCCCGTCGGCCAGCGACACCGTCGTACCCGACAGCAGGACGACGTCGCCGATCGGGAACAGGATGACGCCGGCGATCAGCCCCGACACCCAGATCGTGAGGGTGGCCGCCAGGCAGAACACGGCGAGCGACACCATCTTCGCGGCGAGCAGCCGCGACCGCCCGGCCGGCGCGGTCAGCAGGTTGCGCAGAGTGCCCAGGCTGGCCTCGCCCGCGAGCGATTCCCCCGAGATCACCGTCACCGCCGTGGGGAGGAAGAACGGCAGCGAGAGTCCGAGGCTGGCGACCACCAGGAAGAATCCGTTGCCGCCGATCTGCCCGAGGAAGCCCTCGGCATCACCGGATGAGCCGGACAGCCGGATCGCCACGCCGACCATCACCGGGACAGCCGCCAGCACGCCCAGCAGCACCCACGTCCGAGCCCGCCCGAACACCAGGTGCAGCTCGGAGGCGAACAACGCGGCGGCGTGCCGGCCGGCCCCCGGCCTGCCCAGCTCCACCTGGTCGGCCGTGTCACTCAGCGACATCGAAGCCCTCCCCGGTCAGGGCCACGAAGGCCTCCTCCAGGCTCGGCCGTTCGAGCCCGAACCCGTGGATCCGGACGTCGGCCGCGACCAGGGCGGCCGCCAGCTTGTCGATCGGCAACGCTCCGGGGTCCCCCTCGACCGTTTCGGCCAGCCGGCGTACGTCGGTGACGCCGAGGCCGGCCAAGGTCGACTCCGCCTGGTCGAGATCCGGCGTCCGGACGACCAGGCGCGGCCGCAGCTCTGACCTCAGCTCGGCCATGGTGGACTGCCGGACCAGCTTGCCGCGGCTCATCACGGCGGCATGGGTACAGACCTGCTCGACCTCGGCCAGCAGGTGGGTGGAGGTGAAGACAGTGGTGCCATCGTGCGCCAGCTCCCGGAGCAGCGAACGGACCTCGCGGGTGCCTTGCGGGTCCAGGCCGTTGGTGGGCTCGTCCAGGACCAGCAGGTCCCGGCGCTGCATCAGCGCCACGGCGATCGCCAGCCGCTGCCGCATGCCGAGTGAGTAGGCCCGGACCTTCTTGCCCGAGACGTGGGACAGCCCGACTCGCTCGAGGGCTTCACCGGCACGCAGCCTGCGGGTGCGCGGGTCGGCGGTCCGGTCCGCGGCGTCGAACCGGAGCAGGTTGGCCCGGCCCGTCCAGAACGGGTAGAAGGCCGGTCCCTCCACCAGCGCTCCCACTCGCGGCAGCACAGTGAGCTGCGCCTTCGGCATCGGCTGTCCGAACAGCTCGACCGATCCGGCGGTCGGGGCGATCAGGCCGAGCAGCATCCGGATCGTCGTGGTCTTGCCGGAGCCGTTCGGACCTAGGAACCCGAAGATGCTGCCGGGCGGGACCTCCAGGTCGATCGCGTCGACGGCCACCTGGCCGCTCCGGAACCGCTTGGTCAGCCCACGGGTCACGACCGGCGGCGTGCCTGCCGGCTGTGCCCCGGGAAACACCTCGGTCACCGCTCCCCCGCCGGACTGCCGGTCAGCGGGGTGCCTTGGCTGCGGCCGACTCCAGCACGCTCGGCGGGACGAGTCCGATCAGCACGCGGCCATCGTCGGTGATCAGCGCGCTCACCATCTTGCTGGTCAGCACCTTTCCACTGCCCCAGCTGCCCTGGACCGTCGGCGCCTTGGCCAGTAGTTGGTCGAGCGGACCCGAGCCGGAGGGGACGCTGCTGCGAAGGACCGCGACACTCTCCCAGCCTGTGCCGATCACGGTCGGCTTGTCCTTCAACGGGGTGCTCCTCGGCGGCACCACCTTCGGGTGCCGCGGGTGGGCAGGCAGCACCTCGTCGGTGACCTTCGTGCCCGTCGGCGGCGTGAAGGAGAAGGTCGCCGCTGACGGGACGTCGAACGACACGGCCGAGAAACCCAGCTGCACGGCCGGGTCCTTGCCGGTCCGCGGCATCACGGTGACCTCCAGCGGGACCCAGTTCTTAGAGTCGACGGCCAGCGTCACCGAGCCCACGGTGGTCCGGTCCGTCCTGGGCACCAGGCGCAGCAGGTACGCGTCGCGACCAGCCACTTTCTCCGTACCGGCCACCTCGACCTTGGTGGTCGGGTCGATCGCGGCCAGGAACTTCTTCGCCATGGCGGACGGATCGTAGGCCTCACGATCCGGGGCGACGTCGGGCTTGGCCGGCCGGGCCGGCAGGGTGAGCTTGGTGGCCTCATGCCTGCGCGAGTCGTACACCCAGGCGGTGGTGCCGTCAGTGGTCAGGACGCGCTCGGCCATGTCGTCGAGCACCGACACCGTGGCCTTGTCCGGAGCCGCGAAGGCGACCCGCGCGGTGTGCTCGCCGGCCAGCAGGTCGGTGAAGCCGCGCTCGCCGCCGACGCCGGGGATCGCGGGCAGGCCGAGGTCCGTCGCCGACCGGACCGTGCCGGACAGACCCTCGACCTTCGCCGACTGCACCCTGGTCAGCAGCTCCTGAGCCGTGATGCCGGGCAGGTCCGGGGACGCGTCCGCGACCATCGGTCCGAGCGCTCCCACGCCTGCCACCACTGCGACTGCCGTCACCGGCACCAGCCACCGTCGACTCCGCTGCGCTCCACCCATGCGTCAAGACTCGCACTCCGCCCCCTGCGAGCCAAGGCTGACGAGCGGGATCAGGGTACGGTCCCCCAAAAGGGTGAACCGGCTGGATCAGCGACCCTGCAGGGCATCCAGGGCGACGGTCATCGCGGCGGCGACCCGGAAGTCCAGGCGCGGGTCCGGCACGGCCACCTGGTAGCGGTCCCGCATCGACAGCCTGCGCTCGACCGACAGCACCGGCTGCTTGGTGGCGTTGTCGGTGAAATCGAAGTGGAAGATGAACGGCAGCGGGATGTCGCCGAGCACCGGCACCACGTCCCAGACCCGGCGCAGAATCGCGATGTTGGCGTTCCGCTCGGTGCCGAACGTGTCCACCCCGGGCGCGCTCAGGTGCCAGCTGGACCGCATCAGGCTCTTGCCGAAGTCCTTCTTGAACCAGCCGAGCGGCTGACCCGCCTCGTCGAGGACGTCGTACCCGGAGCCGAGGTCGATGGTCTTGCGGGCCTTGAACGAGAAGACCGCGCGGGTCTTGGTCTCGTCGGAGTAGAACGTGACCTGCTCCTTGAACGCCATCCGCTTCTGCTGTGCCAGCGCCAGCAGCGGACCGTCGGAACCGTCCGGGTTGGTGGCGATGAGCTCGTACCGGTTGACCATCATCGTGATCCGCTGCTTCATGGTGAACTGCGGCACGTACATGGGTGAGGGGCCTTGTGGCGGTTGCGTCATGCGGCAGAGTCTCTCATCAGACCAGGCTCAGCTGGTGCGCGCGCTCAGGTGGTCGTCGAGGTATTGCGCGGGAGCGTCGTCCGGCCGTTCACGGATGCCGGTGATCGAGGTGACGGTGACGTAACCGGCCGCGAGCAAGGCCTCGTCCGTATCCGGGTCCGGCGGCTCGGGCGGCATCTCCGACACGATCATCGGCTCGCCGGTCGGACCCGTCGCCGCGGCGAGCCGGGAACGCCCGATCGGTGTCAGCCGGGCTCGTCGTACGCCCTTCAAGTCGTCGGCAGGCAAGTCTGGCACGTTGATGCTGAGCACCGTGCCCTGCTGAGCGGCCGCAAGCCATTGCAGCGCCTCGGCGGCTACGCCGGCTGCCGTCTCCAGGTGCTGCGGCTGCGTGGCGTCGATGCTCAGGGCGAGCGCCGACATGCCTTGACTGGCCGCAGTGAGCGCAGCGGCGACGGTGCCGGAGTGCAGGATCGATACGCCGATGTTGTGGCCGTGGTTGATCCCCGAGACGACGAGGTCAGGCGGTCGTCCGAAGGCGCCGAGGCGGGCCAGTGTCACCGCCAGCGCGGGTGTCCCGCCGATCCCGATGAATCCCGGCTGCACAGTCGAAGCCCGGATGGGTACGCCGATCACGCCTGCCCGGGCAGATCCGATTCCGCTCTCATCCTGCAGCGGGGCGACCACCAGCACGTCGTGACCCAGTCCCGCAACGGCGTCCGCCAGCGCCCTGATACCCGGTGACCCGACGCCGTCGTCATTCGTCACCAGGACCCGCAACCGCTCGGCCTCCATCAGTGGCGGCCCATGGCGTAGTGGGCGGCGAGGAGGTCCTTGCCCCAGTCGTTGCGAAGGTCGCGCCAGACCGAGTGGATGTGGTTCGCGTAGTCCTGGGTGTTGTCGTACTCGGCCAGGAAGGTGGGCCCGGCCACCGAGTAGTAGTGCCCCTGTCCTGGTCCGGAACCACCCGCCCAGGCGAAGGTCAACCGCTCGATACCTGCTTCGGTGATGTCCTGCCAGCTCTGCAGGGCGATCGGCCCGGCCGCGCGGCCGATGTACTGACCGACGAGAAGGCTGAGCAGTCGGCGCTGCTCGGCGTCCATGTCGCCGTACGGGAGACCGCGATGCAGTCGGCTCGCATCGGCCACGGGGTCGTGCCTGGTGAGGAGGTCGGCGGGTGGGACCTCGGAGACCACCGCGACCGCGCGCTGGCCCGGTTCGAGAGCGGCCAGCAGTGCGCGACCCAGATCCTGCTCGGCGGGTAGCGTCCGCAGGCCCTCGTGTGGACCCGACAGGACCGTCGCGGGCTCTGCGCCGAAGAACTGCGGCGTCATCGCCACCGCGCCGTCCACGAGCGTCAGGTGCAGCGCGAGGTGGTGCCCGTTCAGCCGCCATCCCCACGGTCCCGGACCGGCCGGGTCGCCGAGGATCCGGAGGTAGTAACGCTGGTCCTCGTAGGCGTCGACGAGCGAACCGGGCTCGGCCTGGGGCAGCCCGCGCCGGATCGCCTCGACGAACATCACCGCCTGCGCGTCCGCAAGACCTCGCTCGCTGCAGGCCAGCTCGACCAGCCGCAGCGCCAGCCGGCGCGGCGGCGGGTCCAAATGGCCCAGCGTGAGTCCCGGGCGAACCCCAGGAAGGTAGGTCCACACTTGATGGTCGGGGGTGTCGAAGGGTGCCGTGACGGCCTCGTGCTGAGCCGGCGTCAGGCTCGCCAGCAGGTTCAGGGCGGCCTCGCGCAACTCGTCTACAACCATGCCGATCTCTCCTTTTCGGTCGGCTCGTACTCGCACCACTGCTCGAACGGACGGTCCAGCTTGTACTGGAAGTTCGGCTGGAGCAGCAATACCCGCGTCTCCGCATTCTCCGGGTTCGACAGGGTCTCGAAGAACTCCACGGACCAGTGGAACCAGCGCATGCAGAACAGCCGCATCGTCAACCCGTGGGAGACCAGCAGGACGTTGCGTGGTGCCGCCGGCGTCTCGAAGTCACGGTGCAGCGTCTCCAGGAACGTCGACACCCGGTCGTAGACGTCCGCGCCGGACTCGCCGTGGGTGAACCGGTAGAAGAAGTGCCCGAACTCGTCGCGCAGCACCTGCTGGCGCTCGATGTCGGCGCTGTCTTGGAAGTTGGCCCAGTCCTGCTCGCGCAGCCTCGGCTCCTGCCGGGCCGTCTCGATCAAGTCGTCCAGACCGAGCGCGTCCAGTGTCTGGAGAGTCCGCTTGTACGGCGAGACGTAGACGCGGACCGGCTCTCCCTCGAACAGCTCGCGAAGGTCCTGCCCCGCCTTGGCGGACTGATCCCGCCCATGCTCGGTCAGTGGGATCGCGTGGTCCGGCACCCGCTCGAAGATCGACTTGTCCAGGTTGGCCTCGGACTCGCCATGCCGGATCATCGCGATCCGCGACGGCCGCCTGCTCGGGTCCACAGCACCTCCCGCCTCCGCGCCATGGTGGGAAGTCTGCCAGCCCACGAAGTTCGGGCGCGAGGGCGTTGTGGAAGGCTGACGGCCATGGGAATAGCTGACCTGCTCGGTGGGGTGGCCGGGAGCGGCGAGTTCGGTGTCTGGCTGGGACGGCTCGACGGCCTGCCGGTGTTCACCCACGACGCGGACCGGACGCACTACTCCGCCAGCACGATGAAACTGCCCGTCGCGATGGCCATGATGCGCAAGGTCGAGGCCGGTGAGCTGGACCTGGGCCAGCCGATCACCGTGCACAACGACTTCGCCTCGGCCGCCGGTGGGCGCTTCGGGGTGAACCCGGCCGAGGACGAGGCACCGGCGACCTGGACCAGGATGGGCGAGGAGGTGCCGCTCGGCTGGCTCGCCACAGAGATGATCACCGTGTCGAGCAACCTGGCGACCGATCTGGTGCTGGAGCTCATCGGCATCGATGCCGCCGATGCGGTGCTCGCCCAGTACGGCTCCGGCCGGAGCGCGATCCGCCGTGGCATCGACGACACCGCTGCCCAGGCCGCCGGCATCAGCAACACGATGAGCCCGGCCGACCTGGCCGCCGTACTGGTTGCGGTCGGCAATGACCAGGGCGCCTCGGGCGACTATCTGCGCGACCTGCTGGCGGGCAACCAGTGGAACGGCGAGATCCCGGCCGGCGTCCCGGCCGGCACCCGGGTCGAGCACAAGAACGGGTGGGACCTGCGGATCCGGCACGACGGCGGCATCGTCCGGCCGGACGACGCCGAGCCCTTCGTGCTGGTCGTCTGCACCACCTCGGACCTCCCGGATCAGGACGCGCAGAAGCTGATCGCGGAAATCGCAGCCGTGGCGTGGGAACACAGGCACAAGCTGGAGGCAGTCCGATGAGCCTGCGCCTTCGGACCCACCTGGTGTCCGCTCCGCTGCACACCCCTTTCGTGACCGCGCTCCGGACCGCGACCCAGGCCGAGTCGCTGCTGGTCGAGATCAGCGACGACGCCGACGAGGGACTGAGCGGCTGGGGTGAGGCGCCGCAGGTCTGGAAGGTCACCGGTGAGTCGCTGGCCGGTGCCCAAGCATGTGTCGAAGGACCGATCGCCACGGCGCTCGGCGGCCTCGGCCCCGACGACTTGACCGAGACGCTGCGGCGGGTGCAGAGCGCGGCCGCCGCCAACCATGGCGCCAAAGCCGCGGTCGACGTCGCGCTGCACGACCTGATGGCTCGCCGCCGCGGCCAGACCTTGCACAGGTTCCTCGGCTCGACCATCGACAGCGTGCGCACTGACGTGACTCTGTCCGCCGGCGACTCCGAGGCTCTGGCCGCCGCCGCGGTGGACCGGATCGCCGATGGGTTCGACGTACTGAAGGTGAAGGTCGGCACGGGCGACGCGGCCGCCGACTTCGCCCGGGTACGGCGGATCCGCGAGGCCGTCGGACCGCAGCCGCGGATCCGCCTCGACGCCAACCAGGGCTGGACCCGTCGTGACGCGGTCCGGGCGATCCGTGCGCTGGAGGACGCCGGCTGCGACATCGAGCTGGTCGAGCAGCCCGTCCCCGCCGCCGACCTGGAGGGCATGGCCTGGATCACCGACCGGGTCGGCACCCCGATCCTGGCCGACGAGTCCGTCTACAGCGTCCGTGACCTGGTCGCGGTGATCAGGCACGGCGCGGCGGACCTGGTGAACGTCAAGCTCGCCAAGTGCGGCGGACTCGGCCCGGCCCGCACCCTGCTGGAGGTCGCGCGCGAGCACGGGCTCGGCACGATAGTCGGCTCGATGATGGAGAGCCATGTCGGCGTCGGAGCGGCTGCCGCGCTGGTGGCGGCCTACCCGACCACGGCGATCAGCGACCTGGACGCCGCCTGGTGGCTGAAGGAGTCGCCGGTGACCGGTGGCATCCGGTACGACGGTCCGACGATCACCCTGAGTTCGGCACCCGGACTCGGCGTGACAGGCTTGACCGCATGAAGCTAGCCGCTGTCAAAGTCCCGGTCAGCACCGTCTGGACCGCACCCGACGCACCCCGCGACATCGACGCCCCGGCGGTGGCCGCCGTACCGGACGTCGCCGGGTGGTCCCAGTCGATGGACACCGAGACCCGCCTCGGCCTGCACGGCCGGACCCTGACCCAGGTGTTGTTCGCCGAACCGGTGATGGTGCGGTCGGAGCGCGACGGCTGGTCCGAGATCGTCGCACCCTGGCAGCCGTCGTCGAGCGACGACCTCGGCTACCCGGGCTGGGTGCCGACGAGCCACCTCGGAGAACTGCCCGCCAGCGCGACGGGTCCGGTCGCCGTGTCAGTTCCGACCACGACCCTGACGGCCGAGCCCGACGGCGCGCCGATCGCCGAACTGTCCTTCGCCACGGTTCTGGCGACGACCGATCGCACCGACAGCCATACGCGGGTGGCCCTGCCGGACGGCGCACAAGGCTGGCTCGTGAACGACGTCCTGCGCGCGGGGGACGCCCCCGCGCTGCCTGAGGACCGGATCCGCCTTGGCTCGCAGTTCCTCGGACTCGAGTACTTGTGGGGTGGCACCTCATCGTTCGGGCTGGACTGCTCGGGGTTGGTGCACGCGGTCAGCCGGGTGTTGGGGCAGCGGGTCCCCCGGGACGCACACGACCAGTGCGCCGCGCTCGAGCAGGTCCCACTGGACGAGGTCCAGCCGGGTGATCTCTACTTCTTCGCGCGGCCCGGCGAGGTGGTCCACCATGTCGGGTTCGTCTCGGCGGACGGCATGCTGCACGCCTCCGAGACCGGGAAGGTGCTCGAGAACCAGGCCCTGCTGCCGGACCGCCTGGCCACCCTCGTCGCGGCGGCCCGCCTCTGATCACAGAGGGCCGCTAGGCCGTCGTGCGCCGCCGCGCACACACCTCGATCTCGATCTTCATCCGCGGATCGGCCAGGCCGCAGACGAGCATCGTGGCGGCCGGCCGGACCTCGCCGAAGCAGCCGCGCAGGACCGGCCAGCAGGGCTCGAAGTCCGCGCGGTCAGGCAACAGGTACCGCACTCGCACGACATCGGCGAAGGTGCACTTCGCCTCGGTCAGCGCGGACTCGATGTTGCGCAGACACTGCTCGGCCTGGTCCACCACGTCGTCGGAGATCGTCATGGTCGCATAGTCGAAGCCGGTCGTCCCCGACACGTGCACCCAGTCGCCGTCCACGACGGCTCGGGCATAGCCGATCTGCTCCTCGAAAGTGGAACCGCTGAGAATCGCGCGCCGCTCTGTCATGCACAGAACGCTAGGTGACCCGCTAGCGATACGTCTAATACAGCTTCTGGCCCGCTCTGATATCTTGAGAGATATGGACCGGCCCGAGCTTCCGTTACCACAGCTGCACGCTTTCGTCGTGCTTGCCGAGGAGCTCCACTTCGGGCGGGCGGCCGGCCGTCTGGGCATCGCACAGCCGCCGCTGAGCCAGCAGATCCGCCGCCTGGAGGACAAGGTCGGCCACGCGCTGTTCAGCCGGGCGCCGGGGCGGGTCGCGCTGACGCCCGCCGGCCGGGAGCTGCTGCCCGCCGCCCGTCGCTCCATGTCCGAGCTGACGGACGGCCTGGCGGCTGCACGGGCGGTCGGCAGCGGCCAGGCAGGCCGGATCCGGCTCGGCTTCGCCGCCTCGCTGGCACTCACCGTCCTACCGGACCTGCTGCGCACTTATCGGGAGCGATTCCCGGGCGTGCGCATCCAGATCCAAGAGATGACGACCGCGCCTCAGCTCGCCGCCCTGCACGACCAGACCATCGACATCGGCCTGCTACGGGAGCCACCGGCCGAGGATGAGCCCGCGCTGGGATTCAGGACCATCCTGACCGAGGGCTTCGTCGCCGTACTACCAGCGGAGCATCCTCTGGCGTCCCAATGGTCTGTCCAGGTGGCGCAGCTGGCCGACTCACCTTTCGTACTCCTGCCACGCGTCGTCGCCCCTCGGCTCCACGACCAGATCATCGCCGTGTGCCAGGACGCGGGCTTCGAACCCCAAGTGGCCCAGCGCGCCGTCGAGTGGCAGACCGTCTGCGCGCTGGTCGAAGCCGGCCTCGGTGTCTCGCTGGCCCCGGCAAGCATTCAGCGGATCCGCCTCAGCGGCGTCGCCTTCCGCGGCACCGAGCCGGCTTCGGCTCGGACGAAGGTCGCCGTCGCGTGGCGCAGGAACGACCAGAACCCGCTGGTCGCCGGGCTGCTCGAGACCATCGGCGACGACAAACCGGATTAGACCTTCTTGGACGCCTCGGCCGACGGCTCGGGCTCGGACTCGATCGCGTTGAGCTCGGACTCGATCTCGCTGCGGGTCGCCTCGTCGAGCTCGCCGCCGCCGGCCCGCGCGACCAGCGTCTCGGTGCTCGGCGCCGCGTCGGCCTCGGCCTGGCCGTCGGCCTCGGCCTGGCCGTTGGCGGCGGCATCCTTGCGGGACCTACGCAGGCTGGCGACCGTCGTGACGGCCAGGGTCACGATGATCACGCCAAGCGACACCCAGATCGGTATCTCCGGGGCCCACTCGATGTGCTTGCCGCCGTTGATGAAGGGCAGCTCGTTCTCGTGCATCGCGTGCAGCACCAGCTTCACACCGATGAACGCCAGGACGACCGACAGGCCGAGAGACAGGTAGACCAGCCGCCGCAACAGGTCGCCGAGGAGGAAGTACAGCTGGCGAAGCCCCATCAGGGCGAACACGTTCGCGGTGAAGACCAGGAACGGTTCCTGCGTCAGACCGTAGATCGCGGGGATCGAGTCCAGCGCGAACAACAGGTCGGTGGTGCCCAGGGCGATGATCACGATCGCCATCGGGGTGATCAACCGCTTGCCGTTCTGCACCAGGGTCAGCTTGACGCCGTTGTACTCGTCGGTCGCGGGCAACCGGCGCTTGGCGAACCGGATGACCGCGTTCTCCTTGTAGTCGTCCTCGTCGTTCTCGCCCTGCCGGGCCAGGTGCACCGCCGTGTACACCAGGAACGCGCCGAAGATGTAGAAGATCCAGGAGAACTGGTTGATCGCGGCCGCGCCGACCGCGATGAAGATGCCACGGAAGAACAACGCCAGGATGATGCCGACCAGCAGCGCCGTCTGCTGGTACTTCCTCGGCACCTGGAACCTGGTCATGATGATCAGGAAGATGAAGAGGTTGTCCACGCTCAGGCTGTACTCGGTCAGCCAGCCGGCGAAGAACTCACCCGCATAGCGGCCACCGGAGAAGTACCACACACCCAGGCCGAAGACGATCGCCGTCGAGACGTAGAAGGCGATGGCGGTCGCAGACTCGCGGGTCGTTGGCTCGTGCGGGCGTCGCCCGATGATGAATACGTCGAAGGCCAGCAGGGCAAGCAGCACCCCGACCGTGATGTACCAGACGTATTCGTGAACGTGCACGGAAACCCTCCGGAGCGCAGACGAGAAGACGGACTCCGAAGGTCTCTTCCGCCTGGCTCCATCGATCGAGCCTGGCCGGCGGCACCGGGAAGGGGCGTGCCCCTTGACCGTGATGACGATACCGCCGCGAAGGAATACTCCCCTTCAACCTGACCCATTCTTGCCGGTCGGTCAGCCCGGAGCCAAATCGGGACGCGCGCTCAGGCTGTCGGAATCCTCACGTGACGCGCGGGAATAAGCCCGCGCGCCGTCAGCCGGTGCCCGGCGGACGGCGCGATCTCGGCAGCTTCGCCACCACCGTCTCGTACGACGCGTCCACCAGTTCCAGGATCTCCTCGTCGGGCACGGCGCCGCCGAGGCGGACCGTGTTCCACCCTGAGCGGCCGATGTAGGCCATCTTCGAGACGTCGTCGGGGTAGGTGTCGACCAGCTCGTCGGCCTCCTCGCGGTTGCGGCCGCACTTGATGCCGACGGAGTCCCCGCTGCCCAGGAACGCGAAGATCTTGTCGCTCACCTTCGCGACGACGTCACCCTCCCAAGGCTCGTCCTGCCACGCCCCCGGTTTGGCCAGGCAGTGCTCGATCAACTCCACGCCGGTCAGCCGCACGACCCCTCCGCGCTAACGGTGCGTGACCGCTTCGACGTTGTTGCCGTCGGGGTCACGGACGAAGACGCCGTAGTAGCCAGGGTGGTACTCGGGCCACTCGCGCGGCTCGTGCAACACCTCCGCCCCCAGCTCACGGGCGACCTCATACACCTTGTCCACGGCGGCGCGGTCCGGGGCGGCGAAGGCGACGTGCACCTCGCGCTGGACGCCACCTCGCGACGGGCCGAGCCAGAACTGCGGCTGGCCGTCGCGCCCGGCGAAACCGACGACCTCCTCGAAGTCCATCGCGACGGCGACGCCAAGCGGCTCGAGCAGACGCTCGTAGAACCGCCGGCTGGCCGCGAGGTCGTCACATTGCAGTGACATGTGATCAAGCACTGTCGCCCCTCCTCGAACCGCTACTTGACGCCCGCCTGGACCATCTGGCGAAGCTCCTTCTTCAGCTCGGAGATCTCGTCCCGGTACCGGGCGGCGACCTCGAACTGCAGCTCCGCGGCCGCGTTGTGCATCTGATCGGTGAGCTGCTGGATCAGGTCGGCCAGGTCGGACGACGGCAGGCCGCCGGCCAGCGCCCTGGCGTGCTCCCCCGCCTTGGTCTTCGCCAGGGCACCCGGCACCGGCGCCTTGCCCCGGCTCTGCGACCGGCCGCTGCCGAGCAGCTCGGCCGTATCAGCGTCCTCGCGGGCCAGCATGTCGGTGATGTCGGCGATCTTCTTGCGCAGCGGCTGCGGGTCGACGCCGTGCTCGACGTTGTAGGCCACCTGCTTCGCGCGGCGGCGGTTGGTCTCGTCGATCGCCATCTCCATCGACGGGGTGATCTTGTCCGCGTACATGAACACGGCGCCCGACACGTTTCGCGCGGCCCGGCCGATGGTCTGGATCAGCGACCGGCCGCTGCGGAGGAAGCCCTCCTTGTCCGCGTCCAGGATCGCCACCAGCGATACCTCGGGCAGATCCAGCCCCTCGCGGAGCAGGTTGATGCCGACGAGGACGTCGTACTCACCCATCCGGAGCTCGCGGAGCAGCTCCACCCGGCGCAGCGTGTCCACCTCGCTGTGCAGGTACCTGGTCCGGATCCCCATCTCCAGCAGGTAGTCGGTGAGATCCTCCGACATCTTCTTGGTCAAGGTCGTGACCAGCACCCGCTCGTTGCGCTCGACCCGGATCCGGATCTCGTGGATCAGATCGTCGATCTGGCCCTTCGTCGGCTTGACGATCACCTCGGGGTCGACCAGGCCGGTGGGCCGGATGAGCTGCTCGACGTGCCCGTCGGACTTGTCCAGCTCATACTGCCCCGGGGTTGCCGACAGGTAGACCGTCTGGCCGATCCGCTCGAGGAACTCCTCCCAGCGCAGCGGCCGGTTGTCCATCGCCGAGGGCAGCCGGAACCCGTGCTCCACCAGGGTGCGCTTGCGGGACATGTCGCCCTCGTACATCCCGCCGATCTGGGGCACGGTGACGTGCGACTCGTCGATGACCATGACGAAGTCCTCGGGGAAGTAGTCCAGCAGGCAGTGCGGCGCCGAGCCCGGCTCGCGGCCGTCGGTGTGCCGGGAGTAGTTCTCGATGCCGGAGCAGGTGCCGATCTGGCGCATCATCTCGATGTCGTAGGTCGTCCGCATCCGCAGCCGCTGGGCCTCCAGCAGCTGACCGCCACGCTCCAGCTCCGCCAGCCGCTCGGCCAGCTCGGCCTCGATGCTGTTGATCGCGCGCTCCATCTTCTCGGGCGCGGTCACGTAGTGGGTGGCGGCGCCGATGTAGAGCTCGTCCTCCTCGCTGAGCACCTCGCCGGTGATCGGGTGCAGCGTCATGAGGCGCTCGATCTCGTCACCGAAGAACTCCACCCGCACGGCGAGCTCCTGGTAGACCGGGAACACCTCGAGCGTGTCACCGCGGACCCGGAAGGTGCCCCGGGTGCCGGCCAGGTCGTTTCGCGCGTACTGCACGCCGACCAGCTTGCGGAGCAGCCCGTCGCGGTCGGTCTCGGCACCGACCTGCACGTGGATCATGCGGTTCAGGTACTCGTCCGCAGAGCCCAGGCCGTAGATGCAGGAGACGGTCGCCACCACGATGACGTCACGCCGGGTCAGCAGCGACCAGGTCGCAGAGTGCCGGAGCCGCTCCACCTCCTCGTTGATGGAGGAGTCCTTCTCGATGTAGGTGTCCGTCTGCGGGACATAGGCCTCAGGCTGGTAGTAGTCGTAGTACGACACGAAGTACTCGACCGCGTTGTCGGGGAAGAACTGGCGCAGCTCGTTCGCGAACTGGGCCGCGAGCGTCTTGTTCGGCTGGAGGATCAGCATCGGCCGCTGGATCCGCTCGGCCAGCCAGGCCACCGTCGCGGTCTTGCCGGTGCCGGTGGCGCCGAGCAGCACGACATCCTGCTCGCCCGAGTCGATCCGGCGCTCGAGCTCGTCGATCGCGGCCGGCTGGTCGCCGGCCGGCTCGAAGTCGGACACGACCTTGAGGGGCGCGACCATGCGCTGGAGATCGGTGACCTGTCTCATGGCATCCACCGTACGGCGCGGCGCCGACAAAATCCGGGGCCGGCTCTGTCAGAAGCTTCGGATCAGGCTGTTGTTCATGGTCAGCACCTCCTGCTTGCGGGCCTGGTAGACCTCCTTCTGCAACGCCGCGTCCGTGGCCGTGGTCATCCCCGCCTTGTCCTCGAAGGCTTGGATGAAGCCGGCGAAGACGACGGGCTTCCTCCCTTTGATCGGGACGACGGCCGAGTAGTTCGTGGCGTAGCAGACCTTCAGCGCCGCCGACGGGCATCTGGTGTAGCGCCCCTTGCCGATCACCACGTGCTGCAGGTTGTTCGACTCGACGTCGACCAGGTGGTCCGCGAACGCCTTCGCACCCATGAAGCTGGTCTGCCGGACCCAGAACCAGCCGTCGATGGCTCCGCGGCGACCCGGTTCCGGCAGCAGGTAGCTGGCGCCGGCCCGCTTCTGCGGATCCTTCGTCCAGCCCTTGGCCGGCGTGAACCAGACCCCGCCGCCGATCTCGACGCCCTTGTCGTGCGGGCCCCGGGTCACCTCGGTCTCGGTGGGTGACGGCGTCGGCGGGGTGTAGAGCGTCCCCACCGGTGCGGGGGTGAGCGTCTCGTCGGCCGTGGGTTGCCGGGCTTCCTCGCTGCCGCTCGTCACCAGCAGCGCGGCGCCGAGCACGATCAGCACGATCGCCACCGCGGCACCCGCGATCACGATGTACTGGGTGCGCTTGGGGCGGGTGGGCGGACGGAACTGCGCCGGCGGATAACCGCCCGGACCCCAGCCTCCCGGGGCCCAGCCGGGCGGCGGGAGCGGCTGTCCGTACTGCGGACCGGGACCACCCTGTCCCGCCGGCCCCTGACCCGGCGGTCCGTACTGCTGACTCATGAGCGCCTTTCGCGGAGTTGATCCTCTAGAGACTGTCGACGACCGACTTCTTCATGGTTGCGGCGTCGGCCTCGGCCTTCCGGGCGAAGTCGGTGCGGGTGCGGAAGTCGATCGCCGTGACGACGCCGTCCGTGCGTCGGTAGGTCTCGACGAAACCCTGCACCTTCACTCCCTTGGAGACCGAGGTGTAGGTGATCGCCACGCACTCGACCAGGACGTCGCGCGGGCAGGCCAGGTTCCGGTCGTTGCCCAGCTGGGTGGTCTCACCCTGGGTCTCCCCCTCGACGATCCGCAGCAGGTACTCCTTGGCCGACACGTTCTCCTTCTGCCGGACCCAGAAGAACGCTCGCGGCTCGCCGTTCGGCGCGTAGGTGACCAGCTGCTTGCCTTCGGTCTCCTTGGCCAGCACGCTCCAGGCATCGACCGGCACCACCGACACCCCGAAGGCCACGGCGATCGCGTTCGGGGGTGGCGAGTACGTCGAAGGGCTGGGAGTCGTCGAAGGGTCGGGAGTCGTCGACGCCGGCATGGACGGCGACTGCGGCGGCGGATCCGCGGTGTCGTCCCCGCCGGTCAGCAGGATCCCGGCAACGGCGAGCAGCGCCACCACGACGATGGCGGCGGCGATCGGGATCAGCAACGGCGGGAGCTTGCGACGTCTGGGCTCGGGCGCGGGGCGACGCAGCGACGGCGGCCCGACCTTGTCGCCCCAGGCCGCGCCGGAGTCACTGGCGGGCCTACCTCCGAACGCCGGGCCGTCCGCTGCGCCGCCGGTCGCCCATGGCGACGGAGGTGGCGGCACCTCCGCCGACCAGGGCGACGGAGGCAGCTCCGGCGCGGTGTCGACGAATTCGTCCTCAGCCTGCGGCTTCACCCACGGGTTGTCGCCGCCCGGTCCGCGCTTGCCGCTCATTGGCTCTTGATGACCGACTGCATCATGGCCTCGATGTCAGGGGTCAGCTGCGACTGACGATCCTTGCGGGCGGTGACCTGGACGGCCGAGATCACGCCCTTCCTGGTATCGATGACGGCGATGTAGCCGACCAGGTTCGTAGTCAAGCTCTGGTTCGTCACGGCGCCCGACCAGGACTGTGAGGTGATCAGCGTGACGTTCGACTGCTGACCGTCCGGCGGACGGTCCTCCTTGACCTCGCCCGTCTTGAACGTCCCTGCGGTCATCGCCTTCTTCTGGCTCTCCATCAGTCGCGGGATGACGTCGGCGCCCGACTCACCCGGCTTGCCCTGCACGACCTGCAGCCAGAAGGTGGCCTCGCCCTGCTTGACCAGGTAGACGCCTTTGACGTCGGTGCTGGTCTTGCGGATGAACCCCGTGGCCGGCTTGACGAACACGCCGTGGCCGGCGTCGATGCCCTCGTCGGTGTTGTCCTTCGCCGGTGACGTCGGACCGGTCGTGGGCAACGGCCCCGGCCCGGGACCAGGACCGGCCTCGTCGTCCCCGCCACTCAGCACGATGGCGAGGATGATGCCGATCGCGGCCACCAGCGCAATGCCGCCGACGGCCAGGAAGATGATCTGGTTGCCACCCTTGCGGTGCTGCCGGCCGTACGACGGGCCGCCCGGTCCGGGGGCTCCCCACGGCTGCAAACCCTGCGGGCCACCCGGGCCGGGACCCCACGGACCCGACTGACCACCTGGCGGCGGGTACTGGCCAGGCGGATACCCGGGCTGTCCCTGCGGCGGATACACCGGCTGTCCTTGCAGCGCGTAGCCCGGCTGTCCCTGCGGCGGATAACCCGGCTGTCCCTGCGACGGATACACCTGCTGTCCGCCGTACGGGGGTTGGCCGTAGCCAGGCGGCTGCTGTGGCGGGCCGTAGCCCGGCTGCCCCTGCCCATAGGGCGGGTGCTGGTCGCTCATGCCTGCGTCCCTTGGTCGAGAGTCTGTCCGGCGCTCCCCGGTACGGCCGCACCCCGCACTCCGACGCCACGGTCGGACTTCGGTACGGCGCGCACCGAGTTGCCGCAGGCGGAACAGAAGTCCGAGTGCGGCAGCAGGGGCATCTCGCAGCGCGAGCAGAACGCCAGCTCGCCGGAGGCGTGGTTCGACCCACCACGGGCGGCGGACTCCAGCGCCGCCTCCAGCAGGCCCTTGTGCAGCACCGTGCGGACCAAGATGATCAGCGCGCCGAGCAGCACCAGGCCCCAGACGACACCGAGGATCGCGCCGACCGCGGAGCTCCGGCCACCCACGAACGACAGCAGGTAGACCCCGCCCTGGAAGAGGGCGTTCACCAGCATCGCCTGCAGAAGTCCGGCGACCCAGCGCGCGGTGAAGCCGTCGTACCTCTCACCGAGGCCCGAGAACTCCGCCACGGCCAGGCCCGTCGCGGTGCCGTAGATGAGCGGCTTCACAAAGCCCTGCAGCAACACCACTGAAACCCAGGTCGCCGTGCTGCTGCCGGGACTGGCGAAGCCGCCGCTGATCCAGCTCCAGTGCAGCACCAGCGTCTCGAAGCACGCGAATCCGACGCCCGAGACCACGCCGAACGTGAGGCCGTCCATCAGGTCGTCGTACCGGGGGCGCGAGGCGAGGTAGAGCGGCCCGACCTGCCGGATCAGCTCCGACACCACTGGCACCAGCAGGACGAGGATCAACAGGTCGCGACCGACCGGGCCGGAGGCGTTCTCGCCGGTGAGCTCGATCGAAAGCCCGATCCGTTGGCTCCACAGCCAGGTGAACACCGCGGCCAGCACGCCGGTGACGACGAAGGCGGCCGCGACCACCGGGACCGGCTCGTCCTCCCACAGGTTCACGTCGTACAGGTAGAGGATGTAGACGATCGGCACGGCGAAGGCAGCGATCATGATCGCGACCGGCAACGCGCCCAGTCCGGCCGTCAGCACGGTCAGCGCCAGCGCGATGCCCAGCGCGACCTTGTAGGTGTACGGCTGCCGGCCGGCACCCTGCGGCATGATCGTCGAGACGAGCCTGAACGATGCCACCGGTTCGTCCGGTTTCGCGGCATACGCCTTCTTCCGCTCGGCGTCCCCGGCCTGCAGGTCGTTGCCACAGTGGTGGCAGAAGTGCGAGACCTCGGGGACGTCAGAGCTGCAGCGCGGGCACTCCACGCCATCCTCCCAACGTTGGACTTCGGACCGACGCGGCGGCGCGTCGAGGGGGGTCAGGTCGCCGGGACCAGACGGGCACGACCATGCACGTGACTGCCGGACAGATCGGGCCCGGGAGCATCATTTCCCGCGCAAGGGTCACCGCTTTCGTGTCCCGACCGACAGGAGCCGCAGCTCACCGCGCCCGGTCGCGCCGAGACGTCAGGTCGGACCAGATCGCGTCGACCTGACGGTCCAGGTCGGCCAGCGAACCCGAGTTGTCGACGACGACGTCCGCGGCGGCCAGCCGCTCCTCGCGGGAGGCCTGGCTCGCGATCCGCGACCGCGCCTCGTCCGCCGGCATCCCGCGGCCCCGGACCAGCCGGTCGAGCTGGGTCTGCGGCGGCACGTCGACCACCAGCACGACATCGAACCGATCGGACTGCCCCGTCTCCACCAGCAACGGGATGTCGTGCACCACCACCGCGTCGGCCGGCGCCGCGGCCTCGATCTCCGCCGCCCGAGCGCGGACCCGGGGGTGGATGATGCTCTCCAGCCGACGCCGCGCCGTCTCGTCTCCGAACACGAGCCGCCCGATCGCCGGACGGTCCAGCTCGCCCGCGGGTGTCCGCACATCGCCGAACGCCGCGACGACCTCAGCCAGCCCTTCGGTGCCGCGCGCGACCACCTCACGCGCGAGCACATCGGCATCGATCAGCACGGCGCCGTGCGCGGCCAACCGCCGCGACACCTCACTCTTGCCGGACCCGATGCCCCCGGTCAGTCCCACTCTCAGCACCACGGCACCCTATCGGGACACCCGCTGCCCATGGCGGACCCAGTTTGCGGTGCGAGCCGAGGATCCCGTGGCTGAAGAGCACCACGATCCGGTCCCACTGTCCAGGTAGGAGAGCTGATGACCGTGGAGGGGCGCCGGCAGATTCAGCGGCTTGCCCCCAGCAGTGCAGCGGCGGCCGCCTTGGCCGTCTGCGCCGCACCAGGGTCGCCGTCGAGGTAGGCGGCAACCATCGCCGCGTCGTAGAGCAGCAGCAGCTGGGCTGCGAGTGACTCCGGGTGGGGCGCGCCGGCCTCGGCGCTGAGCCGGGCAAGGTTCTCCAAGAGCCCCTGGCGGTGCACGCGGGTGACGATCGCCGCGGGGTGGTCGCCGTGAAACTCCGCCATCGCGTTGATGAAGGGACAGCCGCGGTAGCCGGGCTCGGCGAACCACTGGCCCAAGAGCTCGTACATGAGCAGGATGCGCTCGGACGCTGGGCCGCCGTGGGCTTCCAGCTCGGTGTCGAGGTGCTCTCGCCAGCGTTCGCAGCGGCGGCGCAGATAGGCGGCCACCAGCTCGTCCTTCGACCGGAAGTGGCTGTACAACGTCGTCTTCGCGGTGTCTGCCTCCGCGACGATCGCGTCGACCCCGACCGCATGGATACCGCGCTCGTAGAACAGACGGTCGGCGACGTCGAGAATCCGATCACGGGCCGAGGGCCGGTCTGCGGTTCTCATGAGATGAGCTTACTACCTACCGGTCTGTAGTGTACGTTGCCCTACAGACCGGTCAGTAGTGTGCTGATCGGCTGTTGCTTCGGAAGGGCCTTTGATGTCTCGAATCGCACTCCCCCACCCACAGACGGCAACCGGAAAGCTCAAGGCGTCCTTCGACGCCATCCGGGCAAGGTTCGGAACCGTTCCCAACGGCCTGCAGGCGATGGGTGCCTCGCCTGAGGCGCTGCACGGCTTCCTCGAGTTCTCCACTTCCCTGGCCGCGGGCTCGATCACCCGGGCCGAGCGTGAGCGCATTGCGGTCTTGACCGCTCAGCGCAATGAGTGCGGCTACTGCCTGTCGGCCCACACTCTGGGCGGCCGAGCCGCAGGACTCACCGAGGTCGAGCTCAGGGCGAGTCGCAAGGGCTTTGCTGATGAGCCGCGCGCGGCCGCACTCCTGCGCCTCGCCGACGCCGTGATCGAGCACCGCGGCAACATCCCCGACACCGAGCTCGCCGCCGCTCGCAACGCCGGGCTGACCGACTCCGAGGTGGTCGAGGTGGTCGCCGAGGTCTCGCTCAACACCTTCACCAACTACCTCAACCGGCTCGTCCACCCCGAGTTCGACATCCCGCGGGTGTCCATGGACGAGGACGCGGTGGCATGAGCGGGCGACGCGGATCGTGACCCCGCTCCTGGTCGGCGCGGCGGCCGCCGTCACGATCGGAGCCGGCCTGCAATCGGCAACCGGGTTCGGCTTCGCGCTGGTGGCGGCACCGCTGCTGTTCGCCGCCCTGGGACCGCAACAGGCGATAGGCACGCTGCTTGTACTCAGCGTCGAGGCGAGCTTGCTGATCATCGCCGGCGAGCGTCGGCGGCCACGGCCGCTCGGCCGCGACTCGGCGGTGATCGTGGCCGCGTCGCTGCCCGGCGCGATCGTGGGCGTCGCGGTGCTCCGCTCGCTGGATGCGGCGACACTGCAGTACACGGTCACGCTTGGCGTGATCGGCGCGCTGATCGTGCGCTGGCTCTCGTCACGGCGGAGTCTGCGGCGGCGCCGTTCCTGGTGGTCGGCGCCGGCCGCCGGCCTCGCGGCCGGTGCGCTGACCACAGCGACCAACACCAGCGGTCCACCGCTGCTCCTGCACCTGACGGGGCGGGGCACCGAACCGACGCGTGTCCGCGACACGATCAGCACCTGCTATGTCGGGCTCAGCCTCGTCAGCGCCGCGGCGCTGTGGATCACTCACACCTCCGGGGCCATCCCGGACCCGGCAGCGCTCGCAGCTCTCATCCCGCTCGTCGCGCTCGGTCATCTGGCCGGACGTCCACTTTTCAGCAGGCTGGCGGGCGGGAGCCACTACGAGACATCGCTGACAGTCATCCTCGTCATCGCGGTCGCCACCGGGCTCGTGACCACCGTCCTCTGACCGGAGACCGCCCCACCCTCGCCGCACTCGCGGCCCTACCCGCCGTGCGCGTTGTCCGACGTCCACGGAACCCCCCGACATGCCAAGACCCCCGCTGCCAAGACGGCAGCGGGGGTCTCCGGCGGAGCTACATCAACCGATCCGGCGGGATCAGCCCTGGCCGGTGAGCTTCTCGCGGAGCGCCTGCAGCGCCTCGTCGGAGGCCAGCGCGCCCTCGACGGGAGTGTCCTCCTTCGGCGCGGCAGCCGACGAGTAGGTCGAGGCCTCGCCGGCCTCGACGTCGGCCGACTTGGCGTCCTCGATCTGCTTCTTGTGGGCCTCCCAGCGCGCGTGGGCCTCGGCGTACTGCCGCTCCCACTCCTCACGCTGCTTGTCGAAGCCCTCGAGCCACTCGCCCGTCTCCGGGTCGAAGCCGTCGGGGTAGACGTAGTTGCCCTGCTCGTCGTACGTCGCCGCCATGCCGTACAGCGTCGGGTCGAAGTCGTCCGAGACCGGGTCGATCCCCTCGTTGGCCTGCTTCAGCGACAGCGAGATCCGGCGACGCTCGAGGTCGATGTCGATGATCTTCACCATCACGTCGTCGTTGACCTGGACGACCTGCTCGGGGATCTCGACGTGACGCTCGGCCAGCTCGGAGATGTGCACCAGACCCTCGATGCCCTCCTCGACCCGGACGAACGAACCGAACGGCACCAGCTTGGTGACCTTGCCGGGCACGATCTGGCCCATCTGGTGGGTCCGGGCGAACTGCTGCCACGGGTCCTCCTGGGTCGCCTTCAGCGACAGCGAGACGCGCTCGCGGTCCATGTCGACGTCCAGCACCTCGACGGTGACCTCCTGGCCGACCTCGACGACCTCGGTCGGGTGGTCGATGTGCTTCCAGGACAGCTCCGACACGTGCACCAGACCGTCGACGCCGCCGAGGTCCACGAACGCACCGAAGTTGACGATCGAGGAGACGACACCCTTGCGGATCTGGCCCTTCTGCAGCTGGGTGAGGAAGTTCATCCGCACCTCGGACTGCGTCTGCTCCAGCCACGCCCGGCGCGACAGGACCACGTTGTTGCGGTTCTTGTCGAGCTCGATGATCTTGGCCTCGATCTCCTGGCCGACGTACGGCTGGAGGTCACGCACCCGGCGCATCTCGACCAGGGAGGCGGGCAGGAAGCCGCGCAGGCCGATGTCCAGGATGAGTCCACCCTTGACGACCTCGATGACGGTGCCGGTGACGACGCCGTCCTCCTCCTTGATCTTCTCGATCGTGCCCCACGCCTTCTCGTACTGAGCGCGCTTCTTGGACAGGATCAGACGGCCTTCCTTGTCCTCCTTCTGGAGCACAAGGGCCTCGACGTGGTCGCCGACGTTCACGACCTCGTTCGGGTCGACGTCGTGCTTGATCGACAGCTCGCGCGAGGGGATGACGCCTTCGGTCTTGTAACCGATGTCGAGCAGGACCTCGTCCCGGTCGACCTTGACGATGGTCCCTTCCACGATGTCGCCGTCGTTGAAGTACTTGATGGTCTGATCGATCGCCGCGAGGAAGTCTTCCTCCGACCCGATGTCATTGACCGCTACCTGCGGGGTGGTGCGTACTGCGGGGTCGAGAGGTGCCTCGATGCTGGCCGTCATGTGGTGGGTTGCTCCGTGG
>DASTVQ010000089.1:0-60288 GCA_035759015.1 Kribbella sp.
CTAGATGACTGATTCCAAGGGGTCAGTGGTCGTAGGCCAGGAGTGATCGTTTGACTGGTTGTCCGGTGTGGTCGTTGTGCCAGATCGCGGCGGTCAGGGCCAGGACGCGTTGGACGACGCGGACCCAGACCCCGGCGGGAGTGTGGCCGCCGTGCTGTTCGAGGTCGAGTTGACCTTTGAGTGTGTCGTTGATGGATTCGATGACCTGTGGCAGTGGCTTGAAGAACTGGGTCCCTGCCCGCGTGGCCTCGCCTTTGCGGGCCGGGCGCAGCAGCTTCAGATCAGCCTTGGCCAGGGTGGTCTCGAAGTCGCGGCCGTAGTAGTTCTTGTCCGCGATCACGATCTGCCCGCTTCGTCGGGTGGTCAGGTCGGGGTCGGCGTCGAGGATGCCGAGCAGGGTCTGGCGTTCGTCGGCCTTGGCGCCGGTCAGCGCGAACCCGACCGGCAGCCCGTGCAGGGTGCACAGCAGGTGCAGCCGCAGTCCCCAGAAGTAGCGCGGGTGGCTGGCGCACTAGCCGTACTCGGCCCACCCGGCCAGGTCGGAGCGGCGCGCGGTCTGGCGTGATCGCCCGCATTCGACCGGGGTGGAGTCGACCACCCACACGTCGTCGGTCCACAGTGTGGTGTCGCGGGCCAGTACCCCGACCAGCCAGCCGAGCGTGGATCCCAACCGGCGCAGCCGCTTGTTGTAGCCCGGCTGCTTGGGCAGGTACGGGAACAGATGCCGCACATGAGTACCGGCGTGACGCAACCAGCGCGCCTCGCTGGTGTATCCCAGCAGCGCCTGCATCACCGACAGCGTCACCAGCTCGGCGTCGCTGATCTTCGCCGCGATCCCCACCTTCGAGCGCCACGGCGCCCGCTCCGGCGCGGTCTTCAGCAGATCATCGATTCGCACGTACAGTGCTGTCGCGAGGGTGTCCAGATCAGCGTCCACGAAGGTCTCCACGAGGTCGACGTTGGGTAAGCAACGCCGATCCTGGACACCCTCCACCTCACCCGACAGTCACCACGCCGGGCCATACCCCTTGGAATCGGTCACCTAGCTGGGCCGTGAGGTCCCGGAACTGTCGGTGGCGGGTGATTGGCTTTCGCCAGGTCGAGGCCGATTCGGAGGAGGGTGCTGGGGATGTATGCCGTCATCGACACCGAGACCACCGGCCTGTGGCCTGGCGAGCGGCACCGGGTGATCGAGGTCGCGGTCGTGCTGCTCGACGCGCACGGCCGGTTCGAGCACGAGTGGGTCACGCTGCTCAATCCGCAGCGGGACCTGGGCCCGCAGCACATCCATGGCATCCTGACGGCCGACGTGCTGCAGGCGCCCGGCTTCGCCGACGTCGCGCGGCACCTGGCCGGTCTGCTCGCGGGGCGGATGGTGGTCGGCCACAACGTCGAGTTCGACCTGGGTTTCCTGCGCGCCGAGTTCACCCGCCTGGGTGTGGCGGTGCCGCTGATCACCGAGCGGTCGATGTGCACCATGGCGCTGGCCGCCTATCTCTACCCGGGCGCTCAGCGCACGCTCGGTGCCTGCTGCGCCGCGGCCGGCATCGCACTCGAGGGTTGGCACTCCGCTCTCGCCGACACCCGTGCGACCGCCGAGCTGTTCAGCCACTACCTCGGTCGGTTTCCGTCCCCGCCACCGTGGCAATGGGCGTACGAGGAGGTGAGTCGGCTGCCCTGGCCCGCCCTACCGGGTGGGGCATTCACGCCGACTGTGCGACCGGTGCATGCGGGTGGCCGGCATGGCTGGATGAGCCGGCTGGTCGACCGACTGCCACGCGTCCTGGAGCCTCCCCAGGCGGACTCCTACCTGGCCGTCCTCGACATGATTCTCGCTGACCGCGAGATCGGTGCGGCCGATGCCGACCAGTTGGTCCAGGTCGCCACCGACCTGGGGTTGACCCGCTCGCAGGTCGCGGAGCTGCACCGTTCCTACGTCGTGGGCCTGGCCGAGGCACTCTGGCGGGACGGTGTCGTAAGCCCTGAGGAGCGCAGGGACCTCGACCGGGTTGCGGCGATGCTCGGCCACGGAGCCGCCGATGTCGACGATGCGCTCCTCCGCGCCAGCAATGGCCGGTACGTCGTGCCGCCCCGGCCCGGCGGGCAAAGCTTTCCGGTCGGCAGCACACTGGTCTTCACCGGCGACATGGTCGAGCCTCGGGAGTCATGGTGGGCGCGGGCGGTCGCGGCGGGTTTCGTGCCCCAGGAGGTGGTCGGCCCGGACACGACCTTCGTCGTCGCGGCCGACGTCGACAGCCTGTCCGTGAAGGCGCGACTGGCCCGCGAGCTCGGTGTGCCGATCATCGGTGTGGACGACTTCCGCCGCCTGCTCGCACCGGCGGATAGGCTGCGCGCGTGACCCATGCGGAGCTCGGCCGGCGGATCCACAGTGCGGCGCATCTGACCGGTGAGTTCGTGCTCCGTTCCGGGCGCGCGGCAACGGAGTACTTCGACAAGTACCGGTTCGAGGCCGACCCGGTCCTGCTGGACGAGATTGCCCAGGCGATGGCGGCGCTGGTGCCGCCGGGGACGGAGGTGCTCGCCGGTCTGGAGATGGGCGGCATCCCCGTGGTGACGGCGCTCGGCCGGCGTACTGGGTTGCCTTGTGCCTTCGTGCGGAAGGAAGCCAAGACCTACGGTACGTGTCGCCTCGCCGAGGGTGCGGAGGTCGCCGGTCGCCGGGTCCTGGTGGTGGAGGACGTCGTCACCAGCGGCGGGCAGATCGTGCTGTCCACGAAGGGGCTGCGTGCGCTCGGCGCCGACGTGCGCGAGGTGCTTTGCGTGATCGACCGCCGGCAAGGTGGGCAGGAGGCGCTCGCAGAGGCAGCGATCCAGCTCGTATCCCTTCTCACGGCGGACGACCTTCGCTCGAGCGCGACCAGCGACCAGCTAGGCCATGTCAGGTAATCCCGTGCAGTCGCGAGCAGGTGCCCGCCGGCCGCCGCGCAGCACGCACGGGATTACCAGACACGGCCTCTAGACAATGGCCCGCGCAGCACGCACGGGGTCAGGACACATGCGCTAGTCCTCGGCCGTCTCGCGCTCGACCTCGAACCGCAGCGTCTTGCCGGACCTGATCCGCTCGACCGCCGACAGGCAGGCGGCCTCGCTCATGTTGACGCCGATCTCACCCAGCCGGTGACGCAGGACCAGCGCGGCGTCCTCGGCTGAGCGTGAGCTGGACTCGTTGATCGCCTCGATCGTGGTGGCGGTCAGCCGCTCACGGATATCCGGGTGGACCTCGTGTATCTCATGGATGATTTTGAACTCGGACATCACGACCTCGGTTCTCGTTCGGCGGCCTGCGACTCTCCCAGGCTAGAACCCTGTGCCCAACACGGGCGTTTTCGCAACCGGAGATGTCCTCCCTACGCGAGGACGCGGTGCAGGAAACCGTCCAGGCGATTCCCGAGACGCCTCACCCGCTCCGCTGTGCCGACGGTCTCGCCCTGCGGCACGTCGAGCTCACGCAGACCGCGCAGGTAGAGCGAACAACCCAGGTCCGAGCAGATATAGGTGCCGACGGTGTTCCCGGCCCTTCCCGCCGCGCCGGCCCTCCGTGCGGCGAACAGAGCGACATCGGTCACCAGGTGCGCCGTGTGGCAGAGGTCGCACAATCCGGTCCCGCGCCGGGGTCGTCCAGTCGCTGCCGTGGTGAGCGCTATCCCGGTGGGCCCCGACTCGCGGCGTACCACGAGGTAGGCACGGTTGGGTGCCTTCGGGTCTCGCCAGCCCAGGTAGTCGAGGTCCTCCCACGCCAGGTCCGCGAAACCGGTGGGGAAGGACATAGCCTTGACCAGGCTGCGGGACGAGTTGACGAAGGAGCGCCTGATCTCCTCCGCGGTCAGTGGCTCCACTGGTCGTCCTCCTGCCTGGGGCAAGTTGGTCGCCACCATCCCAACCCGGGACCCCGTCGGCCCGCAACCGCTTTGCCTTATCGGTTGCCTGCGGCAACCGATGACCGCGGGACTGTCGGGTAACCGTCAGGTCGCGAAGCTGTCACGATCGTCGACCAGTTCGGTCCGAGTGCTAGCCGGTCACGCTTCGTGCTGGGATACTCCCGGTCAGTGCCCGAGGTCAGGGGGTCCGCCGATGTTCGACACCAGCTTGTGGCGTCGTGCTGGCCGGCTGCGCATGCCGGAGCCGGTCCGGCGACGCAGCTCGCGGGTGAGCCGCCTTGCCGCTCAGTACGACGCGCAGGTGGACGAGGCGCTGAAGCGGCTGTGGCCGAGGGCGCGGGTCTACCACGATCGCGAATTTGCCCCTGACCGCGCGGACTACCTGCTGGTGGTGCGAGGCCGTGGCGTGATGATCGAGACCAAGGTCAAGAGCGACCCCGGCGTCTTCCGTGGCTCGACCCTGCCGCCGCTGCTGGAACGACTTCAGCGCGATGGTCGCCGGCTTGTGGTGCTGCTGAACCAAGGTGACCCCACACCGGCGCGGGAGCTGGTCGCCGCGATGCTCGGGGACAGAGCGCGGGTGGTGGTGTGGCAGGGCCCGGATGATGACGCTCGCCTGCGGACTGCGGTCGAGGAGCTGCTCCAGGTCGGGAGCAAGCGCGGCTGAGGTCTCGTCAGCACTTGTCCGGCTGGGTCCGGCCGCCGTCGACCACCCACCGTGCCATGGACCTGTTCGACCAGCATCTCCGTGCAGCCAGCGGGTTGGCGCCTTCGGCGGCAGCGCGCTCCTACCCTCCGCCGAATGCTCATGTCTGACCTCCTGCCGGGTGCGGCCTCGCCGCACGCACGTATCGGGACTGACCGTGTGCTGACCGACACAGGCGTCGTCAATGTGATGTAGATGACTCTCCGGCCGCACCCGTCGACCCGCCCCGCCACCCATTGACCCGCGCACCCAGCACCCCGCCCACGCATCCCACGAATTATCGCCACCCTGTGCCAGGTGAGGAGGCCACCGCGTGGCGGGTAGGACTGGGGTAGGGGGTGCGGGTTGGCTCCGTAGCCGGATGTTCTGCGGTGCCGCGATTCCTAGGGTCGTGACATCGCCGAGACGAAGGAGCCCTCCCATGACGAACGTCCTCCCCACCACGTTGGCGCCCAGGTCAGCACTGCTCCGCTCTGTGGGATACGCCGCTGCGTTGGCCCCTTTGAGCCTGCTGGCCACGGCGAGATCCATGGTTGGGCGGTCGGCCGAAGCCCATCGGACGTGGAGTCGACTGGCTCGGACTCTGCGGTCACCGGAGCCGGTCACGATTCGCCGACCCGGCGCATGGCGGTCACTCGGCTACGGCGTACTCGGCGTGGTCCTTGGTCTGGTCTGCTGGTTCCTCCTGTTCATGCTCGTCACGGCGGTGCTGCGTGGAGTGTTCTATGGCTTCGTCACGGACGGTCCCTACGGGCCTGGCACCTGGGGTGGCCCGACGAAAGCCGGTGCCTGGGCTGTCCACGCCGCGGTCTCGATACCGGTGCTCATCGTGGTGCCACTGCTGTTGCGCGGTATCGGACTGATGCATTGTGGGCTGATTCGGCGCTTGTATGGGGCATCGGTGGCTTGGTGGGTGCTTCCGGCAACCATCGTCAGCTGTAGCGCCGGCATGCTGCTGCTCTACTCCTGGACCCAGCAACTCTGATGCCGTCGGTCGCCGGTCGGCCGACTTGCCCGAACCGCGCCTGTCCGACCATTAGGGTCGTGTCGTGACCTCCGACGACGCACCCAACCTGGCGGTCGGCTGGCCGCGTGGACGCGGCGGCATCGTCGCCGGCGTTGCCACGGCGGGCTTGCTGGTGCTCACCGCGGCCGATCTGGCGCAGCACTACCGATTGCCGCTGGGAGGGGCGCTCGCGCTGGCGGTGGCACGGGCCCTTGCTCTCGCCCTGGCTTGGCTGAGACCGACGATCGCCGTACCGGCTTCGTTGCTGATCGCAGCGATGACGGCCGCGGTGGCGGTACCGATTTCGGCGGATGAGCCCTGGCCGTGGCCGGTGACAGGGGTTTTCGGACACGCCGCGGTGCTGGTGGTGATCGGCACGCGAGGAGCGTCTCGCCGCATGCTGGTGCTCTGGTGGGGCGTCACTCAACTGGTCGGTGTGGTTGCGATGACGCTGGCGCCGGAGCGTGGCACCTGGCCGGCCCTGCTGACCATGGCCGCGCTCTCGCTCGCCGCGGTAGTGGTCGCCGATCTTCTGCGTTCACGAGGCGAGACCCGGCGCCAACTGGCCGAGCAGGAGGGCATCAGCGCCGCCGAACGGGCCCAGCGCGCTCGCTGGCAGGAGCGAGCCCGGATCGCACGGGAGCTGCACGATGTCGTGGCCCACCATCTGTCGGTGGTGGTCGTCCGGGCTGACAGCGCCCCGCATCGGCTGGGTGACCTGCCGGATGAGGTGCGGGCCGAGTTCGCCGGGATCGCGGACGACGCGAGGTCGTCCTTGACCGAGATGCGCCGCGTACTCCGGCTCCTCCGCGAGGAAGCGTCCGCCCCGAGGTCGACCGGGCCCGAGGGCGCGCTCGGAGCGCTCGGAGCGCTCGGACCACAACCCGGCATCGCCGAGCTGGATGAACTGGTCGCGTCGACCCGCAGGGCTGGGGCTGACGTGCGGCTCGAGGTAGATGTGCCTGCCGCTTTGGATCCGGCGGTCGAGCTCACCGCCTACCGGGTCGTGCAGGAGGCGGTCAGCAACGCCGTCCGGCACGCACCAGGAGCCCCGGTCCGGATCACGGTCCGGGTGGGTGACGGCGACCTGCGCATCACGGTGGCTAACGGTCCCCCGAGCGTCAACGACCGCTCGCTGGTCGACACGACCGGCAGCGGGCACGGCCTGGTGGGCATGCGTGAGCGGATCAGCCTGCTCGACGGCACACTCCGTCCGACGCCCAGCCCGGACGGCGGCTATGTGGTGGAGGCCTCGATCCCATTGGCGAAGGAGGATCACGGGTGACGATCAAGGTGCTGGTGGTGGACGACCAGGCGATCGTTCGGGCCGGGTTCAGCGCGCTGCTCGACGCCCAGCCGGACCTGCAGGTCGTCGGCCAGGCCGCAGATGGCGCCGAGGCGGTCGGGCTCGCCCGGGAACTGGTGCCGGATGTGATCCTGATGGACGTCCGGATGCCGGTCCTGGACGGGTTGGCCGCGACCCGCCGGATCCTCGCCGACGTCGCCCCGGGCGAGCCACCGCGCGTCATCATGCTCACCACCTTCGATCTGGACGAGTACGTGTACGACGCCCTGCGGGCGGGCGCGAGCGGCTTCCTGCTGAAGCACTCGTCGCCGGATGAGCTCGCCGTCGCGGTGCGGGTCGTGGCGGGCGGCGACGCGCTGCTGGCACCCTCGGTCACGCGCCGGCTGGTCGAGGACTTCGCGCGGGTCCGGCCGGTCCTGCCCAGTCCCCCCGCGGAGCTCACGCCGCGCGAGACCGATGTCCTCCGCCTGATCGCACGCGGGCAGTCCAACCGGGAGATCGCGGCCTCGCTGGTCCTCGCCGAGCAGACCGTGAAGACCCACGTCAGCCGCATTCTGACCAAGTTGGGCCTGCGTGACCGGGCCCAGGCGGTCGTCTACGCCTACGAGGCCGGCGTCGTCTCGCCAGGTCCCCGACGCTGATCGACGCAGCGACACCGGACTGTCCCTGCCGTCGGACACAATCGAGGCCCTGGCGGCCGAACCGCGGAACGAACGGAGATCCAGATGGAGTCCCTGGAGAGACTGCGGACCCTGTGTCTCGCCCTGCCTGAGACCACCGAACGCCTGAGCCACGGCGAGCCGACCTGGTTCATCCGGGACAAAAAGACGTTCGTGATGTTCGCCAACCAGCATCACGACGACCGCATCGGTTTCTGGTGCGCGGCGCCGGAGGGTGCCCAAGAGGCGCTGCTCGCGGCCGATCCCGCGCACTTCTTCCGCCCGCCGTACGTGGGTCATCGGGGCTGGGTCGGCGTCTATCTGGACGTCGATGATGTCGACTGGGCCCAGCTCGAGGAAATCGTGGAGGACGCCTACCGCCGGGTCGCTCCGAAAGCACTGGTCGCCCGGCTCGATGGCGGCTGATTGAGACCGACTGCACTGACAGCCTCGGGGATGTCGCGAGACCACAGGTCATCCTCATCGTCCCACTCCTCTTGATCTGGTTCGTCCGTCTCAGGGGCGTACGGGGAGGCGTTGTCGTGGTGGAACGTCTCTGGCGTCGGGGGACCGGCCCAGGACTCAACAGCGTCATGCCGGCAGGGAAGTGCCGTTCGATAGGTGGCGGCAGCGAGCAGCAGGACCGTGAGCTCGCCGGCCGTGATGCCGAGCTGGTGGGCATCTCGCTTGAGCGCGGACACCAGGCCAGCGGGCACCTCCTCGAGGATCACGCGTTCGCCGGCACCGGTGTGATCGATGGACTCAACCGGCCAGTCGCGGGCCCAGCGCTCCCGGCCCAGCCGCAGCACCTCGTCCAGGGGCGGCAGCGGCTCGCTGAGCAGGTCTGGGACCTCGGCCAGCGCGCGGAGCATCAGCCGGCCCAGCGTGTGATGACTCTCCCAGTGCTCCAAGCTGTCGTGGGACTGCAGCTGCCGTCGCAGCACGACTCGAAGCCGCTCGACCTGGGCACTGCCGGGTGGGGGCTCCTCGTCGACCGCCTCCACGGTCAGGGCGCCGTTCCGGAGGCGGAACGCGAGCAACGAGTCGGCTGACACGTCCGGTAGCCAGTCGGGCGGCCCGCACCACCCGCCGAACTCGCCGAGCGACGAGGTCACGGCTCCGCCGGCCGTCAGCGCCAGCGAACCCTCGTGCACCAGGATCTGGTCCAGAACCGACAACTCCGGACCGATCCACAGCACCTGGCGACCCCTGGTGGCGTAGCGGACCCGGTGGGTCAGGGCCGCCCCGTCCAGCATCCGCCGCGCCGAGTCGAACCGGCCGTCGGGCAGGTGCACCATCACGGGCGACTGTCGCAATGCCGACCGGATGGCGTTCACCGGGTTCGTGGACTTGGTCAGGCCGGCTCCGCGCGCCTGCTCGGCGAGGTTGTCGAGTGCAAGCGGCCCGGCGGCGGCGATCCGATCGGAACAGAAGGAGACGATGCGTTTGCTCATGCCAGGGAAAGTACGAGTCTTCGCCGCCCGCCCTCCGGAGTTGTCCACACCATCGGTCACTCGGCCGTCGCAGCCGACCGACGAGACGACATGAAAGCGGTCGGTCCACCGCCGTCCCTGGCGGCACTATTGGCAGTGCAGCCTGGACATCCTGCCGCGGCAATACTCGCTGACCCTGCCTGTCGCCGTTGCCCGGCTCCTCTCAGTTCCGTGGGTCGTCCTCTGCGGTAGACCGATGACCCCAACCTTCATCGCCTCGCCGTCACACTTCATCCGCAGGCGCGTGCACTTCGGACGAATCAGGGCTCGCCACCAATACCGCCGCGCCAGGGTCGGGTCCGACACTGCCGGACAAAAGGTGATCGACCGGCGCTGCCAGTACCGGGTTCAAATACCCGGATGAGCCTGGTTGTGGAGAACCTTCCGGCGGTTCGTCGCGTCTGGGCACCAACACGGCGAACCCGCACCAGATCCGACGAATCGGCAGAAAGGTTTCCACAGATACCCGGTGGCGCGTCCCGGGCCGGTGCCGGCTACGGGGAGTCCAGCTGGCTGCGGGCGGGAGGCACGGCGCTCAAATGCGACGAGGAGGCGGCTGTGCACGGGGGAACGGCTGCGTACAGGCGCCGGTAGGGTGGCGCGGTGAGTGACAGCAACCCGGTCCCGGAGGACGTTTCGCGGGAGCGCCCGCGCGCGGTCATCGGTGACCGATCGGCGATCGCCCTGTCCTTCGGAAGTTCGGCGGCCGTGCTGGTGCTGGAGCTCGTCTCGCTGCGCCTGGTCGCGCCGTACCTCGGGCTGACCCTCGAGACGAACACCGCGATCATCGGTGTCGCCCTTGCGGCGATCGCGACCGGGGCTGCGTTCGGCGGCCGGTTCGCCGATGCCGTGCCACCGACCCGTTCGCTGGGACCCCTGCTGCTCGTGTCGGGAGCCTTGGTGCTGCTGATCCTCCCGGTCGTTCGCTGGACGGGCGAGTCCGTGCGCGGCGGTGGCAGCAACGTCGTCTTCCTGGCGGTCGCGATCGCGCTGTTCGTGCCCGCCGCGTTGCTGGCGGCAGTCACGCCGATGGTGACGAAGCTCCGGCTGGCGACCCTCGACCAGACCGGGACGGTGGTTGGCAGGCTCTCGGCGTTCGCGACGGTGGGCGCGATCGCGGGCACCGTGCTGACGGGCTTCGTGTTCGTTGCGAAGGTGCCGACGAGCACGATCGTGCTGTGCCTGGGCGCCCTCCTGGTAGCCACCGGGGCCCTGTTGACCGTGCGCTTCCGCGGCCTGCGAGCCGCGGTCCGGCCACTCGTGCTGGCGCTCGTGGGCACGGGCCTGACGCTTGTCGCACCGAGGCCTTGCGAGGTCGAAACGGCGTACCACTGCGCCCGGGTGGTCCAGGACCCAGCGCGGGCGGGGGGCCGGACGCTGTACCTCGACCAGCTGCGGCACTCGTACGTGGATCTGGACGACCCGACGTACCTCGAGTTCGCGTACACCAAGAACATCGCGGCTGCGATAGATGGGCGCTGGGGCGATGCCGAGCCGCTGCGAGTGCTGCACATCGGCGGTGGTGGACTGACCATGCCGGGCTACCTGACCGCGACCCGGCCGGGCACCCACAACAAGGTCTACGAGATCGACGCCGGCGTGATCGACCTGGACAAGGCCGAGCTGGGCGCCCAGCCGGGACCGGACCTCGAGCTGCGGGTCCGCGACGGCCGGCTCGGTGTCCGCGCGGAGCCGACCGACAGCCGCGACCTGATCATCGGTGACGCCTTCGGTGGGGTCGCGGTCCCGTGGCACCTGACTACACGCGAGATGGTCGCGGACATCCGGCGGGTGCTCACCGTGGACGGCCTGTATGCGGTCAACGTGATCGACTTCGGCTCCCTGGCCTTCGTGCGCGCCGAGACCCGCACCATCGCCGAGGAGTTCCCGCACGTCGCGGTGGTGGCGACGACCGGCGAGCTCGCGGGCCGGGAGGGCGGCAACTTCGTGCTGCTGGCCGCGGACCGGCCCCTGCCCGCACCGGCGATCCAGGCCCGGCTGGCGAGCCGGGCTGCCGTGCTCACGGACCCGGCCGGAGTCCGCGCCTTCATCGGCGACGCACCGCTGCTCACTGACGACTACGCACCCGTCGACCAGCTGCTCACGCCGTACGCGTCCTGAGACGCACCGCCGGGGAGTTGTGATCGCGCCGAAAGGTCGGTTGCATGTGGACATGCACCCACGCGCAGGTCAGCCCGCTCAGCCAGAGGACCTCGTCAACGTCGACGCCATGCTCGCCGCGTACGACGGGATCACGCCCGACGTCGGAAACCCGGTCCAGAAAGTGGTGTTTGGTACCTCGGGCCATCGCGGCTCGAGTCTGGACGGCGCCTTCAACGAGGCACACATCATGGCGATCACCCAGGCGATCTGCGAGTACCGCGCGGGCGAGGGCACGACCGGGCCGCTACTGGTGGGTCGAGACAGCCACGGCTTGTCCGAACCGGCCTGGCGGACTGTCCTTGAGGTGCTGGCCGGCAACGATGTCCAGGCCTTGGTCGACAGCGCGGACCGGCTGACCCCGACACCGGCGGTGTCGCACGCGATCCTGCGGCTGAATCGCGGCGCGGGCGCGGGCGCGGACGGTATCGTCATCACGCCGTCGCACAACCCGCCCCGCGACGGCGGCATCAAGTACAACCCGCCGCACGGCGGCCCGGCCGACTCCGACGCGACCGGCTGGATCGCCTCCCGCGCGAACGAGCTGATCGCAAGCGGATTGCGCGACGTACGGCGCAAGTCGTTCGAGGTCGCGCGGTCGGCCGCGGAGGAGTACGACTTCGTCGGTCACTACGTAGACGATCTGCCGTCGGTGCTGAACCTCGATGTGATCCGGGCCGCCGGCGTGCGGATCGGCGCCGACCCGCTCGGAGGCGCCAGCGTGGACTACTGGGCGGCGATCGCGGACCGGCACCGCCTCGACCTGACCGTGGTCAATCCCCGGGTCGACCCGACCTGGAGCTTCATGACGCTGGACCACGACGGCAAGATCCGGATGGACTGCTCGTCCCCGTACGCGATGGCCTCCCTGGTCGCCCAGCGCGACCGGTTCGACGTCGCGACCGGGAACGACGCCGACGCGGATCGGCACGGCATCGTCACGCCCGACGCCGGTCTGATGAACCCGAACCACTACCTCGCGGTGGCCATCTCCTACCTGTTCGGGCAGCGGAACTGGGGCGAGGACGTGGCGGTGGGCAAGACGCTGGTGTCGTCGTCCCTGATCGACCGGGTGGTGGCGGATCTGGGCCGGCGGCTCTGGGAGGTGCCGGTCGGGTTCAAGTGGTTCGTGCCCGGGCTGATCGACGGCAGTGTCGGGTTCGGCGGCGAGGAGTCGGCGGGCGCGAGCTTCCTGCGCTTCGACGGCACCGTGTGGACCACGGACAAGGACGGCATCCTGCTCGCGCTGCTGGCGAGCGAGATCACCGCGGTGACCGGCGAGACGCCGTCCGCGATGCACGCGAAGCTGGTGGAGAAGTTCGGCGCATCGGCGTACTCGCGGGTGGACGCCCCGGCGACCCGTGAGCAGAAGGCGAAGCTGGCGGCGTTGTCCGCCGACGCGGTGACGGCGACCGAACTGGCCGGGGAGCCGATCCTGGACCGGCTGACCAGCGCGCCCGGTAACGGGGCGCCGATCGGTGGGCTGAAGGTGACGACCGAGTCCGCGTGGTTCGCGGCCAGGCCGTCGGGGACCGAGGACCTGTACAAGATCTACGGCGAGTCCTTCCGCGGCGCCGAGCACCTCGAGCAGGTCTTCGCCCAGGCCCGCGAGGTGGTCTCGGCAGCCCTGGAGGACTGACCGCAGGGTTGATTGACGAGGGGTTACCCACTCGGCTTGTGGGTTGCCGCCGCGCATACCCGACGCCAACCCACCGGCCGAGTGGGTAACCCCTCGCTGGCCGGACGCCGGGCTCAGCTGACTCTGCAAGGGCTCGATCTCGTACGCGCTCAGCGGACGACGCCGGCCGGACGCCGGGCTCAGCGGACGAAGGCGTCCAGGAGGTGGTCGAGCTCGGCCGCGGGGTTGTCGGTGACACCGCCGTGGATCGGACCCGGGTGGACCACCGTGCTGCGCGGGGCAGCCAGCCAGCGGAACCGCTCGCCGATCCGGGTGGCGGCCGCGGGCCCGCCGGCCGGGTCACCCGCACAGATGGCGCGGATGTGCTCCAGCGACGCGCACACCACATCCACGTCGACGGCCGGGTCGAGGGCGCGGAGCCGGGCCGGGTCCACGTCCCAGGCGGCGCCGAGGAAGTCGAGCGAGCGGCAGTAGAGCACCGCCCCGACGTTCACGAACTCGCCGCGCTGGATCCTCGGCGCGGCCCGCAGGATCACGTAGTCGAAGGGGACCAGGTTCATCGGGCGCCTCCCGGCAGCCAGGCCGAACGGTCCGCCAGCCGCGCCAGCAGGTGTTCGACGTACCGGTCGCGGTCGCCGTTCTCGAGCCACTCTCCGGGGACCAAGGCGACCACCTCCGTCAGCAGGCCGTGCGTGATGGACGCGGCCAGCTCGGCGTCGACCCCGGGCACGGCCGGGGCGCAGTCGCGGAACACGTGGTCGCTCGTGTCGTACGGAAGGGCGGTGAACTTCTCGGCCGACATCCAGGAGTGGTGGAAGAGCAGCGTTGCGCCGTGGTCGATCAGCCAGAGCTCCTTGTGCCAGACGAGCAGGTTGGGGTTGCGCCAGGATCGGTCGACATTGGCGACGTACGCGTCCAGCCACAGGATGCGGGCCATCGTGGTGTCGTCGGGCGTACCGCTGGAGCCGTCGTAGCCGAAGGAGCCCGGCAGGAAGTCGACGGCGAGATTGAGGCCGGCGCTGCGGACCAGCAGGTCCTGGATCTCCTCGTCCGGCTCGGACTTGCCGATCACCGGGTCCAGCTCCATCAGCTTGAGCTCGGGAACCCGCAGGCCCAGCCGGCGGTACAGCTCGCCTACAATGATCTCGGCGACCAACGCCTTCGGGCCTTGGCCCGCGCCGTGGAACTTGATCACGTAGGTGCCGAGGTCGTTGCCCTCGACAACTCCCGGGAGCGACCCGCCCTCCCGCAACGGCAGCACGTAACGGGTGGCAGTCACGATCGGCAGGCTCACGTCGCAGAGCCTAGGGCGTCGGTTTCGCCTCGGGTGAGCCCGGGTACGTCCGGACTCCGAGCGGAGGGGGACCTCTCGTGAGCGCAGCGCCGCCGTCGATGGGCGTCGAGGAGGAGTTCCTGCTGGTGTCCGCCAGCGGCAGGCCGCTGCCGCGGAGCGTCGACGTCGCCGGCGGTACCAAGGACGTCGACGTGAAGCTGGAGCTGACGAAGCCTCAGGTGGAGATCAACTCTCCGGTGTGTGCCAGCTCAGCAGAGCTTCGGAGCCACCTGGTGAAGATGCGGGCGGCAGTTGCCGCTTCGGCTGCCCGGCACGGTGCCCGACTGCTCGCTGTGGGTGTGCCACCACGAGGTGAGGCGCAGCAGTTGGTGACGGACAAGCCGCGCTACCAGGAGATGGTGCAACGGTACGGACTGATGACCCGGGAGCAGGCGGTGTGCGGGTGCCACGTGCACATCGACGTGCCGAGCCGGGAGGCGGCCGTGCAGGTCAGCAACCACTTACGCCCCTGGATGCCCACGTTGCTGGCGCTGACGGCCAACTCGCCGATCTACCTCGGCACTGACACCGGCTTCGCCAGTTGGCGATGGATCATGTGGTCACGCTGGCCTTGCTCCGGGCCGCCGCCGTTCTTCGAGTCCGCGGACCACTACAACGCGCTGGTGGCGATGCAGCTCGCAGCGGGCAGCATCCTCGACGAGAAGATGGTCTATTGGGACATCCGGCCGTCGAGTCATCTCCCGACCGTCGAGGTGCGCATCAGCGATGTGCCGCTGTCGGTGGACGAGACAGCACTGCTCGCCACGCTGATCCGCAGCCTGGTGATGACAGCCAGGCAGGGCGATGCCGCACCGGTGGTGGATCCAGAGGTACTGCGGGCCGCCTGCTGGGCTGCGGCCAGAGGCGGGCTGACCGAACCCGGCTTGGATGTGTTCCGGACTCGAGTCCTGCCGATGCCCGCGTTGCTCGAGCTGTTGGTGCAACACGTGCGTCCGGCGTTGGTCGAGCTGGGCGAGCTCGACTTTGTCGAGCAGACGCTGCAGCAGGTGCTGGCGACCGGTAACGGAGCTGTCCGCCAGCGCAAGGCCTTCCATCAGGGCGACGACGTGGTGGACGTCGTCGCCCTGACGGGCAGTACCGAGTAGGCCGCACAACCCGGTACTAGCTCCGGAGGAAGTACTCCAGGCCGTGCAGGTCGTCGGTGTTGAGGTAGTCCACGCCTGCAGCGGTCAGCTCCGACCACACGGCCTCGCGGGCCGCACCAGGAGTGTCAGGGGTCTCCCAGAACCGCACCCGATAGCCGGCGCGATGAGCGGTCGTCACGATCTGGCGGAGCTTCGCCTGCTCGTCGGCCGGGAATGGCCCGGCGCCGCGCCAGGTGAAGTTCTTGGACCAGTTGTCGCTGACGAGTGGCATCAGCGAGTCCGAGAGGCCCGAGGTCAGGTTGGACAGGCGACCGTCGTACCCGGCGTACCGGACCTTTTGGGCCTTCAATACGTCGAGGGGGCGGTTGCCGCTGATCACCGACGTGACGGCGCCCTTGATCGTGTGGCCGTCGATGAAGGTCGTGCTGATGCTCTGGTACTTCCGAAGTGCCTCGTGGATCGCTGCGTACGTCGACGGGCCGTCGCTCTTGATGTCGATCAGCAGCTGGAAGTCGCGGCCCCGGGCGTAGACCCGGCCGTGGTTCTCGCGGACTCGTGCGGCCAGCGGTCGCAGGTAGAGGCTCTCCAGCGTCCGGCCCGGGACGGCGTCGACCTCATCGTGCGCGACACGTAGCTCACCATCGATCAGCCAGACGTCCGCCTCGACGCTGTTGAAGCCCCGGTCCAGTGCATCCTGCAAGGGCTGCCGGTGCTCGTAGTCGTTGTGCGCGTGCGCGGTCGCCAGCTCCTGGACCGCCGGCGCCTCGTACGCTCGCGGGAGCCAGAAGCCTGCCGCGCCCGCCACCGTCCGGAGACGGTCGGGGTAGTCGGTGATGATGCCGTCGACGCCCTTGTTGATCAGCGACACCATCGTGGCCGGGTCGTCGACGGTCCACGGCACGACCTTGATGCCCACGTCGTGGGCTTCCTGAACCATCTCGCTCGTGACGTAGGGGCGGTAGCCGGGGTCACCGACCTTGCCGCCCTGCGGGAAGCCGTGCACCGGGGAGATGGCGTCGGCACCGAAGGAGTCGACGGCCTTCACCAGGTCGCCGCCGAAGTCGTCGATGTCGAGCCCGCCGAGCCACGGCGACTTCCCGGGCTGGCCGGTCTGCAGGAAGTCGTAGTTGGTCAGTGCCACCAGCGGCAGCTCCGGCGCAACCTGACGCATCCGCATCAGCGAGCCCCAGTCGAAGCTCTGGATCGTCACTTGCCGACCGATGTGCGCGTTGCGGATCTCGCTTGCGACCACCTGGACGAACTGCTCGCGCGGCGCGGTCTCAGTGGGCGCGCCGGCCTCGACCTTGGTCTCGATGTTCAGCTTCACGCCAGACGCGCGGTAGCGGTGGACGAGGTCGAACACCTCGCGCAGCTCCGGCATCCGCGCCCCAGGATCGGGCGTCTGGCCAGGGAAGCCGGCCTGTGGCAGCGATCCGCAGTCGAGCTGCTGGACCTGCTTCAGGGTCAGCGTGTTGATGAACTTGCCGACGTAGGGGTACTCGGGGTCGCCGGGGGTGTAGGGCGCGGTGTCCTTGCACTTGCCGCCGCTGACCTTCCGGTCGTGGGTGACGACCGCGTGCCCGTCCTGGGTGATCTGGACGTCCAGCTCGAGGGTGCTGACGCCCTCCTGCAGGCCGCGTGAGAACGAGGCGATGGTGCTCTCGACGGTGAGGCCGAGACCACCGCGGTGGGCTTGGACGTCGAAGTCGCGCGGCTGGTCCGCACCAGCCGGTACGGCGACCATGCCCTGCACGAGCAGGCCGGTTGCGAGGGCGAGCGGTATGAGCGCGCGGGGGAGGCGGCGCATGGGGGGTTCCCTTCGTCGGTTCGGGCGGGACCGAGCCGATGGTGTCCTCTTCGGGGATACCTCGGCCTTCGTGAAGGTAACCGAAACAAGACGGCAGGGTGACTCTCCGGCGTTTCGCAGCCGCGCGGACCTACTCGTACTGCAAAGCTTCCAGAGGATTCAGCCGGGCCGCGCGTCGTGCCGGCCAGATGGCAGCGAAGATGCCGACCACGACGGACACGATGGCGAAGATGATCAGCTGGTACACCGGGACCGCGAAGCTGATCTCCTCCAGCCGGGCCGCCAGCAGCAGGGCCAGCCCGAGACCCACCAGGATCCCGATCACCGCACCGATCAGGGCGGTGATGACGCTCTCGTGGCGGATCATCCGCTTCACCTGGCGGCGGGTCAGCCCGATCGCGCGCAGCATCCCGAGCTCGCGGGTCCGCTCGAACACGGTCAGGACCAGGGTGTTGACGATGCCGAACAGGCTCACCACCACGGACAGCGCAAGCAGTACGTAGAGCACGTTCAGCACGCTCTTGATGCTGTCGGACTGGACCTTCTTGAACTCCTCGCGGGTCAGTGCCTTCGCGTTCGGGAACGAGGCGAGCGCGGCATCCAGTGCCGCCGTGTTCGCGTCGGTCACGCCGCCGCTGGTGCTGACGAAGGTGAAGAGGTTCTGCGGTTGCGGGTTCGTCGCGTCGAACGTGGTGGTCGAGATGGTCACGTTGCCGAACGGTGAGCCTCCCGCCGGTGGCTTGAAGATGCCCCGCACCTTGAGCGCGAGGGTCTTGCCGACCACGGTCTGGAGCGCGATCGGTGAGTCGATCGTCAGCGCGTGCGTCTTGGCGTACTCGTCGTCGACGATGGCTCCGTCGGCGCCGAGCTCGCCCAGCACGGCCTGGGAACCGCTCTGCCAGTCGAAGGTCAAGACGTCCGGCGCCTGCCGATCGACCGCGGTGACCGTGATCGTCTCGTCGAAGGCCCTGCCCTCGCCGCTGCGCACGCTGGAGACCGCCTCCACGCCCGGCACCTTGGCGACCGCCGTGGCAACGGTCGGCGGCAACGGGCTGAAGTTGTTCTGGGCCGTGATCGCGTAGTCGGCGCTGAAGATCCGGTCCACCGAGTCCTCGAACGGCTTGATGATCCCGGCGCCCAGCGTCGCGACCAGGGTGACCAGCGCCAGCCCGATCATCAGTGCCGCCGCCGTGGAGGCCGTACGGTCCGGATTGCGCCTGCTGTTCTCGCCGCCGATCTGGGTGGCCGACCGGTCTGGCAGTACGCCGGGGAACTCAGCCGGCCACTCCGGCTGCCATGAGCCGGCCCGGCGGCGTACTGCCATCGCGGTCACGATCAGCAACAGGATCGGGTTGAGCACCGCGCCGAGGAGGAAGCCGCCGATCCTGGACGCAGTCGAGCCAGGTCCCCAGAACCCGCGGCGCAGGAGCCAGTACGGCAGGGAGATGAAGGGCCAAGTCAGCGCCGACAGGACGATCACGGACCACCGCGCGACCGGGTCGGACACGGTCGCCAGCGGACGGACCAGCCGGGACGAGAACATCGCGATACCTATGAAGATCAGCAGCGCACCGAGCCCCAGCAACGACAGTACGGCGGTGGTGCTGAGCCCGTCGACGAACAACCCCGCGAGCGCGAGTCCGACTCCGGCGATCGCGAGCAGGGCGGCACCGACCGGCCGGAACCGGTGGAACCGGCCAGGTGCGAGCTGCGCGCCTTCGCGGACCGCCGCGATGGGCGGCACGCGGGTGGCTCGCCAGGCCGGGCGCAGGCTCGCCAGCACCGTGACCAGAACGCCGACCAGGAGCGCGACGACGATCGTCCGGGTGCGGAACACCAGCCCGTTGTTGGGCAAGGTGAGCCCGACAGTGTCGAAGAGCTTGAAGAGACCGGTCGCGATGCCGAGGCCGAGGAACAGCCCGACGACAGCGGCTACCAGGCCGGTCACCAGCGCCTCGACCACCACCGAGCCGAGGATCTGACGACGGGAAGCACCCAGGGTGCGCAGGGTGGCGAACTCGCGGGTCCGCTGCGCGATGGTGATCGACAGCGAGTCGGCGATCACGAACGACCCGACGAACAGGGCGACTCCGCCGAACACCAGCAGGAAGGTCCGGAAGAAGTCGAGCGTCCCAGCCGTGCCTTTGGCATCCTCTGCAGCCTGGTCCTCGGCACTGCGCACCTGCGCGGTCGGCGGCAGGATCTGCTGGATCGCTGAGATCAGCTGCCCCTGGGAGGTGCCCCCGTTGGCCGCGACCAGGATCTGGTCGAGCTTGCCCGACTTGTCGAACAGCTGCTGAGCCGTCGGCAGGTCGAAGCCGGCCAGCGTGGTGCCACCGATCGAGGAGACCGCGCCGAACTCGACGAGCCCGGCGATCCGCATCTGCTGGACCGCGCCGCGAGCCTGGACGCCGATCGACTCGCCCGCCGTGAGTTTCTTCTTCCGGGCGGTGTTGGTGTCGATCACGACCTCGCCTGACGTCGGCCAGGCGCCGCTCACCAGTGCGAGGGTGTTGAACTCGGGCCGGTCCGGGTTCACGCTGAAGCCGAGGTTCGGCGCACCGCCGAAGACGATCGCCTTTCCGTCGCGGCCGATCAGCTGTGCCTCGCCGAAGACGCTGCCGTCGGCCGAGCCGACCTCGGGCAGCGCCTCCACCTCGGCCAGCAGCGACTGGGCCAACGGCGGCGCCGCGGCAGCGCCGTCGGTGCTCACGTCGAACGGCGCCTTGCCGGTGATCGCGGCGTCGGTGTTCTTGTAGGTGTCGGCGAAGATCGAGTCGAAGGCGGTCGAGATGGAGTCGGTGAGGACGTAGGTTCCCGACACCAGCGACACCCCGAGGACGACGCCGATGGCGGTGAGCGCGGCGCGGAGCTTTCGGGCGAACAGGCCGCGGACAGCGAACCGGATCATTGCAGGTCCAGCGTGTCGATGATCTGCAGGATCTGGTGCTGGCTGGTCCGGCCGGTCTCCTTGACGATCTCGCCGTCGGCGAGGAACAGCACCCGGTCGGCCATCGCGGCCGCGCGGGGATCGTGGGTGACCATCACCGTCGTCTGGCCGTACTCGTCGACCGAGCTCCGCATCAGCCGCAAGATCTCGCCACTGGTCTTGGAGTCGAGGTTGCCGGTCGGCTCGTCGGCGAAGACCACCGTCGGCCGAGACACCAGCGCCCGGGCGATCGCCACCCGCTGCTGCTGGCCGCCGGACAGTTCGGCCGGCCGGTGATCGAGCCGGTCGGCCAGGCCGACCCGATCGATCAGCTCGTCGAAGTACTTCGGGTCGGCCTTCTCTCCGGCGATGGTCAGTGGCAGCAGCACGTTGTCGCGCGTGGTGAGCATCGGCAGCAGGTTGAAGAACTGGAAGATGAAGCCGATGTGGCGGCGCCGCAGCCGGGTCAGCTCGTTGTCACCGAGCGTGGTGATCTCGGTGCCGTCGATCCGCACCGAGCCCGAGGTCGGCTTGTCCAGACCGGCGAGTATGTGCATCAACGTCGACTTCCCGGAGCCCGACGGGCCCATGACCGCGGTCAGCCCGCCGTGCGCGATCTCCACACTGACCCCGCGCAGTGCCTGGACGGCAGTGTGGCCTTCGCCGTAGATCCGTACGAGGTCGTCAGCCAGCACCACAGCGGTCCGGACGTCCACTTGCCCCTCCATGCCGATCGCCCCTCCCGGCTGATCAGCGACCGGCCACCCCCGGCTGGTCGTTGGTAAGCACCGAGTCTGCCCGCCTTCGGCCCACTGCGATAGGGTCCACCCGGGACGGCGACAGGCAGGTCCTGACGGTGGACAACACCGCGGCGGCGACGTGCAGCTTCGTCACTCAAGGTCGAGCTGACGGACGCGAACGGCGGCACCGGGACGCAGACGCTCAAGAGGTTCTTCGCGCTGCACGAGTCGAGGTGGCGTCGGGCCGGGAGCGCCTCACGGCGCGTGGCCGCTCTCAGCGGCTATATGTGGGACCCGGGGCTACCACGGCCCGACGCCTCCGACAGTGTAACGGCTGCCGATCAGTGCGGCCGCCGCGTCACCAGAGTTGGCCGGCCCGCTCGGCCCGGGCGGCGGTCTGCAACTGGTCCGCGAGGTCGACCAGCCGGGAGGCGGACCGGACCAGCTCGTGGCCGTCGTCGGCGAGGTGGGCCCGACCGGTGGCGACGATCCTGGCGAAGGCGGCCGCCCGATCCAGCGTGGTCGCGAAATCTCCCGCCGCGACGCCGCGCAGCACCGCGTCCACCATGTCCCGCACCTCGGTCGGCCCGGGCGGATCCGCGACACCCGCGACCACGGCATGCACCTCGGCGTACGTGCGGCCGGTCGTGTACTCCCGCGAGACCTCCTCGGCGTGATCGTGCACCCAGGAACGCAGCAGGTAGAGCCGCCAGAGCGTCCCTGGCAGCGATTCGGCGGGGGAGTCGGACCAGAGATCCGCCAGCTCGTCGAGGCCGTAGTCGTCCGCCAGCTTGACCACCCTGGCGATCACCTCCTCGTCCTCGCTCGACCGGGCCCCGCGGACCAGCAACTCCGCGGTCCGGTGCGCCACCTCGGCGACGGCCGCCGGGTCGTAGGCGCCTGGCAGCGACTCGAACAGCTTGGCACCCGGCAGGATCGGCCGGCGCGGGGTAGGTGACGTCACCCGACCCATCGTGCCTGATGCTTCCCGGTGCCGCAGCCCGACTCCTCCATCCGGCGGTCCGCCCGGGTCAGTACAGTCGGGGCATGGCTGACGCCCGGAACCGATGGGTCAAGACCGCGATGAAGTACGGCGTGCGGTACGGCCCGATGGCCTTCGAGGCGGTCAAGCACGGGCGGGAGCCGGCCCAGCAGGCGGTCCAGGCGGCATTGGCGAAGCGGTCCGCGCGGAAGAAGGCGATCGAGCACGCCCTGACCGTGCTGGACGGCTCGCTGCTGAAGGTGATCAAGGACGGCCAGGCCGTGTTCTTCGTGTTCAGCGGCGACGCCATCGTCACGACCTACCCGGCGGTGCCGCAGTCGTCGTACGCGGATCTGCTGCGACACGCTGACCTGGACCGGCGGGAGAGCGCGGCGGCCCTGGCCGCGCGAAGGGCGAAGCTGGCCGAGCGGCTGCCGAAGAACCCGCTGAAGCGCTCCAAGCGATGACCCGGCTGAGCGGGCGCTCAGGCTTGACCTGGGCGTAACACGCCGGACGCTGCCTGGCAACACCTCCCGACCAGGCTGGACGCGTGCGCCGACACGATCGGCGTGCGCGCCAACGAGGGAGGGCGTCACTCATGCTCTGGAAGATCAGGACCGAACTCGCCGATCGCCCCGGCGCGCTGGCCGAGCTGGCCGCGCGTTGCGGTGCGGACGACATCAACATTCTCAGCCTGGAGGTCTTCACCGCCGAGTCCGGCGCCGTCGACGAGCTGGTCGTGTCCACCGGGGTCGGCTGGACCGCGCGTGACCTGACCGCACTCGCCGCGGAGGCCGGCTGCAGCCGGACCACCGTCAAGCCGTGCCAGGCGGACGTGCTGAGTGACGCCCCGACCCGGTACCTGCGGGCCGTGCTGCGGATCGTCGACGACCCGTGCGCCGTGGACGAGGAGCTGGAGCGCCTGCAGGGCTTCGAGGAGTACACCCCCGCCGAGTGGGCGCGGGCCGACGTACTCGTCGAGATTGCGGGACGCATGGCCGAGCGGTACGACGAGGTGGCTGACATCCCGCGGCCGGGAAGCGTCGTACCGGAGCTGCGCCAGGCCACCGTCGAGGACGCAGAGGCGGTGGTGGCGATGCACGAGCGCTGCTCGTACGAGAGCCGGACGAGGCGCTACCACGTGCCGATGCCGAGGCTGACGGTCCGGACCGCGCGCCACCTGTCCGCGCCCGTCGGAGGCGTCTCCATCGTCGCGTGCGCCGGTGATGCCGTCATCGGCATGGCCACGGCGGCTCAGTGGGAGGAACTGGGCTCCGACGAGGTCACGGTGGTGGAGGTCGCCGTGCTGGTGGAGGACGGCTGGCAGGGGCAGGGCATCGGGACCGCGCTGCTGCGCCGGGTGATCAACGAGGCGAGGGCGCTGGGAGCCGACCGGGCAGTCTGCATGGTGCAACCGGAGAACGCCGCCATGCTGCGCACGGTCGAGGGGCTGCGGATGCGGACCAGGGTGGTGCAGGACGGCGGTCATCTGGTGGTGACAGTGGCGCTGTCCGACCAGAGCCTGTCCCATGCGGTGGATCGACCGTCGGTGCCCTATCGTCAGAGCCGTGCCATCCCTGCCTCCCGCCGACCGTCCTCCGCACGGTCTGCTGGTGCTGCTCCCCACGAGCACGCGCTCGCCCGTGCGGGAGCTGTTCCGGCGGTTCCTGATCGCGCTCGCGCTGCTGGCACTGATGGTCCTGATCGTGGTGGTCGACCGTGACGGGTACAAGGACACCGCCGACGGCAGCGTCGGGCTGATCGACAGCATCTACTACGCCACGGTCACCCTCACCACCACCGGGTACGGCGACATCACACCGGTGACCCCGACGGCACGGCTGGTGAACGCCTTCCTGGTCACGCCACTGAGGATCGCGTTCCTGGTCGTGCTGGTCGGTACCACGCTGGAAGTACTGGCGAGCGAGGGTCGGCGGATCATGCGCGACTCGCGATGGAGGAAGCGTATGAAGGATCACGTCATCGTCATCGGCTACGGCACCAAGGGTCGCGCCGCCGTGCAGACCCTGCTGAGCAACGGGGTGAAGGCGGAGAGGATCGTCGTGATCGACCCGCGGCTGCAGGCGGTCGGTGACGCCGGCAACGACCAGATCGCGGCCTTCCACGGTGACGCGACCAACCGGGCGGTGCTCCGCCGAGCGGAGGTCGCGACGGCTCGCGAGGTGATCGTGACGACCGACCGGGACGACTCTGCGGTCCTGGTCACCCTGGCGGTGCGGCAGCTCAACCCGACCGCGCACATCGTGGTCGCGGTCCGCGAGGAGGACAACGTGCCACTGCTGCGGCAGAGCGGCGCCGATGCCGTCGTCACCTCCTCCGAGGCGGTCGGCCGGCTGCTCGGCCTGTCCGCCGTCAGCCCGAACCTCGGCGAGGTGATGGAGGACCTCCTCACCTACGGCGAGGGCCTGGAGGTGGCAGAGCGTCCGGTCCTCGGCCGTGAGGTCGGCAAGGCGCCATCGTCGGTGCCGGACCGGGTGGTCTCGATCGTCCGGGACGGCAAGGTGCACCGCTACTACGACTCTTCGGTCTCGGTCCTGGCCGCAGGCGACAAGCTGATCGTCGTCCGCCCCGCCAAGGAGACCCCCTGGGCCGAACGCCCCGGCACCAGCGAAGAAGACGACTAACCGCACCCGCACCCGCGATCGGTCCGAACCCGCCCCGTCGCGGGGGGTTGTCGGTGATCGGTCCGAACCCGCCTCCCGCCGCGGGGGGTCGTCGGTGATCGGTCCGAACCCGCCCCGCGGACGTCCGTCATGGGTCCGAACCCCCGCAGACGTGCGTCATCGGTCCGACCCTGCCCCCGCGGGTTGTTGGTGATCGGTCCGAATCTGCCCGCCGGGTTGTCATCGGTCCGAATCTGCCCGGGTGGGGTTCGCTGGTGATCGGTCCCAACCCGCCTCGCGTCGTCGTCATCGATTTCGTCCGACCAACTATGTCCTCGACCTGCTGTGGGCCTGTCGTCTTGTCTGCAAACGGTCTCGATCGTTCGCGCGCCCTTTCTGAGCGGGTCTGCGCCAGGCCGTGGTCTCCGGCCGCTGGTCGAGGATGTGTCCGCGGCGTCGCCAATCCCCTGAACGCGGACCCCGTGCTGTTCCCGGGTACGAGTCAGGCGTGGAGGCCGGCAGCTTCGGACCGATGACGGGTAATACAGGGGCAGATTCGGACCGATCGCCGACAACCCGCCGGGCGGATTCGGACCGATGGCGGACAAGCCGCGGGGCGGGTTTGGACCGATGGCGGGGTGGGTGGGCGTTGACGGGGGGTGGGGTGGGGGTTAGAGTTTCGGGCATTGACTGTAAACGATTACAAGAACGATTACAGGAGTTGTGGTGAGTCGTCCGACGATTTCGGCGGTGGCGCGGGCCGCGGGGGTGTCGGTGGCGTCGGTGTCGCGCGTGCTGAACGGTCAGCCTGCGACGGCGGAGATGACTGAGCGGGTCCGGCGGGCGGCGGCCGAGCTCAGCTACGTGCCGGATGCGCGCGCCCGGTCGCTGAAGGTCGGGCGGACCCTGCAGCTCACTCTGGCCGTCGCCGACGTCGGAAACCCGGTGTACGTGACGATGATGCGGGCGGTGGAGGGCGTGGTGTCCGCCGCCGGTTACCGCCTCGTCGTGACGGCCACGGGGCCGGAGGTGGCGGACGAGGTCGCGCTGGTCCAGGGCATGGCCCGGGGTTATGCCGACGGCCTCGTGATCAGCCCGCTGCGCGTGGACGACGACCTGATCAAGGCGATCCAGGTGTGCGACGTACCGGTGGTCGTCGCCGGTAACGTCCCGGCGAAGGCAGGCGTGGACACCGTCCGGGCGAACTCGCCCAAGGGCGTGGCGATGGCCGTGGAGCATCTGCTGGCCACGGGACGGGAGCGGATCGCCTTCGTCAACGGACCGGTCGACACCGTGCCCGGCACAGCCCGGGCGAAGGGTTTCGCCGAGGCCATCAAGCGGTACGGGCTGACGGCGGCAGGCACGGCCGAGGCCACGGACTTCACCTTTGCGGCCGGCCGAGCGGCGGGCCGGGAGCTGTTCCGGACGAGCCGGCCGGACGCGGTGATCTGCGCGAACGACCTGATCGCGGTCGGGGTGATGCACGAGCTGGCCGGCTATGGCCTCACGGTTCCCGAGGACGTGGCAGTCGTAGGCATGGACGACAGCGAGCTGGCCGAGCTGTCCTTCCCGCCGCTGACCAGCGTGAACCTGGGATCGGCCGAGCGTGGCCGCCGGGCGGCGGAGTTGCTGCTGGCAAGGATCGAGGACGACACCCGCGCACCGCGACGGATCGTCGTACAGCCGACTCTGAGTGTGCGGAGGTCCACGGCATGAGCGCAACCGTCGTGCCCCGGGCGCCCGGGAAGGCGCGGCCGCCGGACAACACCGGGCGGATCGGTCCCGTCGGCGGCCGGCCGAGGCAGAACCGGGAGGCCATCTTCCTGTTCCTGCCCGCGCTGCTGCCGGTGCTGCTGCTCAGCGTGTACCCCCTGTTGCGCGGCATCGCGCTGGGCTTCACCGACGCCCGCGCCGGGCTCAACGTCGAGACCAGCTTCATCGGCCTCGAGAACTTCACCAAGCTGCTGCACAACGACCTGTTCTGGAGCTCGTTTCGGATCGGGCTGATCTGGACCGTGTCCGTCACCGGGCTGCAGTTCGTCCTGGCGCTGGGGCTCGCGCTGCTGCTCAACGCCGATCTGAGGTTCCGCGGCGTGGCCCGGACCCTGGCGCTCATCCCGTGGGCGATGCCTCCGGTGGTGGTCGCGATCATGTGGCGGCTGCTGCTCCACCCGACCAACGGCCCGGTCAACGAGGTGTTGCTGAACCTGCACCTGATCGACAACCCGATCAACTGGCTGGGCGACTTCAACACCGCGCTGCCGGCTGTCATCGTGGTCGGCATCTGGGTCGGCATGCCGATGACGACCATCACGTTGCTGGCGGGGCTGCAGGGCATCGACCGCTCGCTGTACGAGGCGGCCGCGGTCGACGGCGCCGGTGCCTGGAGCCAGTTCCGCTACATCACGCTGCCACAGCTGCGGACCGTCATCGTGGCGATCACCAGCCTGGACATGATCTGGAACTTCAACTCGTTCGGGCTGGTCTATGTGCTGACCGCCGGTGGCCCGGGCGGCAAGACCATGCTGCCGATGTTGTTCGCCTACAACGAGGCGTTCCGGTACGGGAACTTCGGCATGGCGGCGGCGATGGGTGACGTGATGGTCGTGATCATCATCTTGTTCCTCGCCTTCTACCTGCGGAACCGGCTGAGGAGCGCGGCGTGAGGACCAAGCCGGCCACCCGCGCCTTCCAGTACGTCGCCGTCTGCTGCTACCTGGTCTTCCTGGGCTTCCCACTGCTCTGGCTGATCTCCACGTCGCTGAAGTCGCCGCGCGAGTTCGCGAGCATCACGCCCTCGCTGCTGCCGAAGAACCCCGACCTGTCCAACTACAGCGACGCGCTGACCGAGCAGGGGTTGATCCGCTCGATGGCGAACAGCCTGCAGGTCTCCATCGCGACTACCGTGCTGGTGATCGTGGTGTCCCTGCCGGTCGCCTACGCCCTGGCCAGGTTCCGCAGCCGGCTGCGGCCGATCACGAACGGCTGGATCCTGGTCAGCCAGGTGTTCCCGGTGATCCTGATCGTGATCCCACTGTTCATGATCCTGCGGCCGCTGCACCTGACGAACACGATCCCCGGCGTGGTGATCGTCTACATGGTCTGGTCCATGCCGTTCGCGCTGTGGATGCTGCAGGGCTACGTCGCTGCCGTACCGGCGGAGCTGGAGGAGGCGGCCTCGGTGGACGGGGCCGGCCGGCTCCGCACCATCGTGTCGATCGTGATGCCGCTGCTGCGGCCCGGCCTGATCGCGACCGCCATGTTCACGTTCATCTCGGCGTGGAACGAGTTCTTCTTCGCCCTGGTCCTGCTGCAGGACCCCCAGCTCAAGACGCTGCCCCTGGTGCTCGCCCGCTTCGTCGGGGCCGAGGGCCAGGTCCAGGTCGGGCCGCTCGCGGCCGCGTCCGTGCTGGCCACCGTGCCCAGCCTGGTGTTCTTCGCCTTCCTGCAACGCCGACTGACCTCCGGTCTGCTCAGCGGTGCGGTCAAGGGCTGACCCCCCGCTATCCCCCGAGGAGAGAGATGACCATGAAGAAGCCCCTCGTCGCCCTACTGGCGGCCGGTGCCCTGGTGACGCTGGCCGCCTGTGGCGGGAACGACTCCGCCTCCGGTTCCGGCGACCCGTCGCCGGGCGAGAAGGTGACGCTGAAGTTCCAGAGCCTCGCCTTCCAGAAGACCACCGTCGCCGCGACGAAGAAGATCGTCGCCGACTGGAACGCCGCGCACCCCGACATCCAGGTGGAGTACGTGCAGGGCAGCTGGGACTCGGTGCACGACCAGCTCGTCACCCAGTTCCAGGGCGGTACCGCGCCGGACATCATCCACGACGAGAGCGCCGACATCACCGGCTTCGCGAGCCAGGGCTACCTGGCCGACCTGTCGCCGTACCTGAGCCAGCAGACCAAGGACGCCGTACCGCAGGGTGTCTGGGACACCGTGTCGAGCGACGGCAAGACGTACGCCGCGCCGACCCTGCTGCAGTCGTACGTCGTGTTCGGCAACTCCGCGCTGCTCAAGCAGGCCGGGGTCTCGGCGACCGGGGACAGCCTGTCCTGGGACGACTTCCAGGCCGCTGCGAAGAAGCTGACCACCGGTGGCAAGTTCGGCCTCGGCTGGGGTCTGAAGAGCCCGACCGCAACCGTGCTGAACCTCGGCATGAACTTCGACGCCGCCTTCTTCGAGGGCACCGGCCGCGACGCCACGGCCAAGATCGGCGACGCCGAGCTGGAGGTGCCGAAGCGGATCCACGAGATGGCCTATACCGACAAGTCGATCGACCCGACCTCGCTCACCCAGAGCGGTTCCGACGCGCTGCCCGGCTTCTTCGGCGGCAAGTACGCCATGGTTGTCGCGGGCAACTACACCGCGCAGCAGATGGTCGAGCAGGCACCCAAGGGCTTCACCTGGGAGGTGCTGCCGCCGCTGAAGGGGGTGAGTGAGAAGCAGGCCGCGAACCCGCAGACGCTGTCCGTGCCCGCCGAGGGCAAGCACATCAAGCAGGCGGCGCAGTTCATCGACTACGTCATGCAGGCCGACAACCTGGCCGCGGTCGGCCAGGGCGACTGGCTGATCCCCACCACCCAGGCGGCTCGCGACGTCATCTCGCAGGCGACCGCCGGCAAGAACGGCTGGGCGCAGACCCTGGCCAGCGGCGAGCAGCTGACCAAGGCGCCGTTCCAGAGCGTCGAGAACTACCCGAAGTGGAAGGACCAGGTCGCCACGCCGGCGCTGCAGGAGTTCCTGGCCAACAAGATCGACCTGGCCGCGCTGGGCAAGAAACTCTCCGACGGCTGGGCGCAGGCCAACAGTTGATGTCCGTCCTCGAAGACAAGTCCATCGGTGCCCTCGTCGGCTCCGCGGTCGGTGATGCGATCGGCGGTGCCGTCGAGGGCTGGACGCCCGAGGCGATCCGGGAGCGGCACGGCGGCTGGGTGACCGGCATCGTCGGACCCTGGTACGACGATTGGCGCAACGCCCGGCCGATCGCCCCGTACCACAAGGGCGACGGGCACATCACCGACGACACGTTGATGACGCATGCGCTGGTCGAGGTGTACGACGAACGCCGGACGCACCTGGACGCCTACGCCATCGCCGAGTCGCTGGTGCCGAAGCTGCTGACGGACAGGCGCTGGGTGCCGGAGCTGGAGACCGAGGCTTTGCTGCTGCACCGGGTGTTCCTGGCGGAGAAGTGGCTGGTCGCCCGCCTGCACTACGGGCATGTCGACCCGCGCGAAGCGGGCGTGGGGAACATCGTCAACTGCGGGGCCGCGATGTATGTGGCACCGGTCGGGATCGCCAATGCCGGTGATCCCGCCGGGGCCTATGCCGAGGCGATCGACCTGGCCGGAGCGCACCAGTCCAGCTACGGACGGGAGGCGGCCGGGGTGTTCGCCGCAGCGGTCGCCGCTGCGATGAAGCCGGGCGCGACGGCGGCCCGCGCGGTGAGCGAGGCGCTTGAGCTGGCCAAGGACGGCACCCGCGCCGCCGTCGAGGCTGTCGCCGAGGCGGCGGACGGGGTGACCGAGTGGCAGCAGGCGATCCCGCTGCTCCGCAAGGCCGTGGAGCCGTTCGACTCCGTCGGGCCCGACTACCGGGACCAGTCGCTGGATGCCCGCCGCCCGAGCCGGACGAAGGCGATCGAGGAGCTGCCGGTGGCGCTCGGGTTCGTGCTGGTGTCGGGTGGCGACGTGGCGGCGGCTGTGCTCGGCGGGGCGAACTACGGTCGCGATGCCGACTCGATCGCGTCGATGGCCGGTGCCGTCACCGGCGCCCTCGGCGGGCAGGCCGCCGTACCGGGGGACTGGGCGGCGACGATCGCCGAGGCGAGCAAGACCGACCTGGAACAGCCCGGGCGGGTGATGGCCTCGGTGGCCAAGGAGTTGCACGAGGCGGACGCGCGGCGCTGGGCCGCCAGGACGGCGGCCCTGGCGGCGCTGGCCGAGTGAGCGGAACTGCTGGTGAGGGGCCGAGCAGCCGCTCGTTTCACCTGTGCAACACACTGGTGCCGCAGTGCCACCCTGATGCTGGAGGAACAGCTCGATGAGACTGACCTGGGTGCAGCCGGAGGACCTGCTGCCGCACCAGCTCGTCCAGTCCCGCTCCGAGGGCATCGATGTGGCCGACGTCGAGGCGCGGTGGCTCGCGGCCGGCGGTACGACGGACGCCCCGGTCTCCGGGGCCTCCGCCGATCCGGCAGGGGACGACCTGCGGGCGCTTGCCCGGGAGTTGCTCGACGAGCTGGACGCGGCCACGCCGACGCCGGCTGAGCTGGAGATTCCGCAACTGGAGCTGCTGCCGGCGGGCAAGGACGTCGCCGCTCGGGTGCTGGCCGGGTGGACCGGGCGTGCGGCGGGCAACCTGCTTGGCAAACCGGTGGAGAAGATCCCGCGTGAAGGTATCCGCGAGATCCTCGAGGTGAGCGGCCAGTGGCCGCTTCGGCAATACATCACCGCTGTGGGCGTCCCCGACGACGTACAGGCCCGGTGGCCGTGGAACCGGCGCAGCGAGCCGACCAGCCTGCGCGAGGTCATCAACGGGATGCCCGAGGATGACGACCTCAACTTCGCCATCCTCGCGTTGCGCATGCTGGAGCGGCACGGTGCCGCGCTCACCACCGAGGACGTCGCGCAGGCCTGGCTGGAGAACCTGCCCGCCGGGCGCGTGTTCACCGCCGAGCGCGTTGCCTACCGCAACCTCCTGGATGGCGTCGCCCCGCCGCGGACAGCGCTGGTGCGCAACCCGTTCCGCGAGTGGATCGGCGCGCAGATCCGGACCGACGTCTACGGCTGGGCGAGTCCGGGTGACCGCACCGCGGCCGCTCGGCTCGCTCTCGCCGACGCGCGCCTGAGCCACACGGGCGCAGGCGTGGACGGGGCCGTCTGGGTGGCCGCGATGTCCGCGGCGGCGCTCGTCCTCGATGACCCACGGGGGGTTGTCGAGGCGGGTCTCGCCGTGCTCCCGGAGGACAGCGCGATCACCCGGGCCGTCCGGCACGGCCTGAGTCTGGCCGGTGTGCCGTTGGACGAGGCGCTGGACCGCTTGCACGCCGAGTACGGGCATCTTCACTGGGTCCACTCGGTCAACAACAGCGCGCTGACGGCGTACGCGCTGACGGCGCCCGACTTCGCAACCGGCGTCGGCATCGCGGTGATGGGAGGCTGGGACACCGACTCGGTCGGAGCGACGGTCGGTGCGGTGCTAGGTGCCGTTCTCGGCGTGCCTCGGGAGTGGTCCGAGCCGTTGCGGAACCGGGTGGCGACGAGCCTTCCCGGGATGGACCAGATCGGGATCGACGAGCTGGCAGCACGAACGCGGGAGGTCGCCGAGCGTGTATGACGTAGTGGTGGTGGGCAGTGCGAACGTGGATCTGATCCTGCCGGTGCAACGGATACCGCGGCCGGGCGAGACCGTGCTGGCGACCGAGCTGAGCCGGGGCCCGGGTGGCAAGGGCGCCAACCAGGCGGTTGCCGCCGCCCGCGCCGGTGCGGCGACGGGGTTTGTGGCTTCGCTCGGCTCGGACGAGTCCGGTTCGCTGCTGCGCGACGCACTGGCCCGGGCCGGCGTCGACCTGCGGCTGGTCACGACCACGGCGACACCGACCGGTACGGCGATCATCACCGTGGACTCGGACGGGGAGAACGCGATCACGGTCGCTCCCTCGGCCAATGCCGAGCTGAAGCTCACCGACGAGTCGACCGCCGCTTTGCGGGCCGCGGGCGTCGTCCTTGCCCAGCTGGAGATCCCGTTCGACACTGTCCGGGCCGCCGCCGAGGCGAGCCGGTACTTCGTCCTCAACGCGGCCCCGGCGGCCGAGCTGGACGACGACCTGCTGGCGCACGTGGATCTGCTCGTCGTGAACGAGCACGAGGCCGCGGTCGTCGGCGGGTCCGACCCGTCGGCACTGCTGAGGCGGGTGCCGGCCGCCGTCGTGACGCTCGGTGGCGACGGCGCGCTGGTGCTGAGGCGCGGAGCGGACGAGGTGCGGGTCCCCGGCGTGCGCGTTGAGGTGGTGGACACGACTGCCGCGGGCGACACGTTCTGTGGCGTGCTGGCCGCGGCGCTGACGGCCGGATCGGATCTGACGGACGCGGTCCGGCGCGCTAATGTGGCTGCTTCATTGAGTGTCCAGACCGCGGGGGCGATCCCCTCGGTGCCCGACGGGGAAGCCATCGACATGCGCTATGCGGAGGTATATCGGTGAACCCGCTGGAGCCGAGACCGATCGACCTCCCAGCCTACGTTGACCTTGGGTTGCGCATCGATCCGTCCTTCCTGGACGACGCGAAGATCCTCGGCGCCCCCGACGACCCTGCCGACTGGCCGCGCTGGCGCGGCAGGCTCGCCGAGTGGCGGTTCAGCGCGCACGAACGGACGGAGTACGACGGGTCCCACTACGACGTGCCGGGCCGGGAGTGGGCGCAGACGGCGTACTCGGTCGCGCTGGTCTGGCTGTGGGACGAGCAGCTGTACGACGTCGACACCGGGCGCTTCACCCCGGGCAAGCTGGTGGAGCGGGGCATCGAGGACTTCGGTGGTTACGACGCGGTCGTGCTCTGGCACGCCTATCCCGTGATCGGGATCGACGACCGCAACCAGTTCGACTTCTACCGCGACGTGCCCGGCCTGGACGACTTGGTGGCGGACCTGCACCGGCACGGCGTGAAGGTGTTCCTGGACTACAACCCCTGGGATGTCGGCACTCGGCGCGCCGAACGCACCGATGCCGACGAGTTCGCCGCGCTCGTCGCCGGCCTCGGCGCCGACGGCGTTTTCCTGGACACCTTGAAGGAAGGCGACCCGGCCTTCACCAAGGCGCTCGGGCAGGTCAACCCGGCGATCGTCTTCGAGGGTGAGTCGCGGTTGCCGCTGGCAAGGATCAGCGACCACGCGCTGTCTTGGGCGCAGTGGTTCGCCGACACCCCAGCGCCCGGCATCCTGCGGGCGCACCTGTTCGAGCGCCGGCACATGATGCACCACACCCGGCGCTGGAACCGTGACCACAGCGACGAGCTGCAGTCCGCTTGGGTCAACGGCTGCGGCATCCTGGTCTGGGAGTCGGTCTTCTCCGCGTGGGTCGGCTGGAACCCGCGCGACCGGTCGACGTTGCGCCGGATGGTCGCCGCCCAGCGCGCGTTCGCGCCGGTGCTGATCGATGGCGACTGGATCCCGCTGACGCCGGAGGTGCCTGCCCCGGCCCGGGAGCACGGGGTGCATGGCTCACGGTTCGAGCTCGCCGAGGTCACCTTCTGGACGTTGATCAACCGCGGCGAGGAAGACTTCGACGGCCTGGTGCTGCTCTCGGAGGACCTCGCCGGCGACTGGTACGACGTCACCAGCGGTGTCTCGTTGACGGCTGATGCCGACGGCGTGCGGGCGGTGGTGCCGGGCCGCGGCGTGACCGGGATCGTCCGCGTCGGCGCGAGCGCCACGCCGGCCTGGCGGGCGACAGCGAGCCGGTTGGGTCAGGTGGCGCGGCCTCACGTCCACGACGCCACCTTCCCCGCCTCGCCTGCGGTGCGGGTTCCCGTACCCGTCCTCGAAGGCACCGCCTCGCTCGGCCCCGCGGTTGACGTGCCGGCGGGGGAGCGGACCCTGCCGGTCCGGTACCGGCGCCGGGAGACCGGCCTGTACGACGAGGCGCCGTACGTGGAGGAGTGGAAGCCGCTGCCTCCGCGCCTGCACGACCTGGTCGAGACCAGCCGCGAGGTGACGCTGGCAGCGGTATCGGTGGCTGCGCGCGAGGTGACGAACGCCGAGTACGCCGAGTTTCTCGCGGCAACCGGGTACCGGCCGGTGGTCGCGAGCCGGTTCCTCGCGCACTGGTCCGGCGGGGCGCCTGTTCCGGGGACGGAGGACCAGCCGGTCACGTACGTCGACCTGCGCGACGCGCGCACCTACGCGGCCTGGCGTGGCGGCAGGTTGCCGACCGAGGACGAGTGGCAGGTCGCGGCCGGCATCGACGGTTTCGAGCGGGCCGAGCCACTGGTGTGGAACCTGACCGAGAGCGAGCACAACGACGGCCGGAGCCGGTTCTGCATCCTGAAGGGCGGCTCCCGGTTCGTTGCCGAGGGCTCCGACTGGTATGCCGACGGTGGACCGCAGGAGCCGGAGGTCAGCTTCAAGCTGGTGCTGACCGGCGGTGGGCTGGACCGGTCCGCGAGCATAGGGTTCCGGTGCGCGCGATGACCAGACCGGCCCCGCTGCAGGGGGTGAAGGTGCTGGAGGCGGCGACGCTGTTCGTGGGACCGCTCGCCGCCACCTTCCTCGGTGACTTCGGCGCCGACGTCACCAAGGTCGAGCACCCACGCAAACCCGATGCCGCACGCGGGCATGGTGCCAGCAAGGACGGCATCGGGCTCTGGTTCAAGACGCTCGGCCGCAACAAACGGCTGGTCACGCTCGACCTGTCGCGCGGCCGGGAGGTCTTCCTCGACCTGGTCCGGGCCAACGACGTCCTGGTGGAGAACTTCCGCCCCGGGACCCTCGAGCGCTGGGGGCTCGGCCCGGACGTGTTGCTCGAGGCCAACCCCCGGCTCGTGATCGCACGGGTGACAGCTTTCGGCCAGGTCGGGCCGTGGGCCGGCCGGCCCGGGTTCGGCTCGCTCGCGGAGGCGATGAGCGGGTTCGCGGCCGTCACAGGTGAGCCCGACGGGCCGCCGACGCTGCCGCCCTTCGGCCTGGCCGACGGCATCACCGCGCTCGCCACCGCGTACGCCGTGATGGTGGCGCTGCGCGAGCGGGACCGCTCGGGCGCCGGTCAGGTGGTCGACCTTGCCATCATCGAGCCGATCCTGATGATGCTCGGCGGGCAGATCACGGCGTACCAGCAACTCGGGTACGTGCAGCCCCGGCTCGGGAACCGGTCCTCGAACAACGCGCCACGCAACGTCTATCGGACGGCCGACGGCCGCTGGGTGGCCGTGTCCACGAGCTCGCAGAGCATCGCCGAGCGGGTGGTGACCTTGGTCGGCCGGCCCGATCTGGTCGCCCAGCCGTGGTTCGGCACCGGTCGGGAACGCGCCGAGCATGCCGACGAGCTGGACGGGGCCGTCGGGTCGTGGATCGCCGCACGCTCGCTCGACGAGGTGATGCTCGCCTTCGAGAAGGCCGAGGCCGCAGTGGGACCCGTGCACGACATCCGCGGCATCATGGCCGATCCCCAGTACGCCGCGCTGGGCACCATCGTCGAGGTGCCGGACGACGAGCTCGGGCCGCTGCAGATGCAGAACGTGCTGTTCCGGATGTCGGAATCGCCGGGCTCGATCCGTTGGGCCGGCCGCCCGCATGGCGCCGACACTGCCGAGGTGCTGGCCGAGGTGGGCGTTACCGCCGAGCGGCTGGCGGAGCTGCGCGCGGATGGTGTGGTCTAGACATGCTGACCTCCCTGTACGTCCCGGCGAACCGGCCGGACCGGTTCGCGAAGGCCGTCGCCGCAGGCTCCGATCTGGTCGTGCTCGACCTGGAGGACGCCGTACCGGTGGGGGAGAAGGCGGCGGCGCGGGCATCGGTGGTCACGTGGATCGTCGAGCGCGACGCGACCGGACCGGTCGAGGTCCGCGTGAACGCACCTGGGTCGCCCTGGATCGCGGACGATCTTGCGGCACTGGCGGACGTACCGGGTGTCCGGCTCCGGCTGCCGAAGGTGGAGAGCGCGGACGACGTACGCGACGTTCTCGAAACCGTGCCCGCGGCAAGGATCTCGGCTCTGCTGGAGTCGCCGCTGGGGCTGGAGAAGGCCTTCGAGATCGCCACGGCCGACGAGCGCGTGATCGCGGTGGCCCTCGGTGAGGCCGACCTCGCGAGCTCCCTGGGCGTGGACGGCTCCGCGGGACTTGCCTGGGCGCGTGGCCGGGTGGTCGCCGCGTCCCGCGCCGCGGGTCTCGGGGCGCCGATGATGTCCGTCTACGCGCACGTCAACGACGAGGACGGCCTGCGACGGTCGTGTCTGGCCGGACGTGAGCTCGGCTTCGTCGGGCGGGCGGCGATCCATCCGCGGCAGTTGCCCATCATTGTCGAGTGCTTCACCCCGACGGACTCCCAGGTGGCCCAGGCAACTGCCCTGCTGGCGGCCGTCGAGGAGGCCGGCGCGGCCGAGGGCGGCGTGATCGTGCTGCCCGACGGCCGCATGGTCGATCCGGCGATGGTCGGCCGGGCCCGGGAGATCCTCGACCTCATCCACGAGATCAACGGCTGAGGCGGCCTCCGGTCTCGCGGCCCGGACGTGCGTCTAGCGGCGGTTGGCTCTTGCGGATCTGTATACCTGAAAAGGTCTAGTAGACCTTTTCAGGTATACAGATCGCGGGGTCGGCGACGGTGGGTGTGCGGGTGCTGAGCCCCCCGGCGTGGGGAGGTGGGGCACGCTAAGGTCAGGGCCATGCTGCCGCGCAAGGTGGACGCAGTGGTCGTCGGCTCCGGGCCGAACGGGCTGGTCGGTGCGATCGCGCTCGCCGACGCCGGCTGGGACGTACTGGTCCTCGAAGCCGCGGATCAGCACGGTGGTGCCGTGCGATCGACCAGCGAGGACGGCTGGGTGAGCGACCGGTGCAGCTCGTGCTACCCCCTGGGCGTCGCGTCACCGGTGCTGCGAGCACTCGAGCTGGAGCGGTTCGGCCTGCGCTGGGTGAACGCGCCGCTCCCGCTGGCCCATCTGCTCGATCCCGGCGACGAGTCCGCGCCCGCGATCCATCCGGACCCGGCGGCGACGGCGGAGTCCGTTGCCGTCGACCACGCGGCGGACGGCGATGCCTGGCTGCGGCTCTACACGGACTACGTGAAGATCCGGGAACCGTTGCTCCGGGCGCTGCTCGCCTCCTGGCCGCCTGTTGGTGCCGGCGTGCAACTCGCCCGGCGGCTGGGCTCGCTAGGAGAGTTGGCGCGGTTCGGTCGGTTCTTGGCTCTGCCCGCACACCGGATGGGGCAGGAGCTGTTCGCGGGGCCGCGTGGACGGGCCCTGCTGGCGGGCAACGCCCTGCACGCGGACGCCCCGCTGTCCGCGTCGGTGAGCGGCACGATGGGCTGGCTGCTCGCCATGCTGGCGCAGGACGTCGGCTTCCCCGTGGCCGCCGGCGGTTCCAGCCGGCTTGCGGCGGCGTTGGTCGCGCGAGCCACGGAGGCCGGAGCGTCGCTGGTCTCCAGTACGCCGGTGACTGGCATCGAGGTCTCCGCCGGACGGGTCGCCGCTGTGCGGACCGCATCAGGCGAGACGGTCGCGGTCCGCCGCGCCGTGCTGGCGGACGTGTCCGCGCCCACCCTGTACGGCGAGTTGTTGCCGAGCGCAAGTGTTCCGGCCAGGCTGCGGCGGGATCTGGAGCGGTTCGAGTGGGACTACCCGACGGTGAAGGTCAACTACCGTCTTGGTGGCCCGATCCCGTGGCGCGCGAGTGAGGCTCGAACTGCCGGCGTCGTACACCTGGGAGGCGACGCAGACGGTCTGGTGCACACCGGCGCGGACCTCGACACCGGGCGGCTGCCGTCGGCCCCCTTCCTGCTGATCGGCCAGACGAGCAAGGCGGATCCGTCCCGCTCGCCGGTCGGAACGGAGGCGGTCTGGGCCTACTCGCACCTGCCGCGCGGTCTGACCGACGACGCCGCCGCGGACAAGCTGGCCGACCGGATGGACCGCGCGATCGAGCGCTACGCGCCAGGATTCTCCGCGCTGGTGCTCGACCGTGAGGTCCAGAAGCCGAGCGAATTCGAGGCCGGCAACGCGGCAATGGGCACCGGAGCCCTGGGTGGAGGCACCTCGCAGCTCCACCAGCAGCTGATCTTCCGCCCCACGATCGGCCTGGGCGGTCCGCGAACGGTGGTGACCGGCCTCTACCTGGGCAGCGCCGCGATCCACCCGGGCCCTGGCGTTCACGGCGCGTGCGGCTGGCTGGCAGCTCGGGCGGCCCTCCGCGACGCGGCACCCCTCGGACCCCTCACCCGCATCCCCGCCACAACCCTCCTCCGCCACCTCCAACGCTGACCCGAACCCTCCACCCCTCCCGCCGGAACCCTGGGCCCGGCGTCTCCCCGCTCAAGCCGTCACCCGGCCCACCAGCGCGCGGCCATCACCGAGCGCAGGACGCAGTTCGGCCTTTCCTGGGGAAAAACCTCCGGCGGTTCGTCGAATCTGGGGCACCAACGCGGCGCGTCCGCACCAGAGCCGACGAATCGGCAGAAGTGTTTCCACAGGTGGCGGGACCCGAAGCGCCGCCTCAGGGTCAGCTTCAGGTGGCTGGAGTGGCGAAAGGGGGTGGCGTGTGGGGGGCGTCAAGATGGCGGTGGTGGTTCCGACCTGGCTGTGACGGGCATCCGCCGGGGGTGCCGCGAGCGAGGAGGACTCGGTGAAGGTACTGCTGACCATCTATGGCAACGACGAACTGTGGAGCTCGCTCTCGAAGGACGAGTTCGACCGGCTGATCGCGGAGGACGCCGCCTTCCGGGAGGAGGTGCGGGAGTCGGGGGAACTGGTGGGCGTCGAGGGGCTGCAGGACGCGGCGTACGCGCGGACGGTCAAGGTGCGCGACGGCGTGCCGGTCGTGTCCGAGGGGCCGCACCTGGAGTCGAAGGAGTACCCGGCGAGCTTCTTCGTGCTCGACTGCGAGAGTCTGGACCGGGCGCTGGAGCTGGCCGCCAAGTGCCCGGCGGCCAAGGCGAACGGGGTCGAGGTCTGGCCGCTGATGGATCAGAACGGTTTTGAGGAGTGACGGACACCCGCACGGTCGAGGACCTGCTGCGCGAGCTCGCGCCGCAGGTGCTGGGCGTGCTGGTTCGCCGGCACGGGCAGTTCGACACCTGCGAGGACGCTGTGCAGGAGGCCCTCCTCGCGGCCGCGACACAGTGGCCCGTGGACGGGGTGCCGGCCAGTCCGCGAGCGTGGCTGATCACCGTCGCGACCCGGCGGCTGACTGATCTCTTCCGCAGCGAGAGCGCCCGGCGCCGGCGTGAGGACACGGTCGCCTCGATGGCAGGCCAGGAGGAGCTCATGGCGCCTCCGGCCGACGACGACCAGCCATCGGGGTCGGACGACACCCTGACGTTGCTCTTCCTCTGCTGCCATCCGGCGATCACGCCCGCCTCGCAGGTGGCACTGACACTGCGGGCGGTGGGCGGTCTGACCACGGCGGAGATCGCCAAGGCGTTCATGGTGCCCGAGGCGACAATGGCGCCGAGGATCAGCCGGGCCAAGAAGAGCATCAAGGCGGCGGGCAGCCGGTTCGTGATGCCGCCCGAGGAGGAGCGCGAGGAGCGGCTCCGAGTGGTCCTGCAGGTCCTCTACCTGATCTTCAACGAGGGCTACACCGCGACCTCCGGGCCGGATCTCCAGCGGGTGGAGCTGACTACCGAGGCCATCCGGCTGACCCGGTTGCTGCACTTGCTGCTGCCCGACGACGGCGAGGTGGCCGGCCTGCTGGCGCTGATGCTGCTCACCGACGCGCGTCGTGCCGCCCGGACCCGGCCGGACGGCAGCCTCGTACCGATAGACGAGCAGGACCGGGACCGGTGGCAGCGCGAGCCGATCGAGGAGGGCTCGGCGCTGATCCTTCGCACCCTCGCTCACGGACCGGTCGGCGAGTACCAGCTGCAGGCCGCCATCGCCGCGGTGCATTCCGAGGCGCGCCGCGCGGCGGACACCGACTGGCCGCAGATCCTGGCTCTCTACCAGCTGCTGGAGCGCATCGCGCCGAACCCGATGGTGACGCTCAACCGCGCGATCGCGGTCGCCCAGGTCGAGGGCCCCCAGGCCGGGCTCGAGCTGCTGGCGACCCTGGACGACGACAGCCGGATGGCGGGCAATCACCGGCTCGACGCCGTCCGAGCGCACCTGCTGGAGCGTGCCGGCGACCTCCCGGGTGCCCGTGCGGGCTATCTGCTGGCCGCCCGCCGTACGACGAGTCTGCCCGAACGGCGCTATCTGCAGGCCAAAGCCGCGGGTCTCCCGGACCAGCGGCGGTAGTCTCAACGCGCGGGCTGGGTCGGGCGTGCAGCTCGACCGCAGGCCGGGTGGCTACGCTCGATCGGGGAGGTCGAACGTGCAGATCCGGCTACTCGGTGGCTTTGGGGTGGAGCGTGGCGGTGAGCCGGTCCACACCCGGGCGTGGCGGCTGCGAAAGGCGCGCACGCTCGTCAAGCTGCTGGCGTTGACACGTGATCAGCGGCTGCACCGCGACGTCCTCCTCGACGCGTTGTGGCCGGACCGTGATCCGATGTCGGCGGGGAACAACCTCCACCAGGCGTTGCACGTTGCCCGTCGGGTGCTCGCCGGTGAGGGGTCGAGCAACGGGCTGCTGGAGTTGCGTGACGAGGTCGTGGTGCTGCGGGCGGACGGTCTCGTGGAGGTTGACGTACGGCGCTTCGAGCAGCTGGCTGCGCTCGCCCGAGCCAGTGGTGAGCTCACCGATCTGCGCGCCGCGGTGGCCGCGTACACGGGCGATCTGCTCCCCGAGGACCGATTCGAGGACTGGGCCGCCCAACGGCGCGAGGAGCTCCGCGAGAGCTACTGCGACCTCCTCGTGGACCTCGCGGACGCCGCCGCCATGGCCATGGATGGCGCCGGGGCCATGGACACCGCCGCCGGAGCCACGGACGGTGGCGGGGCCGGGCACGAGGTGGAGGCGCTCGACGCGCTGCAACGCGCGCTCGCCGCCGACCCTCTCCACGAGCGCGCGGTCCGAAGCCTGATGCGGCGGCATGCGGCGATGGGACGGCGCTCGGAGGCGTTGGCCCGGTACGAGCGGCTGCGCAGTGATCTGCGCGCGACGTACGGCACCGATCCCGACCCCGAGACCCAACGGCTGTACCGCGACCTGCTGACCGGCCATGACCTGGAGGAGCCGCGGAGGCCTGAGCTGCCACGGCACAACCTCGCCCCGGCGCTCACGAGCTTCGTCGGGCGCGAGAGGGAGATAGCCGACGTCCACCGCCTGCTGGGCCCAGGCCGGTTGCTCACGCTCACAGGGGTGGGCGGCGCCGGCAAGACGCGACTCGCGGAGGAGTCGGCGCGCACGATGCTGCATGCCTACTCCGACGGGGTCTGGGTCGCGGATCTGGCGCCCGTGAGCGATCCCCACCTCGTCGCCGACACCGTGGCGGCCGCGCTCGGGCTGGATCCCGCAGCCGGCTCCGACCCGTTGCACACGTTGGTCACGCGGCTGGCCCCGCGCACCCTCCTCCTCGTGCTCGACAACTGCGAGCATCTGCTCGCCGCCTGTGCCGAGCTGACCAACGCGGTCCGGCGCAGCTGCCCCGGCGTCACTGTGCTCGCGACGAGCCGTGAGCCTCTGCATGTCCCGGGAGAGACGACCTTCCGGGTGCCGTCGCTCGAGCTGCCGGAGACCGAGGACGCCGACGACCCCGACCGGCTGGGCACCCTCGCCTCGGTACGGCTGTTCCTCGACCGTGCCCACGACGTCCGCCCGGGCTTCGTTCTCGACGCGGGGAACGCGGCGTCCATCGTGGAGATCTGCCGTCGGCTCGACGGCATCCCCCTCGCCCTGGAGCTCGCTGCCGCGCGCATGTCCCATCTCGAGTCGGCGGAGATCGCCGAGCGGCTGGGTGAGGCGCTTCCCCTGCTCGGTCGGCGCGGCCAGATCAACCGGCACGCGACACTGCGGGCCGCGCTCGAGTGGAGCCACGCACTGCTGTCGGAGGACGAGCAACTGCTGCTGCGCCGCCTCGCGGTCTTCGCCGGCAGCTTCTCGCTCCCGTCAGCCGAGCAGGTGTGCGCGGACGACGGGCTGCCGACCTCGGACGTGCTGGACTGCCTCGGCCGGTTGGTCGACAAGTCCCTGTTGCAGGTCGAACACGCCGGTTCCCACTCCCGCTACCACCTGCTCGAGACCATTCGGCAGTTCGCCCGGGAGCGCCTCGTCGCCGCGCTGGAGGCCGAGCCGCTGGAGGCCGCACACTGCCGGCATTTCCTGGATCTTGCCCTCCTTCACGACCCGGAGCGCGCGGCGGGCGTCGTCGTCGAGCGCCCGCAACTGCTCGACGTCGATCACGACAACCTCCGCGCCGCACTCGGTTGGGCACTTCGAAACGACCACGAGCGGGCGTTGTTGCTGGGGGTGAGCCTGTGGCACTACTGGCTCGCCCGGGGGCACTTCGTCGAGGGCGCGGGGTGGCTCGAACGCATCCTCGAGGTGGCCGTCGCACCGTCCCGGGAGCGGGCCCGGGGGCTGCTCGCACTGGCGGTGCTCGACGCACGCAGGGGCCTGAGCGACCGACTGCCGGGCCTCGGCGACGCCGGTGTCGCCGTCGCCGAACAGTCGGGTGACCCGGCCGAGGTCGCGTACGCGCGGGTGCTGCGTGACACCCTCCTGATGGGCGGTGCAGACCTCGACGAGGTCGAGCGGACCGCGTCCGCAGCGCTTGCAGACGCGGAATCGCTGGCTGCGGCGCCGGTGGCCGCTGCCGCCCACGGGTTGGCTGCCATGGCGGCTCTGTTCCGCGAGGACGTGGCGCTGGCAGAGCAACGACTCGCCGAGTGCCTTCGCCGACTGAGCCTGGTCGACGCCACGGCCGTCCCGTTCTTCCCCGCCGTGACGCTGAGCCTGCCGCTCGTACCGGTCAACGCATCGTTGGTCCCCGTGTTCGAAGAGTCCTGGTTGCTCGGCCGTCGGGTGGGTGCCGTCCAGGGGCGTGGCTACATCCTGTCCGCGCTCGCTGACGCCCATCGGCTCGCGGGCGACCTGGACAACGCCCTCGACACCGTACGTCGATCGGTCGATGTGTTTGCCGACATCGGGGACGCGGCGGGGCTGGGCCACGCGCTCAACCATCTGGGGTGCATCGAGCGCGACCGGGGTCTGTTCGAACCGGCCGAGGAGCATCTGCGGGAGGCGTTGAAGATCCGCGAGCACCTGGGGGATCGACGCGGTGAGAACCTGAGCCTCGCCAACCTCGGACTGCTGGCTGCGGCCGCCGGCGACCTCGGCGAGGGGCGACGGTTCGCCCGCCTCGCCCTCGACCGCGGGGAGTCCGTCGACGACCGGCCGGGCGTGGCGGGCGCGTTGCTGGACCTTGCTGTCGTGGAGGTGTTCGCCGGGCAACGGCACGCCGCCCGGGAACTCGCCGACCAGGCGGTGGAGGCGTTTCAACCACAGGGGTACCTGCGCATCGAGGCGTGGGCAAGACTCCTCGCCGCCGAGCTCGCCCGCGACGAAGGCGACTCGGAGGCTCTGGCCAGACTTGGCGGTACCGCGGCCGAGCTCTTCACCCGTCTGGGCTGCCGCATCGGCACGGCGCGGGCAGCCGCCCTGCCGCGCCTGACTGTGAAGCGCACACGCTCACGGACCGCTAAGTCGCGCTAAGCCGCTGCGAAGACCGCCTTCCTAGGTTCGTGTCGTCCATGCAACACGAATCAGGTATGACGAGTCAGGAGTGACTATGACGACCACAGAACCGCGTCAGGACGCACTGGGGGAGGCCACGCTCGGAGAGTTCGCCGAGACATTGCGTGGCGAGCTGGTTCGCCCCGAAGACCCTTCGTACGACGAAGCACGGTCGATCTGGAACGGTGCCCATGACAAGTCGCCGGCTCTGATCGTGCGGTGCCACGGCGTGGCAGACGTACTCCGTGGAGTGGAGTTCGCGCGAAGCGAGGGCCTGCCGATCGCTGTCAGGGGTGGCGGCCACAGCATCCCGGGCTTCTCGACCACCGACGGCGGCATCGTGCTCGATCTCTCACCGATGAACGCGGTCCGGGTCGACCCGGACGGGCACCGGATCGTGGCCCAGGGCGGATGCCTGTGGCAGGACGTCGACGCCGAGGCGCAGGCGTTCGGGCTGGCGGTCACCGGCGGCCTGGTGTCTACGACGGGTATCGGCGGCTTCACACTCGGTGGCGGGATCGGCTGGCTCGTTCGCCGCTGCGGACTCAGCTGCGACAACCTCGTCGGGGCCGACATCGTCACGGCGGACGGCCAGTACCTGCACGTCAGCGAGGACGAGCACCCGGATCTCCTCTGGGCTCTGCGCGGCGGTGGTGGCAACTTCGGGGTCGTCACGTCGTTCGAGTTCCGGGCGCACCAGGTCGGTCCCACGGTGTTCTCCGGCATCGTCTTCTACCCGGGCGATGAGGCGCCGCGCGTGCTCAGCGGCTTCGGCGAGGCCGCGGCGAGCGCACCGGACGAGCTGTCCCTGGCGATCAACCTGACCACCGCGCCGCCGTTGCCCTTCCTGCCGGAAGAGGTTCACGGCAAGCCGATCGTCGCGGTTCTCGGCATGTGGTCGGGGCGGACCGACGACGGCGACGCGGCAACCCGGCCGTTCCGCGAGCTCGCGCCGGTGGTGGCCGACCTGTTCGGGCCCATGCCGTACACCACGATGCAGACCCTGATCGATCCGCTGTTCCCGCGCGGTTTGTGGAACTACTTCCGCTCGGCGTTCTTCACCGACCTCGACAGCACGACCACCGACGCGATCGCCTCGGCGTACGCCCAGGTACCCAACGGCTTGTCCGAGCTCCACATCCACCACCTCGGCGGCGCCATGGGCCGGGTACCGGCCGACGCCACCGCGTTCGGCATCCGCGACCGCGAGTACATCCTCAACGTGGTGGCCCGGACACCGGACGCGAACGGCTTCGACGGGGTCGTCCAGTGGGCCCGATCGACGAGCGCCGCGCTGGGCCCGGATGCGGCGTCGTACGTGAACTTCACCGGCGAGGCGAGCGAGGATCGCGTCCGCGCGTCCTACCCGCCGGGCACCTACGACCGGCTCGTGGCGGTGAAGGACCGCTACGACCCCACCAACCTGTTCCGGCTCAACCAGAACATCACACCGTCGGTCGCTCCGGATCGGCAACGCTGACGGCCTTCCCGGGGAGGGGTGGGGACTGGCTGACAGGGTGGCGCCGGCACGGGCGCTACCCTGTCGGGCGTCCTGGGAACAGGCAGCGCCGACCGGTCCACCCGGGTCAGGCCCGGATAGGAGACGATGTGCATCGTGACGTCACGACGAAGCCAGGAGCACCAGGCCAGGCCCGCTCCGTCCGAAGTCGATCCCGCGGTCGCCGGTCTGACCGTCGGTCTCGGCGGCCCGGTCGGCCGGTTCGCCCGGTTCGGCGCGTCCTGGTGGACGCCGCTGCGGGTGGCTCTGGCCGTGTGCACGATCACCTTCGCGCTCGGGGTGCTGCAGAAGGCGCCGTGCATGGAGCAGGGCTGGGACAGGCAGAGCTGGCGCCCGTTCAAGGCGTTGTGCTACTCCGACATCGGGTACCTGTACCAGGAGCGCGGCTTCGCGGAGGGCAACCGGCCGTACCTCGACACCGGCGACTACCCGGTCCTGGAGTACCCGGTGCTGACCGGCGGGTTCATGGAGGTGGCCGCGCGGGTCACCTGGGTGTTCACCGGTGATCCCCGGCAGGACCTGACCGCCGAGCAGAAGCGCGACACGGCCGGGGCCTTCTTCGTCGTGAACCTCGCCATGCTGTTCGTCTGCGCGCTGGTACTGGTCGGGTTGACCGTCGCGACCGCGCGCGGCGTCGCCTCCCGCCCCGGCGGGGCGCGCGGCCAGCCCCTGGACGCCTTGTACGTCGCCGCGGCACCGGCTCTGGCGTTCACGTCCACCATCAACTGGGACTTGTTCGCCGTGGTCTTGACGGCTGCCGCGATGTGGGCCTGGGCTCGTGGCAAACCGGTGTGGTTCGGCATCTTGCTGGGGCTTGGCACCGCGGCCAAGTTCTACCCGTTCCTGCTGCTCGGCCCCCTGCTGATCGTGTGCCTGCGCGGGCGGAAGCTCGGCGCCTGGTTCCAGGCCGCGCTGGCCGGTGCGGTCACGTGGGCGTTGGTGAACGCCCCGATCTACCTGCTGGCGAAGAACGAGTGGATGTCGTTCTGGGTCTTCAACGACGAGCGGGCGAGCGACTACGGCTCGATCTGGTACGTGCTGAAGCTCGCCAAGCACGAGGTCGCCGACGTGAACCAGTTGAACATCGTCATCTTCGCCGCCCTGTGCATCTCGATCGCCATCCTCGGCCTGCTGGCGCCCCGCCCACCCCGCTTCGCCCAGCTGGCCTTCCTGGTGGTGGCCGCCTTCCTGCTGGTGAACAAGGTCTACTCGCCGCAGTACGTGCTGTGGCTGCTGCCGCTGGTCGCGCTGGCCCGGCCGAGACTGCGCGACTGGCTGATCTGGCAGGCCTGCGAGATCTTCTACTGGATGATGGTGTGGCTGCACCTGGCCCAGTTCCTGGCACCCGGGCAGTCGGATCAGCCGGACAAGATCTACTGGCTCTCCGTGGGGCTGCGCATGGCCGGGACCGCCTGGCTGATGCTGATGGTCAGCCGCGACATCCTCCTGCCGGAGAACGATCCGGTCCGCCTGGGTGACGTCGTGGACGACCCGGGCGACGGTGTCGCCGCCGCCATCGTGCCGCGCCGCCTGGATCCGGCGAACGCTAGATGACCTCGGTCAGGGCCTTCAGCGCGAGCGGCCAGGCGTGCTGTGCGGGAGCCCCATAGCCGATGACCACGGCCGGCGGCATTTCCAGGCCGTCGCTGTACCGAGACATGCCGTGCGTGGCTACGCCGTTGGCCGCGAGCCGTCGAAGCGTTGTCTGTTCGTCGTCACCGGGCAACCAGATGACAGCGTGCAGGCCGGCTGCGATGCCCGCCGGTCGGCCGATGGCCCGGGTGAGATCGTCGCGGCGCCGCCTGTACCGGAGGCGGGCCGCTCGGACATGGCGGTCGTAGCCGCCGGACTCGATCATCGTCGCCAACGTCAGCTGGGTGAGGTTGTCCGCGTGGCGATCCGTCAGCTCCTTCTCCCTGACCACGTCGGCGAGCAGGTGTTCCGGCACCACGAGCCAGGCCAGCCGGAGCCCGGGTGCCAGCGTCTTGCTCGCCGATCCCGCATAGGCGACGACGTCGGGTGCCAGCCCCTGCAGTGAGCCGATCGGCTGCCGGTCGTAGCGGAACTCGCCGTCGTAGTCGTCCTCGAGGATCACGCCACCGGTTCGCCGCGCCCAGGCCAGGACCTCCGCCCGGCGGCGCGCGGCCAGCGGTACGCCGATGGGGAACTGGTGGGCGGGCGTCAGCACCACGGCGTCGGCTGCCAGCCCGTCGATGACCGCCCCGTCCGAGTCGACCGGCACCGGAACCGTCGCGAGGCCGGCTCGCCTGACCTGTTCGGCCACGGCGGGTATGCCGGGCCGTTCGACGGCCACCGATCGCGCACCACGCTCGGCCAGAACCCGGGTCAGCAGCGCGACCGCCTGCCGATAGCCCGAGCACAGCACGATCCGTTCCGGCCCGGCCTGGACGCCCCGGACCCTGGCGAGGTACGCCGCGATCACGCCGCGCGCCCGCTCCGGCCCGCGCGGATCGCCGTACCCGAGGGCTTCGGCCGGGGTGGTGTTGAGCACCCGCCGGCCGGCGGCCGCCCAGGCGGAGACCGGGAAGAGGGACACATCGGGACGGCCAGGGCGAAGGTCGTGGACGACCGGCGGTTCGCCGGCCGGCTCGGGCCGGGACTCCGCGACGGCCTTTACGGCGATCCTGGTGCCGCCGCCGCGATCACCGGACAGGTAACCCTCGTGGACGAGTTGCGTGTAGACCTCGGCGACGGTGTTGCGGGCGATGCCGAGGTCGGCCGCGAGTGCTCTCGACGAGGGCAGGCGAGTACCGGATGGCAGCGTCCCGGACCGGATGGCGTCGCGCAGGGCGCGTTCGACGCCGGCCCGGAGGCCGGCCGAGCGGTCCACCTCCAAGTAAAGGTCAACTCCACTCATGGCCCAGGATTCTAGGCCTGTGATGGCCCAAGATCTCGGTGCAAGCCCGCATTAGCGTCTGGGTCGTGAACATTGCGACCCGCTGGCTGCTGTGTACCACGGCCGTGAGCATGATCGGCCGGGGTGTCACGGCGACCATCGCCGCCCTCTTCGCCACCCAGGTGGTGGGGCTCGGCTTGCGCGAGGTCGGCCTCGCCCTGACTGCCGTCGCCGGGATCGCGGTCTGTCTCAGCACCTGGCTCGGTCACCTAGGCGACCGCTGGGGCGTGCGTGGGGTCTATGCGGGGCTGCAGGTGGTCGAAGCCGCCGGCGTCGGCAGCCTGGCGTGGGTGCGGGACATCCGGATGTTCTTCGTCGCGGTGCTGCTGATCGCGGTGGCCGACGTCGGGCTCCGGAGTGCTCAAGGCACCGTCATCCAGGGCATCGTGGCGGCGGACCAGCGCGTCCGGACGCGGGCCGTCGTCCGCGTGGTGAGCAATATCGGCATCGCCGCCGGCGGGGCCGCGGGCGGCGTCGTGCTGGCCCTCGACCGAGCCGACGGCTACACCTTCGCGCTTCGGGCGACCGGCCTGCTGCTGTTGCTGGCCGCCGGACTGTCCATGCTGCTGCCCGCGGTACCGCAGACTGTCCGGGAGCCTGGGACGCGGCGGTGGGAGGTGCTCCGGGACCGGCCGTTCCTGCAGTTCATGGCGCTGAACGGGATCCTGAACATCCACAATCCGATGTTGAAGACCGCGATCCCGATCTGGGTGGCGGTCGGTACCGATGCCCCGAAGTGGATCGTCTCGGTCGTCTTCGGCGTGAACGTGGTCTCGGTGGTGCTGCTGCAGATCCGCCTCTCGCGGGGCACCGACACCCTGCGGGGAGCCACGCGGGCGGGTCGCCGCTCCGGTGTCGCCCTGGCCATCGCCTGCATCCTGCTGGCGCTGTCCGACGTCACCTCGCAGGCGCTGACGATCGGCGTCCTGCTCGCGGCAGCGCTGGTCCATGTGCTCGGCGAGATCCTCGAGTCCGCCAGCGGTTGGGGCGTCAGCTTCGCTGTGGCCGCGCCTGGGCTGACGGGTCAGTACCAAGGCGTCCACGCGATGGGCCGAGGCGTCGGCGACCTCGTCGGTCCGGTGCTGCTCACCAGCGTCGCTGTGTCGGCAGGGTGGTCCGGCTGGCTGTTGGTCGCACTGATCTTCGCGATCGCCGGCTTCCTGGTCCCCAGGTCCGTGGGCTCGGTCGTCGCCACCCCTGCGACCGCACCGTGATCACGCCGACCACGACTGTCGCAGCCAGCAGGTGGATCAAGCCCTGCCGGACCTCATGGCCGAAGCTCGCGTAGGCCAGGTAGGCCGCAACCGGTACGACGAGCCACTCGAACCGGTGGGCCAGAACGGCCACGGCGGTGAGCGGCAGTCCGTACCACGGGTAGGTCGGCGTGGCGATCAGCAGAGCAGCGCCGTACAGCCAACAGCAGGTGACCGCCAGGGGCTCCCGCCCGTGCCGGTAGACGGCGAGCACCGCCAGTCCGACAGCGAGCAGGGCGGCCGCCAACTGCCGGGCAGAGGGCGGTAGCACCAGCGCGAGGACCGCGGAACGCGAGTTTCCGTCGGAGAACCCCTCTTGCGTCAGGTAGCCGGGCAGGAACCCGAGGACCAGGCTGCCCGCGACTGTCAGGTGCGGCACGTACGACGCGACGAAGGCGCCAACGGCAACCAAGGGCGTTCGCAAGTCCCGCTGCCGGAGTGCGGCGAACGCGGGGAGGAGCAGCAGGGGGAGGAGTTTGACACTCGCGGCCGCGCCCAGAATCAACCCTGCGACGACAGGCCTTCGCCGTGCCGCCGTGACCACAGCGGCAACGATCAGCAGGGCACCCAGTACGTCGACATGAGCCGCGCTGCCGGCCTCCAGGGCGACCATCGGGGACCAGCCCCACAGCAGCGCCCAGCGTGGGTCTTTCCGCAGACGGCGAAGCTCGAGCGCCAGGAGCGCGGTCAACCCCACCGCGAGTGCTGCCGCAGCCAGTTGAAGCCCGAAGGTGCCTGCGGACCAGGGGGTGACGAGTGCGACCGCGCTGAAGTAGGCCTGCGCGACAGGCGGATAGATCGTCGGCACCAGCGGTCGGTTGATCCGGGTGCGCGGATCATCGGCGGACAGTGCCGCGAGCGCTGCCGGGTTGTCAGGCACTCTCGGCGGCCCCACGACACCACTGCGGTCGGCAGCCGACAACCCGGGGAACAGCACTGGGTCGCGCAAGCGCGCGAGGCCGTCGTCGAGTGGCACATGCGCGTACGGCGAGGTGCCGGACAGCTGGACCCGGCCGTCCCAGACGTAACGGTAGGCATCTGTGCTGGTCAGCGGTGGCGTGGTGAGCCCGGGAACCTGGCACAGCACCGCACAGGCGACCACGCCGAGGATGGCCCGCGGTCCGGCAGGTCTGCGCAGTACCAGCCAGGCGACGGCACCAAGTACGGCGGTGGCTGCCAGCAGCGTGAGGTTCGGAAGGCGGTCGATGGCCTCGGTGAAGATCAGCGCGGCGCTGGACGCGGCGCAGATCAGCCCACCGGCGAGCACCGGCAGACCTCGCCGGACGGTCGTCGTGCGGTCGAGCGTCTGGGTCATGAGCATGCCTGCGCGAGCGCCGGCGCAGCCGGGAAGGACGCGCTTGCGCACCGGCGGAAGGCGAGGAACGCGCGTCCCTCGGCGCGCCAGTCCTCGGTGGCGAGCAGGTCCGCCGCCAGCGCGTGCCGAAGAACCGCGCGAGCGCCGACCCTTGCCCAGGGCAAGGGCGTTGACCGCCGGCCCCCGGCGCTGTGCAGGACGATCGGAGCAGGGTCTTCGAGCTCGTCGTCGGGATCGACCTCGACCAGCACCAGCCCCTCCGGCCGGACCAGTTCCGCGCAGCGCCGGAGCAGCACGTCCGGCGCGCCACCGATACCGATGTTGCCGTCCATCAGGAGGACGGTGCCCCAGCGGCCCTCGCCGGGCAGTGGTTCCTGCACGGGCCTGCGCAAGGCGGGTGCCCCGCGTTCGGTGGTCAGCAGCACCGCCTGTTCGGAGACGTCGACACCCAGGGCGGGGATGCCACGCTCGGCCAGGGCGGTGACGATCCGCCCGGGTCCGCAGCCGATGTCGAGGACGGGGCCCTCGCAGCGGCTCAGCGCCAGCTGGTCGACCGCATCGGCAGGCGCCCGCCACCGGTCAAGCTCGGACAGGCTCGCCACGGTCAGCCCGTCCTTGCCGGTGGCAACTACTCGGGCGCCCCTCAGCGCCTTGTCGAACAGCAAGGTCGGGTGCGCGGCGTGATGCAGCCGTCGGTGCAGCCGGGAGACACGCAGGCCGGGGTGGCGGTCCGCGATCGCCGCGGCATCCTCGGGCGTATCCATGTCCCGGAGCGTGGGCAGGAGCCGGACCCGATAGCCCAGGCAGCGCAGCCGCGCCAGCTGGTCGGCGCCGGTGTGATCGGTCGACATCGGCACGCCGAGCAGCGCCCGGCGATCCGGTCTCCGCAGACCGAGGCACCAGTAGCCGCCGTCTTCGGTGAGCCCCAGTACGGCGTCGTGGCCAGACCAGTCGACCGTGAGGAGCTCCGGCGTGACCTGCGGGGTGTCCATCCCGACCAGCAGCATCGGCGTACCGGTGTAGGCGTCCTCGAAGGCGGCGGCCAGGCGTTCGTCCAGCCCCAGGCCACGCTGAGCGATGACGTCGAAGCCCGCCGGCAGCCATGGGCCGGGTTCACCGTCAAGGGCGAGGACGGTCCGTCGTACCTGGGTGGCGCGGAGGGCGGCGAGGGTGTCCACGAGCGCGGCGCGAGCGAGTGCCGCGGCCTCGGCCGCTGTGAACTCGGTCTGCAGCCGCGTCTTCACCCGGCCCGGCACCGGCTCCTTGGCGATCACGATCAGCGTGTCCGCGGTCATTCGGAGAGCACCTTCGTCATGTCCTTCACGGCACGTGCGACGCCAAGAGGCGTGCCGGTCACCTTGGACCGGCCCGACCTGGGCAGGTAGTCGACGTCGACCTCGGCGATCCGCCAGCCGGCGTCGCTCGCCCGTACGACCGTCTCGAGCGGGTAGCCCGAGCGGCGGTCGGTGAGCGCGAGGCCGAGCAGCGCCTCGCGGGGCGCCGCGCGCATCGGCCCGAGGTCGTACAGCCGAACGCCGGTACGCCGCCGGATGCGGCGCGAGAGTTCGGCGTTCGCCAGCCGGAGGTGCAACGGCCAGGCGGCCCGCGAGACGGGCCGGCGCCGGCCCAGCATCAGATCGATCCGACCGGCGAGGACGGGGGCGGTCACCCGAACCAGTTGCTGCGGGTCCAGCGAGGCGTCCGCATCCAGGAACGCGACCACTGGCGCCGTTGCCGATTCGAGCCCCGCATGGCAGGCAGCGCCGTATCCGCGCGCGGTGCACGACACCACTGTCGCTCCGAGGCCCGCCGCGATGTCGGCGGAGCCATCGGTGGAACCGTTGTCGACGACGATCGCCCGAACGCCGGCAGGCAGCCGGCCCAGGACCCATGGCAGCGCTCCCGCCTCGTTCAGGCAGGGCAGGATCAGCTCGACCTCTGGTGTGGACACCCTTCGACGGTAGGGAAGAAGGCGCGCGGTCAGGACGGATTTGCGATCACGGCTCGCTTACGGCCCGTGCCGGAGCGACCTCGGTGGCGGTGCGAGGGGACAGGGGGACCTAGGCTCGTCCTGTGGCTACTCGAGTACTTGTCGTCGACGACGACCCGACGGTGTCGAATGTCGTCTCGGCGTACCTGACCAAGACCGGCTACGAAGCGCGCGTGGTGGCCGACGGCCTCGACGCGCTGGAGGTCTGGCAGCGCTGGCGGCCCTCCGTCGTCATCCTGGACGTGATGCTGCCTGGCATGTCGGGGCTGGAGGTGCTGCGCCGGATGCGCGCCGCCGACGATGGCGCGGCCGTGATCATGCTGTCCGCGCGCGGTGAGGAGGAGGACCGGCTCGTCGGCCTCGAGGTCGGTGCCGACGACTACGTGGTGAAGCCGTTCAGCCCGCGCGAGCTGACCCTGCGGGTGCAGGCGCTGCTGCGTCGCGAGGAGCGGTTGGCCGGGCTGGACCTGACCCCGACCAAGCTGAGCTCCGGCCCGGTCTCGCTCGACACGGCGGCCCGCAAGGCCTCGCTGGAGGGCATGGCGTTGTCCCTGACCCACCGGGAGTTCGACCTGCTGGCGTTCCTCGTCGCGCACGCCGGCAAGGCCTTCACCAAGGCGGAACTGCTGCGCCGGGTCTGGGGCTGGGACTTCGGCGACTCGTCCACCGTGATCGTGCACGTCCGCCGGCTGCGGGAGAAGCTCGAGGTGGACCCGTCCGACCCGCGCCTGGTGCTCACGGTGCCGCGGACCGGCTACATGTTCGCCGGTGAGGAGGTGCCGACGGAATGAACCGCGACACCGCAACAATTCTCGGCCTCACGACCCTGTGGGCCCTGATCGTCGCCGCGGCCGGTGCGATGCTGCTGTGGCGGGTCCGTCGCCGGTCGCTGCGCGTGACGATGATCATCGCGGCGGTGGTACCGATGGTCGCGGCCCTGGCCGCGGTCCTGCAGAGCGTGCGGGCGATGTTCATCTCCGGGCACGACTCGCTGGTGGTGCTGTGGACGTTGGCCTTCTCCGGCCTGCTCGGACTGGTCATGTCGGTTCTGCTCGGCCACTGGATCAGCGCCGGTTCACGTGATGTCGGGCGTCGACTGCGCCATCTCGGCACGTCGTACGAGCCTGTCGCCGATGCCCAGGGCAGCGGGAACGTGCCCGCCGAGCTGGCGGCACTGACGAACGAGCTGGAGCTGACGCGCCAACGCCTGACCGCCTCCCGGGAACGGGAGCGGGCTCTGGAGGCGAGTCGCCGCGAGCTGGTCGCGTTCATGTCGCACGACCTCCGTACGCCGCTCGCCGGGCTGCGGGCCGTCTCGGAAGGACTCGAGGACGGCGTGGTCGATGACGTACCGGGAGCTCTGCGCCAGATGCGCAGCACGGTCGACCGGATGACCGTACTGGTGGACGACCTCTTCGAGCTGTCGCGGCTGTCGACCGCCCCCGTGCCGCGCCGGCGTTCCGCCGTGAGCCTGCGGGAGCTGGCCGAGGACGTGGGCGGGGAGACCTGCGAGCACGCCCGGGCGGAGGGTGTGACGCTGACCGTGTCGACCCCGCCCGACGACGACCGGCTCGCGGTGCACGGGGATGCGGACGAGCTCACTCGCGCGGTGACGAACCTGGTCGGTAACGCGATCCGCCACACGACGCCCGGGGGGACCGTACGGCTGGCGGTCGACCGGGACACGGACGGCCGGGTCCGGCTGGCCGTGACCGACGGCTGCGGCGGGATCCCGGACGACGACCTGGAGCGGGTCTTCGACATCGGCTGGCGGGGCGACGAGCAGCGGACCCCGTCGAGCAACGGAGGCGGCCTAGGCCTGGCGATCGCCCGGGGTGTGGTCGAGTCGCACGACGGCCGGATCGCGGTCAGCAACGTCGACGGCGGCTGCGCGTTCGAGATCGAGCTACCGCCTGTACCAGTCGCCTGAGGGCTCAGGCGCGCAGGAGGTCGGCGATGCCGGCCGGGAGGTCGTATTCGGCCTTCCAGTCGAGCTCGTCCCGGATCCGCTCGGGCGACGCGGTGATGTGTCTGACGTCGCCTAGCCGGAACTCGCCGGTGACCACCGGTTCCGGCCCGCCGTACGCCCGGGCCAGCTCGGCGGCCAGGTCGCCGATCGTGCGAACCGTTCCGCTGCCGACGTTGTACGCCCTGAACTGGTCCCGGCCGTCTACCACGAGCGCGCTGGTCACGGCAGTGGCGATGTCGCGCACGTGGACGAAGTCGCGTCGCTGCCCGCCGTCCTCGAACACCCGCGGGGCCTCACCGCGCTCGAGCGCCGACCGGAAGATCGCGGCGACCCCGGCGTACGGCGTGTTGCGGGGCATGCCTGGTCCGTACACGTTGTGGAAGCGCATCGCGGCGACCTGGCCGCCGGTCTCCCGGGCCCACGCGGAGGCCAGGTGCTCGCCGTTCAGCTTGGTGGCCGCGTAGGCGTTGCGCGGATCCGCCGGCGCGGTCTCGTCGACCAGTCCGGGGCGGAGCGGTTCGGTGCAGAACGGGCAGGGTGGCTCGAACCGACCGGCCCGCAGGTCATCGATGCGGCGTGACCCGGGTGCGACCGCCCCGTGCCGGGCGCACTCGTAATGGCCCTCGCCGTACACGACCATCGAGCTGGCGTAGACGAGGCGCCGCACCTTGTGCCGCGCCATGGAGCGAAGCAGTACGGCCGTGCCGAGGCTGTTGCTGCTGACGTAGTCGTCGAGGTCGTCGATGTTGACGCCGAGCCCGACCTTGGCGGCCAGGTGGATCACAGTGTCGGCCCCGGCGACGGCCGCCTCGACCGTCTCGGTGTCCCGGATGTCGCCGACCACCAGGCGGTCGGTTGCCGGCGGGGGCTGGTCGTGAACGTCGGGACGCAGCGAGTCCAGCACGATCACCTCATGGCCGTCGGCAACAAGTTGCGCGTCCACGTGGCGACCGATGAACCCCGCCCCACCGGTCAGCAGGATCTTCATGTCGTCCCTGTCATGGCAGCTCGAAGGGAAGTGGCAGGCCGTCGAGGGAGTGCCTGCACGAGCAGTCGGCGTCGGTCTTCGGCAACTGGCCGATCACCTCGGTGAGGAGATCCTTGAGCCGTTCGATGCTCTGGCCGAACCGCGCGAGCACCTCGGCATGGGTGACCCCCTGACCCGCTTCCACCCCCGCGTCGTGGTCGGTGACCACTGCCACGGAGGTGTAGCAGAGCGCGAGCTCACGGGCGATCGAGGCCTCCGGGGCTCCGGTCATGCCGACCACGGACCAGCCCTGCGACGCGTGCCACCTCGACTCGGCCCGGGTGGAGAACCTCGGCCCGTCGATCACGACCATGGTGCCGTCGGCAACTACCTCCCCATTGCCCAGCGCGACCACCGTGCCGCGGCCGGTCGGGCAGTACGGGTCGGCGGGAGAGACATGCACGACCGGACCGGCGGCGTCGTACACGGTGTGCTCGCGTCCCCAGGTCCGGTCCACGAACTGGTCGGGCACGACGATCGTGCCCGGCGGCAGCTCGGTTCGCAGCGATCCGACCGCGCATGGCCCGAGCACCTGCCGGACCCCGAGCGATCGCAAGGCCCACAGGTTGGCCCGGTAATTCACCCGGTGGGGCGGGAACCGGTGGTCCGCCCCGTGCCGTGGGATGAACGCGACCTGGCGGCCGTTCACGTCACCGACCACCGGTGGCTCGCTGGGCGGCCCGAAGGGGGTGTCAACCGTGACTGGACGGGCCTCGGTCAGGAAGGAGTAGAACCCGGACCCGCCGATCACCCCGATCTCCGCCTGCATCGAAGTCATGGTCCGACCCTAGGACCGGCTGCCGCCCCGATTCCGGGTTCCGCGAAGACCGTCAGCACCCCGTAAGCCATCGATCAGACCCCGTGTGCCGGCGATCAGACACCATATGCCGGCGATCGGTCCGAACCTGCCCTCCACAGGACCGGGCCTGGTCTGACGGGTTCGCGGCGCGCCCGGTCACGAGGTGGTCGAATGTGGGGGTGGAGCTCTGGTGGTGGCTGGTGGTGGCTGCGGGTCTGATGGTGGCCTGGGTGGGGCTGTACGTGAGCTGGACGGCGGGGAGGCTCGACCGGCTGCATCATCGGGTCGCCACCGCGCGGGCGTCTCTGGAGACAGAGCTCGCGCGGCGGTCGGCGTTGGTCGCCGAGCTGGCGGGAAGCGGTGTGCTCGATCCGGCCTCGTCCTTGCTGCTCCTGGACGCGGCACATCGGGCCAGGACCGCGGACGACGAGGATCGGGAGCGCTCTGAGTCGGCCTTGAGCCGGGCCATCGCTGCCACTGTCGGCGGTACGACGACCCGCCCGGGCGGCGACAACGGCCGTACCCCCGCAGCCGAGCTCGAGCCCTGGACAGGAGAGGTGGCCGCGGCGATGCGTCGGGTACAGATGGCGCGCCGGTTCCACAACGACATCGTCGTGTCGACCCGGGAGTTGCGTCGGCGCCGCCTGGTGACGTGGTTCCGGCTGGCAGGTCGTGCGCCGATGCCGCGCACCATCGAGCTCGATGACGGCGGCTGATCGCGATACTCCGGCGTGCCCTCGCAGCGTCGTACGGTGGCTGCGTGAAGGGTGACGCGGCTGGGACGGTGGAGGACGCGGTCGTCGCTGCCGTACGAGCCGGTGACGAGGCAACCTTCGCGGAGGCGGTCGAGCGGCACCGGAACGAGCTTCGGGTGCACTGCTACCGGATGCTCGGCTCGTTCGACGACGCCGAGGACCTGGTGCAGGAGACGTTCCTGCGAGCCTGGCGGAAGCGGGCCGACTTCGAGGGTCGATCGAGCTTGCGGGCCTGGTTGTACCGGATCGCGACAAACGCGTGCATCGACGAGGCCCGTCGGCCGCAGCGCGTGTTGCCGCACCAGCTCGAGCCGCCGTCGTACCCGCCTGAGCTCGTGCCGGCGCGGACGGACCTGCCGTGGCTACAGCCGTACCCGGACCGCTTGCTCGACCAGGTGGCGCCGCGAGATGCCGAACCCGACGCAGCCGTCGTACGGCGGGAGACGATCGAGCTGGCCTTTCTCGCCGCCATCCAGCACCTACCGGCACGGCAGCGGGCCGTACTGATCTTTCGTGACGTACTGGGCTGGCCGGCGAAGGAGACGGCCGAGCTGATGGACACGAGCGTGGCGTCCGTCAACAGTGCGTTGCAGCGAGCCCGGCCGGTACTGCGCGAACACCTGCCGGAGCGGCGGAGCGACTGGGCGCCCACCACCGATCCGACCGCCGAGGAGCAGGCGCTGCTTCAGCGGTACATGGCGGCCTTCGAGCGTTCGGACGCAGCGGCGATGGCTGCGCTGATGCACGAGGACGTGCGGATCACCATGCCGCCGTACCCGTTCTGGTTCCTGGGGCGGGAGATGGCCGAGCGTGCGTTCGCGGACAGCTTCCGGCCCGAGTCGGCCGGGCACCAGGGGCACATCCGGCTCGTGCCGGCCGCGGCCAACCTGCAACCCACGCTGGCGGGATACGTGCGCCGGCCCGGGGACACGATCTATCGCGCCTTCGGGGTGGACGTGTTTCGCATCGAGAACGGGCTGGTCGTGGAGCTGACCGCGTTCGAGACCGAGCGCTTCGACCTCTTCGGCCTGCCGCCGACCCTGCCCTGACCTGCCAGCGGCGATGCGCCTCCCGTGGGAGACGGGGGAGAACTCTGGCTATTTCGCGTCGGCGTAGCACTCGACCACTGCGGTCGTGAACGGGAACCGGGTCGGCGTCTCGCCGAAGGTGATGCGGCCGGCCAGGTCGCCCGCCGCCTGGATGGCCTCCACCACGGTCGGGGCCTCCTCCACGGGGCAGTGCACGATCACTTCGTCGTGCTGGAAGAACACCAGCTCGGCCTTGAGGTCGGCCAAGTCGCGCCGCAGTGCCGCCAGCATCAGCAGAGCCCAGTCGGCGGCACTGCCCTGGACGACGAAGTTGCGCGTGAATCGGCCGCGGGCTCGGGCCTGCTTGGAGACCGACCCGTCGGGCACGTCCTCGCCGCCGTCGCCCGGCGGCCCCTCGTGCGGTACACCGTCGCCATCGGCCTGAGAGCCGGCGGGGGGACAGGTGCGCCCCAGCCAGGTGCGCACGAGCCGGCCTTCCTCGCCGGCACGGGCCGCGTCGTCCACATAGGCGACGGCTCGAGGAAAGCGGCGCCGCAGCGCGGCCAGGTTCTTCAGGCCGTCCCCCGAGGTCTGGCCGTAGATCGCGCCGAGGACCGCCAGCTTGGCCATTGCCCGGTCGCCGGAGAACGCCTCGTCCGAGACGGCCTTGTAGAGGTCACCCGAATCACCAGCCACGGTCATCAGCCCGGGGTCACGGGAGATCGCGGCGAGGACCCGCGGCTCCAGCTGATCCGCGTCCGCGACCACCAGCCGCCAGCCCGGATCGGCGACCACAGCGCGGCGGATCACCTTCGGGATCTGCAACGCTCCACCGCCGTTGGTGACCCACCGGCCGGAGACTGTGCCGCCCGGCAAGAACCCTGGGCGGAACCGGCCGTCCCTGACCCAGTCGTGCAGCCAGCTCCAGCCGTTCGCGGTGTAGATGCGGTAGAGCTTCTTGTACTCGATCAGGGGCGGCACGGCCGGATGGTCGATCCCCTCCAGCTCCCAGCGACGGGTCGAGCGCAGCTGGAAGCCCGCCTGCTTGAAGGCCTTCAGCACATCTGCCGGCAGATCGGGCCGCACCCGGCGCCCGAACGCGGCGGAAACCTCCTCCGCCAGCTCCGTCAGGCGGTGCGGCTCGCCGCCACCCGCATACCGCTCGCCGAGCAACTCGGTCAGCAGGGATCGGTGGATGTCGGCGCGCCACGGCAGGCCCGCTCGGTCCATCTCGGCGGCGACCAACATCCCGGACGACTCGGACGCGGTCAACAGGCGCATCCGGTCCGGGAACTCCGCAGCCTCGTGGCGTCGTACCTGGTCCGCGTAGACCTCCAGCAACGCCTCGAACGGCACTGGCTCGGTCTGCAGCTCGAACAGGGACGACTGCGAACCGGACTCAGTCGAACGCAGTGGCGGATCAGGCGGCACCGGGGCATTCCGCAGGCGCGCCCAAGCGGCCGCTGCCGAGCGAGGCCGGCCGAACCGGCCCTCGTGGCCGAGCAGCAGGCCCTCGCTGTTCTCGATGTCGTAGCACCGCTCCACCCTGACTCCGGATGCCAGCAGACGCGGGTAGATCTCGGCGCTCGACCGCCAGACCCAGCGGTCCACCCCGGGCCGGGAGCCGATCGCAGCCGTCAGGTCGGCCTCGTGCCGCACCTCCCCGGCCGGCCGTCCGTCCCGCCCCAACGCGACGACCGTCGCCCCGCCCCCCTGCTCCGGCGCGACCACCCACCGCTCACTCATACCCGCGAGTGTCCCACCCCCCTCCGACATCCCACCCGCGCCGCGCGCCCACCTCAGCCCCAGGCGCTTTGGGGGGTGCCGCGCCGGAACGACCGCAGTCCACAGCCGCGTGCACTTGTGACGAACCGTCGCCGTCACCCCACCAGAGCCGACGAATCGCGGGAAGGTTGTCCCCAGCCTGTGGACCAGGGTTGGGTCGCCTCGAGCAGGAAGAGCCGCCACGGACCACCCGCCACGGACCAGCCGCCCGACCGCCCCCACC
>DASTVQ010000090.1:0-16953 GCA_035759015.1 Kribbella sp.
TTGTCGGTGGCTCGGGCGACCCCACCCAGGCCAGGATGGTGGTCGCCACAGCCTCCTACGAGGCTCGTGAGTTCGGGATCCGGTCCGGCATGCCTCTGCGGGCAGCGGCGCGGCGCTGCCCGGACGCCGTGTTCCTGCCGACCGACCCACCGGCGTACGAGGCGGCGTCGGTGGAAGTGATGGACACGCTGCGGCGGTTCCCGGTAGTTGTCGAGGTGTGGGGTTGGGACGAGGCGTTCCTGGGTGCGGCGACGGACGATCCCGAAGCCCTGGCCGGACAACTGCGGCAGGCGGTTCTCGAGAACACCCAGCTGTCCTGCTCGATCGGCATCGGCGACAACAAGATCCGGGCCAAGCTCGCCACCGGGTTCGCCAAGCCCGCAGGCATCTACCGGCTCACGGCGGCGAACTGGACCGAGGTGATGGCGCACCGACCGGTACGCGACCTGTGGGGCATCGGCAGCAGGATGTCGCAGAACCTCGCCGAGCTTGGCATCGAGACGGTGGCCCAGCTGGCGGCAGCCGACCCAGCTGTGCTGAGAGAGCGTTTCGGGCCGCGGATGGGCGCCTGGTACCACGCTCTGGGTCGAGGTCTCGGCGACACCCAGGTGACCGATGTCCCTCGCGAACCCGTGTCCCGCAGCCGCGAGACGACGTTCCCGGCCGATCTGACCGATGCCGCCGAGGTCGAGGCACAGGTGGCGAGGATCGCGGCCGAGGTGACCCGAGATGTGGTCGCGGAGGGGCGACGGATCCAGCGGGTGTCGGTCAAGGTGCGCTACGCCTCCTTCTACACCCCGATCAAGAGCCGGAAGCTCCCCGAGGTGACTCAGGACCCTGACGAGGTGGCGCGGGCGGCGCTCGCCATCCTGGCCAAGTTCGACCTCAACCGGCCGGTCCGGCTGCTCGGGGTTCGGGTCGAGTTCGCCCGGGGCTGAGCATCGCATCGCCTCGCCGGCGACCGCGAGGAGTGTTCAGGTCAGGTGGTACACCCGGCGGGCGGTGTCTCCGAAGATCGAGTCCCGCTCTGCGTGGCTCAATCCGGCCGTCAGCTGCTCTGCGGCGTCGACCACATCCCCGTACGACGCGGCCAGCAGGCAGACCGGCCAGTCCGAACCGAACATCACCCGGTCCGGACCGAAGGCGTCCAGCACCACATCGACGTACGGGCGCAGGTCCCCGACCGTCCAGTCGGTCCACGAGGTCTCGGTCACCATGCCGGAGAGCTTGCAGGTGACGTTCGAGAAGGCCGCCAGCTCGCGCAAATCCGTTGCCCAAGGCCCCATGTCGGCACCTGAGCCGATATCGGGCTTGGAGATGTGGTCGACGACGAACGACAGCTCAGGCAGGGCGGCCACCGTGTCCAGGGCAGCCGGCAGGTGTGGCGTCCTCGTCAGCAGGTCGTACGCCAGCCCCGCCTCCGCCACCGCGGCCAGTCCACGTCGTACGTCGTCCCGGCACAGCCAGCGCGGGTCCTCCTCGTCGTGCACCTGGTGCCGGATGCCCTTCAGCCAGGCACCGTCCGGCCGCTCCCGCAGCGCGGCGAGCGCATCACCCACGGCCGGTGAGGTCAGGTCGACCCACCCGACCACGCCGGCCACCAACTCGTTGCCAGCAGCAACCTGGAGGAACTCCGGTGTCTCCTCCGGCACGCCCACGGTCTGCACCACGACGGTCGCGGTGATCCCGGCGGCGGCGGCGAGCGGGGCGAGATCGTCGACGGAGAAGTTCCGGCGGATCGGATCCAGCGCCGGACCTACCATCCAGGGCTGCTCGCGGACCCGGAGGTCCCAGAAGTGAATGTGCGCGTCGACGCGTCCGGTCATGCCGCTGCCGCCCTCTCCGCATGGATGAGGCGGATCACCCGCCGGCTCATCGTGTCGTAGGTCATCGCCAGCACAGCCGTGCCGCCGGTCCCGATGGTGTAGGAGTAGCCGAGGCCGACGGCGCCGTCGCTGGTCTCCAGCTCGACGAACACCGTCTCTTGCTTGAGGAACGCCTGGACGGCGTCGGTCCGCACCGTCTCGTCCTCGAGGTCGACCAGGAACGCGTGGGCGCTACTGATGGTGGTCACCGGCGTCCTCACTCGCAGCTGAGCTGGCTGGCGAGGTCCTTCTGGAGCTCCTGGGTCTTCGCCTTCCGCTCGTTGTCGTAGGTGTCCACGTTGGCCTTGGTGACGACGAACGAGCCGGAGTCGACGATCACGCCGGGCGTCTTCATCTGGCACTGCTTGGACGCCAGCAACGCCAGCAGCCAGCCGCCGACGTACGCCTGGCCGACGGGGTTCTGGGTCACGGTCGCGGCGACGCCACCGGAGTTGATACGGCTGAGGATCTTCGCGTCGTCGTCGATCGCGACCACCTTGATCGGAAGCTTGCTCCTGACCACGCCGTCCGCCGCCGCCACCGCCGGGTTGTACGCCGTGGTGACGATGCCCTGGAGGTCCTTGCCCTGGGAGGCGAGCAGGTCCGCGACCGCCTTCTGCGCGGTCTGCGGGTCCTTGTCGATGTCGGTGACCACCGGCAGCTCGGTCACCTTGCCACCCGTCTCCGCGACGGCCTTCCTCACCCCGGCGATCCGGCGCTGGGTGTTGGAGTCGACGTTGTTCCCGGTGAGGTGCACGATCGTGCCCTCGCCGCCGATCGCGTCGATCGTCGCCTTCGCCGCCTTGTACGCGGCCGCCTCGACGTCGGTGGACAGGCAGAAGTCCGCCGAGTTGGTGTCGCCGGCCGGACAGGAGGCCAGCGAGCCGACCGCCAGACCCTTGGCTTTCAGGTCCTCGAAGGTCGAGTTGATGTCGGTGGGCGACACACCGACGATGCCGAAGGCGTTGTAGCCCCGCGCCGCCAGCGAGCTGATCACGCTGTTCTGCCTGCCCTGGTCCCACTCGCCGGTCTCGTTGAAGGTGGCCGCGCCGAGCTTGAAGTCGGCCTTGTCCTGCTCGGCGGCGGCCTTCCACGGCTCGAAGTACGGGTGCGCGCCGCCTGGGATCAGCGCGAGCTTGACCTTGGAGCCGTCCCTCAGCTCGACCGGGCCGCCCGACGTACCGGCGGAGGCGTCGTCGCCGGCGGCGGTGTCGGACGAGGTGTGCCGGGTGCTGCAGCCGGTGGCGATCAGCGCGAGAAGAGCCAGTCCCGTGGCAGTCTTGCGGTGCCAGGACACGGAGTGGTGGGCATGCGCGGTCATCGGTGCCAAGCTCCTCGGAGATCCTATAGGATATTGCCAGAGTGATGCTGCCCCTTCACACTGGGCACGTCAAGACCCGTTCGGGTTACGAGTCGGGCAGAATGAGTTCGCGGGAGGAGCCGACAGTGAGTGATGCGCATGTGGGCCTGGCGGGCCGGCTCACACGCCTGCCACAACGACAGGTGCTCAGCGACGATGTCTATGAGACCGTCAAGGGCCTGATCATGGACAGTGTGGTCGAGCCGGGCACCCGGCTCAACATCGACGCGCTGACCCGCGAGCTCGGCATCTCCCAGACGCCGATCCGGGAGTCGTTGGCCCGGCTGGAGTCCGACGGCCTGGTCATCAAGGAGCCCCTGCGCGGCTACCGGGTCTCGTCGCGGCTGACCCGCGAGGAGTTCGAGGACCTCTTCGAGTTCCGGCTGCTGATCGAGCCGTGGGCGGCCGGCCAAGTGGCCGAGCGGGCCGCGGCGGACGACCTGGTCCGGCTGAAGAACGAGATGCTCAGCTACACCGACGGTCCGGACCGGCCCGACTACGACAGCTACAAGGCGATGGCGGCGCACGACCAGCGCTTCCACGACCTGGTGCTCGAGCTCGCCGGCAACGACACCGCCCGGCAGTCGTTCGCGCGCACCCACTGCCACTTGCACCTCTTCCGGCTCTACTACGGCGGCGGCATCGCGACCAAGGCGCTGCGCGAGCACAAGACCATCGTCACCGCGGTCCGGCGCGGCGACCCGGCCGAGGCGTCCGCCGCGATGCGGGCACACATCGAGGCCTCTCGGGCCCGGCTGCTGCCGGTGTTCGAGCGAGCCTGACACTTCAGAGGGAGAACCACGTGGAACTGCTGCGCCTCGGCGCGGTCGGTGCGGAGCGCCCGTTCGTGCGCGCCGCCGACAGCACCGTACACGACCTGAGCTCCGTCACCGCGGAGATCGACGGCGCCTTCCTGGCCTCGGACGGCATCGCACGGACCCGCGCCGCGCTCGTGGCGGGCACCCTGCCGGCCGTCGAGGTCGAGGGGCTGCGGATCGGGCCGCCCATCGCTCGCCCAGGAGCGGTGATCTGCATCGGTCAGAACTACGCGGCCCACGCGGCCGAGTCCGGCGCCGAGCCCCCGGCGCAGCCGATCATCTTCTTCAAGCACCCCAACACCATCGTCGGAGCCTACGACGAGGTGCTGGTGCCGCGGAACAGCACGAAGACCGACTGGGAGGTCGAGCTGGCCGTCGTGCTCGGCCGCACTGCCCGGTACCTCGACTCGGACGAGGAGGCGCTCGCCTGCATCGCCGGGTACGCAGTCTCCAACGACGTGTCCGAGCGCGACTTCCAGCTTGCCGCCTCCGGCGGGCAGTGGTCGAAGGGCAAGAGCAGCGAGACGTTCAACCCGCTCGGCCCGGTCCTGGTCCCGGCCGACGACGTGCCAGACCCGCAGGCGCTCGACCTGCGCTCCTGGGTCAACGGGGAACCGCGGCAGCACTCCAACACCCGGGACATGATCTTCTCCGTCGCGGCGCTGGTCCGCGACCTGTCCCAGTACTTGACGCTGGACCCGGGTGACGTCGTCAATACCGGTACGCCGGAGGGCGTGGCCCTGTCCGGACGCTTCCCCTACCTGTCGCCAGGCGACGTCGTCGAGTGCGAGATCCAGGGCCTCGGCCGACAGCGCCAGGTCATGGGCAAGGCCTGAAAGCCGGTTGCAGCGGGCAGCAAGGCTGGGGCACTGTCGGCGTCATGACCTCCACCGTGCGCACCGTTACGTTCGACACCCGCAACCCGTACGAGCTGGCCGGCTTCTGGGTCCAGGTGTTGAAAGGCAGGCGCCCCGACGACGACGAGCCGGGCGACCCGTACGCCGGGGTGATCAGCGACTCCGTGACGCTTCTGTTCGAGCGGAACAACGACGAGAGGGTGGTCAAGAACCGGGTCCACCTCGACCTGGAGCCCGACGGCCCGCGAGACGCCGAGGTCGCGTGGCTGCAGACACTCGGCGCCACGATCGCCCATGACCGGCGCGAGGTGGACGGCACCGGTTTCGTGGTGATGCTCGACCCGGAGGGGAACGAGTTCTGCGTGCTTCGCAGCGCCGCCGAACGTGCCGCCACCAGCTGATCGGGCCCGTCGCCCGGGGACCTTGTGCCCTTGTGGCCTGGCGGCACTGCGCCGACTCTGAAGAGGACGGTTTGGATCACCCGCGATCCTCACGGGCTGGTCATGATGAGCGACGGACGGACTGCACGCCTGCTGGAGACGCTCGACCCCGTCGCTGACCGCAACTATCGACACTTCCGGATGCGGCACATCGTCGCCGTACTCCTGCGTCCGGGCTTGACACCGGGCAGCCAGGCACCCGACTTCGAGCTGAAGACCACGGACGGAGACCGGGTGCGGCTGCGCGATCTGCGCGGACAGCCGGTGTTGCTGCACTTCGTCAGCTACACCTGCCCGGTGACTCGCGGCGGCGTGGACACCATGGTGGAGATCGATCGCTTGTACGGCCGGCGGGTGCACGTCATCGAGATGCTCGTCCGTCAGGCCCACCCCGGCGAGCGACACGGTGGCTACCGCTCGTACGAGACGAAATTGGAAGACGGCCGTGACTACAAGCGTGAGGAACGCATCCCCTGGCCGGTGCTTGTCGACGACCTGCCGGGCACAGTGCAGCGCGCGTACGGCGGGCTGGCCGCCGCCGTCTACCTGATCGACAGCCGTGGAGTCGTTTCCTTCTGCGGCGTGTGGGGGCAGTCACCGGCGCTTCGGGCGGCGGCGGCAGCACGAGTAGCGAATGCGGGTATTGGTCCGCCCGCCCCGCGGCCGGCCACTTGCTCGGCGGGTCAAATGCTGTTGCCCGGGCGGGGTGTATCGGGCAGTGTCGAGCGGCATGAGCTCACTGGTGCGACACATCACGTTCGACGGCCACGATCCCTACACACTCGGCTCGTTCTGGGCGCAGGCCGTCGGCGGCCGGCTGCAGGACGACGACCGCCCGGGCGACCCTGCCGCACTGGTCACCACGGACGAGGGTCTCGCCCTGCTCTTCGAGGTGAACCCGGACGACAAGTCTGTCAAGAATCGCGTCCACCTCGACCTGCAACCGCGCGAGCGCACCCGCGACGAGGAGGTCACGTGGCTGGGGAGCATCGGCGCCACGGTGTACAACGATCAGCGTCGACCGGACGGCTCCGGCTGGGTCGTGATGCAGGACCCCGAGGGCAACGAGTTCTGCGTCGAGCGCAGCCCGGCCGAGCGCGCCTGATCGGTCAGAGCCGGGTGGTGGAGGCCCGCACAACGAGCTCGCAGCTCGCACCAGCTGTGTGTCCCGCTGTCGAAGTCGTCGAAGGCCAGGCTCCACCACCGCTCAGCGGATAGACGGCGGCCCACGGCATATAGGGGCCGCCGTTTGCCTGTCCGCCAAGGCCTACTGAGGCCGCACGTTGTGGTTGCGGGCGAACAGATTGCCGGGATCGTACTGCCTCTTCACCGCCGCGAGCCGCTGATAGGTCTCCGTTGGATAGATCGCGGCGACATCCTCCTCGGTCGCAGAAGCGAGGAAGTTTGCGTAGGCGCCGTTGACGTGAGGTGCGAGTCTCCCCCAGATCGCTTCCAGAGCCGGACGAGCGGCCTCGACGACCGGCTTCGGACCCACGGTGGTCGTCACGAACATCAACTCCGCTTGGCGATGCGCGTAGGCGGTGGCGTCGTCGGGGACTCGGGATACCGCACCGCCGACGCTGCGAACGGCGATGAACGGCGACCCTTCCGCTGCCCCAGTCTCAGCAAGGATCTGAAGGACCGCGGACACCGATTCCTTGTCCACGAATGCGCTTCGGGTGACAAGCTGGATGCCAGGCGGCGGGGTCACGCCATCCACGAGCGTGTCCGCATAGGGTTTCAGCGCGATATCGTCGTCGATCACCGTGCCGAGCCGGCGGATCGGGCGGATTGCCTGGGCCGCGAGCTCCGGGTCATCGCCGTCAAAGGCGACGTGGATCTCGACCGGCGCTTCGGGTCCGCCGGCGAATGGATTGGCAAAGTCCGCGATGGATGTGAGCTCTTCGGAGGCGGTGCGGAGGTAGTCCGCCCAACCCTGGAGCACGGTGGCCGCCTCCGATGCCGGGAAGGCGATCTTGCCGTAGAAGACGTCTGTCGTCGGGTGTGCCACGAACTCGAAGGCGGTCACGATCCCGAAATTGCCGCCGCCACCGCGAATCGCCCAGAACAGCTCCGGGTTCTCCTCCGCGCTCGCATGCACGACCTCTCCGTTGGCAGTGACCACCTCTGCGGCGACCACGTTGTCCAGGGCCAGACCGTACTTCCTGACCTTCCAGCCGATGCCACCGGTCAACGTCAGCCCACCGACACCGACGCTCTTGGTGTCGCCCGAGGAGATCGCCAGGCCATGCGGGGCCAAGGAGGCCGTGACCTGACCCCAGGTGGCGCCGCCGCCGATCCGCACGAGCTGACGGTCGTTGTCGATGATCTCCACGCTCGCGAGCTTGCTGAGGTCGATCACGACGCCGCCGTCGTTGGTGCCGAAGCCCGGGAAGCCGTGGCCGCCGCCTCGCACGGACAGGAAAGGCCCCGCGCCGGCAGCGAATCTGACACCTGCTTGCACGTCCCCGACGCTCTTGGGCCGCAGAACATAGGCTGGACTACCCGAAGCCAATACCGAGCGACTAGCCGATTCGTACTCCGCTCCGCCCGGTTCGATGATGTCGCCGCCGAAGTCACGGCGAAGGGTTTCAAGCGCTGAGCTCATGGCGTTCCTTCCATACGGGAGAATCCTCGTTATCCGAACTGGCCGGGCTGGTAGTCGCCGCCGGGCTGCCGGGTGATGACGCCCAGACGGTTGGTGGCGTTGATGAGAGCGATGAGCGACACCAGGGCGGCGAGCTGCTCATCGTCGTAGTACTCGGCGGCGTTCGCCCAGGCCTCGTCCATGACGCCGCCGGCCGCATCAGCGATGCGGGTGCCCTGCTCCGTCAGCTCCAGGGCGGCGCGCTCGGCGTCGGTGAACACTGTCGACTCCCGCCAGGCCGCGACCAGGTTGATGCGCACCGGGGTTTCCCCGGCGTGCGCGAGGTCTTTGGCGTGGATGTCGGTGCAGAAGCCGCAGCCGTTGATCTGACTGGCGCGGAGCATCACCAGGTCCTGGGTCGCAGTCGGTAGCGTCGAGCCATCGATGATCACTTTGCTCGCCGCGGCGATGTACTTCATGGACTTGGCCGCGAGCGGGCTGGCGGAGAGGTTCAAGCGGGTTTCCATGGTGCATTCCCTTGTGTTGTTGCGTGCTGCACTGAACGAACACAAGAAGCCGGCGACCCGATCCTTGTGACAGCGCGGCTACGTGACGTGCGCCACAACAGGTGGCTGCATCGGTGACATCTGACGCACCGCTGCTCACGACGCCGCCACGGCGTCATGTCATTCGGCAGCGGACAACAGGGATTGGCTACCGTCTCGGTGTCACAAAACGGCGGGGCCCGGCGTCTGGTGGGTGTGACACAGTCGAGAGCGAACAGGAGCCACCCATGGCCGGCAGGTCGCAGACGGTGCCCGAAGATCGCGGCGGGGACATGAGCCAGGACGACCGCCCGGACCCCGCCACCGAGGCGTTCCTCACCCACCGCAACCTGCTGTTCACCGTCGCCTACGAGATGCTCGGCTCGGCCGCCGACGCCGAAGACGTCCTCCAGGAGACCTGGCTGCGATGGGCGGGCGTCGACCACGACACCGTGCAGAATCAGCGTGCATACCTGGTCCGGATCACCACCCGCCAGGCGCTCGCCCGGCTGCGGACGCTCGGCAGGTTGCGGGAGTCCTATGTCGGTCCCTGGTTGCCCGAGCCGCTGCTCACCGCGCCCGATGTGGCCGAGGACATCGAGTTGGCCGACAGCGTCTCGATGGCGATGCTGCTGGTGCTGGAGACACTCACGCCGACCGAGCGCGCGGTGTTCGTACTGCGCGAGGTGTTCGATCTGGCCTACGACGAGATCGCGGAAGCCGTCGACAAGAGCCCGGCCGCGGTCCGCCAGATCGCCCACCGGGCGCGGGCACACGTCGGGGCGCGCCGACCGCGCGGGGTCGTTTCTCCGGCCGAGACCCGAGACGCGCTCGAGGCGTTCCAGCGGGCGATCCAAACGGGCGATCTGCAACGCCTGCTCGACATCCTCGCGCCGGATGTCGTTCTCCTGGGTGACGGTGGCGGAGTCGTACCGGCCGTGCTGTCACCCGTCGTGGGGGCCGGCCCGGTGGCCGGCGTGCTGGCCGCCGGGGTGGGCGGGATCGCCGCGAGGTCGCTGCAGCTGGCGCAGGTCAATGGCTACCCGGCGCTGATCCTCCGGCTCAACGGCGAGATCGACACCGTCGTGGCGGTGCGCATCGACGACGGCCTCATCACCGGGCTCTACGCCGTGCGCAATCCCGAGAAGCTGTCACATATGGAGCGGGAGACCGCTGTGAGCCGCTGAGCCCAGGCGAGACTCAGGTTGGGAAGATCACCCGCACGCCGTGGGTGCGGACCAGCTCGGACGCCTCGTCGATGAGCCGCCGCGCCATCTTGTCCGAGATTCCGTCCAGCGAGGCCACCGTCCGTACGTCGGCGGCTGCCAGCGCGACCAGGTCGCCGATCCCGAGCGCGGTCAGCTCTGCCGCCCGGGCCGTCGCGATCCCCCGGACCGCGACGAGCGGCAGCTCGCCCTCGACCCTCGACATGATCGCCGGTCCGGCGACCCCCAATGGCCGGTCCGTGACCCGGAACCGTGGCAGCGGGACGGCCGTGCTCCGGGCGGCAGGCCGGCCGCCGAGGCGGACCCGCTGCGTCCGGCAGACCGGGCAGTCGGCGACCAGCGCGGGCCGCCCCGCGGGAGTCACCACCGGGACCTGACGCCGGACCGGCCGATTCACCCCGCAGGTCCCGCAGAAGCACTGCTCGCCGTCCAGACCCTCTCCCACCGGCGTGGACGGGCACAACCCGTCGGCGGGCAGCGGGGCCACGGCCGGCTCGCCCTCGTCCAGCTGCACGATGACCCCCGTGAGGGCCAACTCCCCTGGCGCCTCCGACACGAACTGCAGGCCGACCTCCTGAGCAGCCCCGCACACAAGCGAGACAGCCGCCAGCTCCACCGAACCGCCGACCGGTACGACGAACCGCAGGTCGGCGACGGCTGCTCCGGCGGGCACCGGTCCGGCCATCGCCCGGTCCTCGAAGTCGAGCGGATCGAGCACCATCGTCACCGGCGCGCCCAGCGGCGCCTCGGCCTCGTCAGCGAACGCCAGCTCCACCGAGGCTGGACGGTCGCTGACCCGAGCGGTCAGCCGCAGCTCGAACCGCTGCAGGGCGTCGACGCCGATCGGGACCAGCTGGCTCACGACAGCGTCGGTCGAGCCTCCGTTGGTCAAGGTGAAACCGGTGTCCGTCGGCGACACCACCGTCGTCGGGGCCGAGGACTCCCACGCCGAAGGCAGCGCCGACACCGCTTCCGCCGTACCGGCCAGGCTGACGTGGTCGACCGCGGTCAGCCCACCGGGGGTGAAGAAGCGGATCTCGGCCTGGGTCGCGCCGGCCGGCGAGGTCACCACCAGCTCGTGCCGCGGGACACGCTCCAGGGCTGTCTCCCGGTCGGGGTCGAACGTCGTCACGACGACCCGGTCGGTTCGTCCCGGCGAGCAGCCCGCACCACGCCAGATCAGCTGCCCGACCGCCTCCTCGTCCTCACTGATGCCGTCGAACGCGAACCGGTACCGGGTGTTCGCGGCCACGGCGACGGGCTGGGAGATCGCCGCTGGCTGCGGCACCCGCAACTTCCGGCTGCCGGGGTCGCCCAGCAGCGCCAGCACCTCCCCGGTCGACCGCAACGCGAACGGCCTGACCTTCCCCGCGGTGAGTTCCCAGTCCGCCGGCTGTGCCTCGCCGAGCGTCAGCAGCTGAGCAGCCGTGCCGCCGTTCAGGGTCACGACCGCGTGGGTCCCCGCCGGGCTGATCGCGATCTCGGCGCCGTCCGAGGTGCCGCTCAGCTCGGCTCCGGAGGGCGGCAGGAGGGCCCGGCGCTTGAGGTCGATGGTGAGTACGGCGCCGTCCTGGATCACCACGCCCAGCTCGCCGCTCGGATCGACGGCCAGGCATTGTGGCGTCGAGCCCTCCGGGAAGGTGATCACGGGTGCGACCGGGCTGAGGTCGTCCGCCGTGAGGAACTGGGCCGTCGCCGCGCCGACGACGAGGACCTGGCTCCGCCCGGGGACAATCGCAAGGTCGACCGCGCCGGCGGGTAGCGACACCGAGGTGGAGTTACCGGCGGACAGCGCGAAGCGGTCCGAGTACCTCACCAGGCTCGACCCACCATCGCCCTCGACCAACAGATAGATCGCGCCGTCGGAACCGGCCGCCAGCGCTCGCGCCCAGCCGGTCGACCGATCCGAGGGCAGGCTCTTCCAGTCCGGAGCACCGGATCGCAGTTCCGGCCAGGGGACGTAACGCACCACCGCTCTCGTGCCGTCGGAGTCTTCCCGGCCGAGCAGGAGCACGCCCGACCCGTCGGCAACCCGCACGACGTCGAGCACTGGTTCCGGCACGGCCATCGGCGAACCGATCGGGCGTCCGGACGAGGTGGTTGCGAGAAGCAAGGATGACGCCTGTTCCCCGCTCGCGGCCGAGAAGTCGTGCAGCGCGATCACAGCCAGCTCAGCCGACGGATCGAGAGCCATCGCGACCGGATAGCCGGAGCCCAGCTCGGTGTCGAACCGAACCTGCCGGGTGAACACGTCGTATGCGTGCAGCCGGGTGCCGACGCCTTGCGCGCCGACGAAGACAGTCGCGCCGTCCGGTGCGAACGCGACGGCGCGGCCGAGCGACTGCCGGCCGGCCGAGTCGCCGAGCGGGACCGGACCACTCACGACCGTCCCCACCCGATACCACTCCGTGAAGTCGCCGTTCGCCACATGCTCGGCCGACACCTGTGCGGTCCCAGCCGCTGCGACCACGGTGTTGACCGCCCCCGCGACCTCGGGGAAGTCCAGCTCGAGATCGACAGCGCCCTGGGCGGCGAACCGTTGCAGGGACACGGCGACCTCTTCGTTGCCAGCGGCAACTCGCAGCTCCAGGGGTATCCGGAACGTGCTGGTGGCGTGCCGTAGGCGCAACTGCGCCCCGATCCCGGCGACAGCCCGCCAGGAGAGTCCGCCGTCGGTAGTCCGCTGGAGGCTCTGCGGAGCAGGTCCAGCACCCCAGGTCGCCGTACCTTCGAGCGCCTGGACCAAGAGCCAGTGCCGGACCCCTCCGGGTAGTTCGAGCTCAGCCGGCAACGGCACGTTCAACCAGGTCGGCGACCCGGCTTCGTCGCGACTCAGGGTCAGCTCTGCGGACTTGACGAGCAGGGACGCCCGTCCCGGCTTGCCATCGAGGTCGTTCACCACGTCGACGCTCAGCTTCGCCTCCGCCGTCACGGCGGCGAGCAGCAGATCGATCGAACTCGCAACCTCCGTCGCAGGCAACTCGAAGGGCTGCGCCAACGGCCCGGACGCCGACACCGCGATCTGCTCGGTCGCGGTCGGGGTAAGCGCACCGAAGACGACCTTGCTGGGCTCGAACCCTCCCTGCACCCGTCCCGCCGTTCCACCCGGTACGGCGACCAGCCCTGGTGGCACGGCCACGGAGAGGAGGCCCGGAGCGGCAGTGGGCGCACCGTCGTACCGGTAGCTGGTCTGGATCGTCGGGAGACCCTCGGGTGTTCCGCTGACAGCGACCGTGTACTCGATGTCCAGGTCCAGGTCCAGGCGCGAGATCGAGTCCGAGGAGAGTTCGAACGGCACCGCGTAGCAGCCGTTCTCGATCGGCAGGTCGAGCAGCATCCCCTGGAGCAGAGAACCGAAGTCAGGCGTCGTCACCGGCTCCACCAGGTCACCTGTGCGGGTGAAGAAGACGGGGCCACCCTCGACGGCCAAGGTGAGGTTGCTGGGCGGCGAGACCACTCGGAGGGCCGAGATGTCCGCGCCCGCGTTGGCCACCCGGAGACCGGTCACGGTCAAGCCGGGAAGGTCCATCGAGTCGGCCAGGGACAGCGGTGGGCCGTCGCCGAGACCACCGGCCGAGTTGACGCCCAGGTAGCCGCCGCCGAGGTCGACCAGCAGCGTCCCGGACTTCAGCCCGGCGCCGGTCAGCGAGGCGAGCTTTCGCCGGGTGTGCAGGTCGATCTCCACGGCGTCGCCCGGCCGTACCTTGTTGGCGCCCCAGTCGCCGACCGGACCCGGGAAGGTGATCGTCTCCAGGAACCGGCGCCCCGGATCCGCGCTGTACGGCGTCACCGTCAGCAGCGCGCGGCTGATCACCGCACCGGCCGGCAGCCGGCGCAGCACGAGCCGGCGCCGCCGCTCGAACGGCGCCGCCCGGCCCGAGTACCTGGTCCGGAGCCTCATCCGGTCACACCTTGAGAAGGACCATGACCGCGAGCTCGTCGCCGTACTCGCCCTCGAGGTAGTCGGCCACCTGGCCGGCCTCCGGGCCGCCGTGCAGCGCGTCGCCGCGGAACCACAGCGCGGTCCGGTTCAGGTCGAGGTGCTGGACCTGTAGGTTGGCGGGCGCCGGGATCCGCACCTTGGCCTCGCCGCCGAGGCTCGCGCCGGCCGGGTAGTTGACCGTCTTGCGCGGCCGGAACTGGAACAGGATGTCGTTCCAGTCGCCGTTGTCCTTCAGCTCCTGGACGGTGGTGTTCTGCTTGCAGCAGCGCTCGAACCAGGGTGAGTGGCAGTAGGCGTCGTCGGCGAACTGGTCGTTCGGGTCGCGGAAGAACGCCTTCCAGAACTCCGTCTCGAGGTCTTCGAGGGTCGTGGTGTCGGTATAGGGCACCTGGTAGCGGGTGAGCAGGTCGGTGAACAGGATGCCGAGCTCCGGGAAGTCCTTCGGCTGGATGTCCACCGCCACCTGCGCGTTGCTCGCGTCCCGCACCCGGACGCGGCGCTCGTCGCGGTGGTGCAGGTAGAAGGTCGCGTAGGCCAACCGCGTCTCGTCGTCCTCCCGGCAGACCACCTTGAAGTAGTCCAGCTCGTAGACGTCGACCAGCGGGCAGGTGCCGAGCTCGTGCTGCAGCTCGGTCACCTCGTCCTTGCGCATCACCTTGAACAGCTGCTGGTACCCGGTACGACCGCGGACCTGGTCGAGCACCCGGCGCGCGATCTCCTCGGTCAGCCCGTCCAGGTCCTTGCCTTCCAGATGGTCCGCGTCGTCCGCGCTCGCCACGTGCGTGACGCCGTCGGCGGCGGCCTGCGCGGTGGACCGGATGTCCGCGTGGATCTTGCGCTGCACGAGGTTCCAGTCCTCGGCGGTGACCACGTCACCCGGAGCCCTCTCCACGTACGGCGCGCTGGTCTCGGTCATGGGTTCTCCTCCGTCTGGTCGGGCCCGGCCACCCGGTCCCTGGTCACGTCTGCGTGGATGCCGGCCGCCTTCGCGAGGCAGACGCCGACCGGGCCCGGTCGCAGCAGGGCGTCGGCGAGCGACGGCAACGGCGGTCCTGCCACCGCCTGCCGGGCCGACTCGAACCGGCCCCCGGGGAAGGCCACTTCGAGGTCGTAGATCGCCGGGCCCGCCGCCCGCGCGGTCACGATAATGTCGTTGCCCCAGGCCCCTTCATCGGTGGCCGCCAGCTCGACGAACGCGGGCGTCAGGCCGGGTTCGGAAAGGAACAGCCGGGCCTGCGCGCCGGGCCGTCCACCGGTCAGGTGGGCGGGGTTCCGGAACGGTAGCGCCACGGCGCTCCAGCCGATCGGCACCAGGTCCACAAGCCGGGCCACCACCAGCTTCGACCCGGTCTGCAAGTCATTCAGCCGATCCACCAGGAACTGCTCGTCGCCGGCTGGTTCGGTCACCACTGCGGCGTGCAGTTCAGGCGTTGCCGTGCCGAACCGCCCCTCCCCGATCGCGGCCACGCCCCGGCCGCCGGCCCCGAAGGCGAAGCCGAACCGGCGGTCCAGCTCGGCCGGCAGGTTCACCACGAAGGCACCCGCCTGGTGCGAGTCCCACTCCACCCGGAGCTCCGCCACCGGGCGTCGGGCACCACTGGCGGCGAAGACCGCGGCCGGCCGGCCGGTCTGCGGACCGAAGGAGCTCAGGTCGAAGACGGCATCCTCGCTGTCCCCGCCGCCCGCGAACCGATCCACGTCGAACGTGGCTGCGTCGAATCGCGCCGCCCGGCACTCCGACCAGCTCCACGCATTCAGCCCCCGTCGTACCAGAAGCAGGTCGGCGCCGGTGGTCTCGACCTGGGCGGCCGGGCGGCTGCTCCCGTTCTCGGTGACGACCGCCTTGACAGTGCCGTCGTCGGCCAGTTCGAGGGTGAGCGATCCACCCGCGCCGATCGCCTCGCGGACCCTGATCGACCAGCCGGCGACCGGGTCGGCGATGCGCGGCTCGGAGACTCCGCTCGCCGTGGTCAGGAGGACCCGCCCGGGCACCGCCGAGGCGCCGGTGTTGCGGAATCGCAGGACGGTTCCGTGGGCGACAGGCCCGGTGGCCGAGGCCGGCCGCGGCGGGTACTCGGTCAGCTCGAGGAAGCGCAGCGGCACCACCTCCACCACGCTGTCCGGGCCCTGGGTCGGTGAGGTCAGCCGGAGACTGTCCTCCGGCGACAGCCCGGCCAGCCCTGGCACCGCCTCGTTGATCGCGGCAACTATTTCGCCGGCCACGGTGGTCGTCGCGGTCGCCCCGGCGACATCCACCTCGAACGGCGGCTCGCCGTCGACCGCGAGCCTCAGCACAGATCGTTCGGACAGATCGACCGGGGCGAGCAGGTCGACGGTACCGTCGAGGGTGGCCGGGCGAGGCGCGATCCCGGTGGCGAACCTGGTCGTGCCGAAGAGCAACGGCGCCGCGTCTCCCGCGCCGCTGCGGCGGAGCTCGATCCGGCTGGACAGACCGGTGCTCGGCGAACTGATCCGGACGGCCAGCCCGCCTGGCACCGCGACGGTCGACGCGTTCGCGGTGGTCGCCGCGTTGATCGCCGTAGCGAGCTGCGAGGCGGTTACCGCGGCGGGGTCGTCGGCAGCGCTGGTCAGGTCGACCGTGACGGCGGCGCCACCGTCGACGGCGAGCGTGAGGAGGTTCGCGACGGACAGGTCGACGGGACTGGTGCGATCGACGGTGCCGATCACTCGAGCCGGGAGCGCCGGAGCACCCGCATAGGTTCGAGGCGCGGTGATACCGAACAGGAGGCCGGCCACATCCGTGCCGCTCGTGGGCGGCAGGATCTCCAGCCGGCTGCCCGCCCCCACGCTCGGCGAGGTGAGCAGCAGATGGACCCCGTCGTGGGCCGCGAGCTGCGCGACAAGGGCGACGTTGATCGCACCGACCAGCTGGCTCAGGCTGTGCCGCGAAGGCGTTGCCCCGTCGCCCAAGGCCAAGTCGATTGCTGCACTGCCGTCCACGGCGAGCCGGATCGCGGCATCGGCCGGCAGGTCCACGCCGCCGGACAGGTCGACCGTGCCGGTGAACCGGATACCGCCGGGCGCCGCACCGCGGGTGAGCCCGGGCTCAACGCCTAGCACAAGGTCGAGGGCGTCTCGTTGCCGTGGCGGCTCGAGCTCGATCCGGGAGTCCGCACCGCTGGTGGGTTCGACCAGCGTGACGGACTTCTCGTCGGTGAAGGCCAGGCCCGGCAGCGCGGTGTTGATGGCGGTGGCGATCTCGGCCGGAGTGGTCGCGCGGGGGCGGGGCCCGGCGCAGTCGATGTCGGCGGGTTCGGACGTGCCGAGCCGGATCCGCAAGTACCGGTTCAC
>DASTVQ010000091.1:0-16608 GCA_035759015.1 Kribbella sp.
TAGACCGAGCCGGGGTTGATGTTCGCCCAGTCCTGCACGTTCCAGGTGAGCAGCTCGCGGCGCAGCTGGTAGCCGTAGGCCGGCTGGAAGATCCGCACGACCCCGAGCAGCATCAACCGCGTGGTGGACATCTTCGCAGTGTAAATCCGGGCGACGCGACCAGCTCGAAGGCGTACTCTCCGGGGGCATGGACGTGCGTGTGACGAGCGACCCGTGGGCCTTCGAGCAGACGGTGTTCCCTTTCCTGCAAGAGGATCCGGTGCTGCACACGATCATCATGAGCAACGTTCACGAGCGCGCGAACGGGACTGCTCGCGCCGAGGACGAGCCGTCGTACTTCGTCTCTGTCCACGACGGCGACGTGGTGGGCGCGGCGATGCGGACCCCGGGCCGGGGGGTCTACCTCGGCGCACTGCGGCAGGACCTCGCGGAGGTGACTGCCGATGCGTACGCCGACGTACTGCCGGAGCTGAGTGGCGTCGCGGGTGATCGGCCGGCCGCCCACCGATTCGCGGCGCGGTGGTGCGAGCGGCGCGGTGGTCAGGCGATCGAGACCAAGGGGACCAGGCTGCACAAGCTGGGCGAACTCACGCCGCTGCCGGCGGACGGGGGTGGTCCGCGGCCGATGCGCGCGGACGAGGTCGACCTGGTCAGCAGTTGGGGGTACGACGGGTTCGCCGAGGAGCTGGGGTCCGGCTACCGGGAGTGGGCGGAGCGGCAGCTGCGGCAGCAGACGATGTGGATCTGGGAGGCCGACGGTGAGCCGGTGAGCATGGTCGGCTACCACCTGCCGCTCTTCGGGGTCTGCCGGGTCGGGCCGGTCTACACCCCACCCGAGCGGCGGCGGCACGGGTACGCCGGAGCCCTGACCAGTCACGTCTCCGCCGGGATCATTGCGCAGGGCAACCAAGCCTGCCTCTACACCGACCTTGCCAACCCGACCTCGAACAAGATCTACCACCAGGCCGGCTACCGTCCGCTGGCCGACTTCGTCGCCGTGGAGTTCACCGCATGATCGTCCGCACCACCGCTGATCCAGCCGTGTTCAAGGACCTCGTTTTCCCTTTCCTGCAACGCGATCCGGTGCTCAACACCTCGATCCTGAGCAACACCGCCGACCGGATCCGCGGCATCCTGAACGATCCCGAGCCGCCGGTGTTCGTCTCGGTGCACGACGGTGACGAGGTCGTCGGTCCTCACGCCGATGATCGGCGCCTATCGCGCCGACGTCGGCCATCCTGCCGAAGGTGTCGCGGAAGACCGTCGCTGGCTGGCGCAACGGATCGCGCGCGAACGCCTGTGGGTGTGGGAGGACGACGACCGCATCGTCAGCCTGGTCGGCCACCAGAGCCCCGCCTTCGGCGCGGTCCGTGTCGGGCCGGTCTACACACCACCCGAGTTCCGCGGCCACGGCTACGCCAGCGCCTTGACGGCCGAGGTGACCCGTCGCCTGCACGAAGCAGGCAATCAGGTCTGCCTCCACACCGACCTCGCCAACCCGACCTCGAACAAGATCTACGCCGCGATCGGCTACCGCCCCGTCCAGGATTTCCTCGGTTACGCCTTCAGCTGATGTGGACCTTCAGGCCTGCGGACGGAGTCCGTGGCGTGAGGTGATGCCGAGCTTGGAGTAGATGTTGCCGAGGTGGTACTCGACGGTGCGTGGGCTGAGGAACAGCCGGCTGCCGATCTCGGGGTTGGAGAATCCCTCGCCGGCCAGGCGGGCGATCTGGCTCTCGCGGGCGGTGAGTTGGGTGGTGGTGGCCGGAGTGCGTTTGCGGGCGGTTTCGCCGGTGGCGAGGAGTTCCCGGCGGGCGCGTTCGGCGAAGGCTTCGGCTCCGATCTCGGTGAACAGGTCGTGGGCGGTGTGGAGTTGTTCGCGGGCGTCGTGGCGGCGGCGTCGCCGGCGGAGCCATTCGCCGTAGAGGAGGACGGCGCGGGCGAGTTCGGTGCGGACCCGGGTCCTGGCGAGTCGGTCGATCGCTTCACGGTAGAGGGGTTCGGCCGTACGGTCTTCGCTCACCAGCGCGCGGGAGCGGGCCTCGACCCCCAGCGCCCAATCGGTGCCGCTCGCGCTGGTCATCGCCGTGATCCAGCCCAGGGTTTCCTTCGCCGCCTCGATCTTCCCGCTGCGTACGGCCGCCTCGACGAACTCGGTCGCGGCCCAGTTCACCGCGCCCGGGGTCCGCACCTCGGGAGCGTTCACCCGGCCGAGTGCGCGGTGCGCAGCCGCCATCGCCTCGCGGTAGCGGCCGAGGCCGTTGTTGAGCACCGCGTTCGCCCGTTCGGCGACGGCGACCCCGATGCCCTCGCCCCGATGTGTGGCGTCCGCGATGGTGGCTTCGATCCGGGCGGACGCTTCAGCGCGCGAACCGCGCAGCGCGGCAGCAGCGAGTGCACCGTACGGCGCCGGGTTGCTTCCGGTCGCCTCGGTCACGGTCTGGATCTCGTCCACGAGTGCTCCCGCGGCGCCGAGATCACCGCCGAACAGCAGCGCGTACACCCGCATGCTGAGCGCGAGCGGTAGCTCGCTCAAGGCGCCGGTCGTGCGGGCGAGCTCGAGATACCGGGCGGACAGACCGTCCCAGCACTCGTCGGCCCACAAATGCAGGGCCGCGACGCAGACCAGCCACGACCAGCGCAGCTCCTCCGCCGCAGACATGTCCTCGCCGAAGGAGGTGACTGCTCGCCGCAACAGCGGTACGCCGGCGGCGTAGCCCTCGGTGAAATTGGCGGCCAGGCCGGCCAGCAGGAGATCCGGCGAGGTTGGCGCATGCGGCCGGGGCGTCGTACTGGCAGCGCGCGCCACGGCCACCGAGTTGCCATCCGGGCCGGCCAGCTGGTCCGCGAACATGGCAGCCGTCAGTGCGTCCAGGTACGTCTCCCGGGACAGCGCGCTGTCGATCGGCTCGAGGCGCTTCGCGGCCTTGAGCAGCAGCGGCGCGGCGTCCCGGCCGCGGTTGGTGGCGAAGGCGACCTGAGCACGCAGGAGGTCGACGCGAGCCTGTTGGAGTTCGGTGAGCGGTCCGGCTTCGGCCATCACCGCCAGTTCCAGCGCCGCATCGAACGCCCCGGCCCGGCTCTTGGTCCGCGCCGCCGCCAGCGCCCGGGCGGACCGCTGCGCCGGGTCGAGGGTCAGCCGTGCGGAGCGTTCGAGGAATGCGGCTGCCGCGGCCAGGCCGCCGCGGGCCTGGGCGCGGTCCGCGGACTGTTCCAGTTCCGCGGCGACGGCGTCGTCGGGGCCACTCGCCGCGTGGGCGAGGTGCCAGGCGCGGCGGTCGGCGTCGCGCGCCGGATCGGTGACCTCGGCCAGTGCGCGGTGCGCCTCCCAGCGTTCCTCGAGCGTCGCCTCCCGATGGATCGCCGAGCGCACCAGCGGATGCCGGAAGGTGATCCGCTCGTGGATCCGCACCAGGCCGGCGAACTCCGCTGGATCGACGGTGTCGACGGCGATGCCGAGTCGTTGCGCGGCACGACGTACCAGGGCCGCGTCCCCGGCCGGTTCGACCGCGGCGACAAGGAGCAGCCGGCGGGTGTCGGACGGCAACGGCGCGAGTCGGCGCTGGAAAGTGTCTTCGATCCGATGGGTGAGTTGCTGTGCGTCGGGCAAGCCGAAGCCGCCGGCGAGTTCGGCGTAGCTGAGGTCGTGGGGTAGTTCCAGGAGAGCGAGTGGGTTTCCGCGAGTCTCGGCGAGGATGCGGTCGCGGACCCGCTCGTCGATCGGTCCGGGAATCGCCGCGCTGAGTAGCTCTCGTGCGTGTTCTGGCGGGAGGCCGCCGAGGTCGAGCCGGGGCATGCCGGAGAAGTGCTCGTCGTCGGCCGAGTCGCGCACGGCGAAGACCAGGGCGACGGACTCGGCCATCAGCCGGCGGGCCACGAACGTGAGAGTCCGTGCGGAGGTGTCGTCGAGCCATTGCGCGTCGTCGACAGTGCAGAGCAGTGGTTCTTCGGCCGCAGCGTCGGCCACCAGGCTGAGGACGGCCAGGCCGACCAGGAAGCGATCCGGTGGCGGACCGGTCCGAAGGCCGAAGGCGGTGCCGAGCGCGTCGCGTTGTGGAGGCGGAAGATGGTCGAGCCGGTGCAGCAGTGGTGCGCACAGCTGGTGCAGGCCGGCGAAGGCGAGTTCGGCTTCGGCCTGTACGCCCGCCGCGCGGATGACCCGGCAGCCGGACGCCTGGGTCACGAGGTACTCGAGCAACGCCGACTTGCCGATCCCCGCCTCCCCGCGGATCACCAGGGCCTGGCTCAGGCCGCTTCGGACGTGATCGAGGAGCTCGTCGAGCTGCCGGCGCTCGGCGAACCGATCAACCAGCCGATCAGCCAGCATGGTCTGAAACTAACCCGGTTCGATCCCCGGGACCAGGCTGCTGGATTGCCCGGGCCCGGTAGTCCGGCCCCGGGACTCACGGATACGAACAGCGGTACGACGCGGGAGGCTGCGACTCACCACCAGCAGGGAGGTACGTCGCGCCATGACGAGTGTCGAAGCAGCAGTGACGAGGGTCCCGGTGCCGCTCCGGATCAACGGCCGGCACCACGTCGTCGTACTCGAGCCGCGCGTCAGTCTGCTGGACGCGTTGCGTGAGCACCTGGATCTGACCGGGAGCAAGAAGGGCTGCGACCAAGGGACGTGCGGGTCGTGCACGGTGTGGATCGACGGCCGGCGGGTGCTCGCCTGCCTGACGCTGGCGGTCGCCGCCTCGGGGCACGAGATCGTCACGATCGAGGGGCTCGCCGACGGCGACCAGCTGCATCCGATGCAGCGGGCGTTCATCGAGTACGACGCCTTCCAGTGCGGCTACTGCACGTCCGGCCAGATCATGTCCGCGATCAAGGTGATCGACGAGGGCAATGCCGGCACCGACGAGGACATCGGCGAGTTCATGAGCGGCAACATCTGCCGGTGTGCGGCCTATCCGAACATCCGGGCGGCCATCCGGCACGTCCGCGACGAAGCGGGAGGAAGGTCATGAGGCCCCTGACCTACAGCCGGGCGGCGGATGTGCAGGACGCGATCGCGCTGGCGACGGCGAACCCGGCGAGTGCGTTCCTCGCGGGCGGAACCACCGAGGTGGACCTGATCCGGGCCGGCATCTCCCGCTCTGAGCACCTCGTGGACATCAACGAGCTGCCGTTGCGCGGAGTCGAGGACCTGCCCGACGGCGGCCTGCGCATCGGTGCCCTGGCGCGGATGAGCGACGTCGCCCGAACGCCGAGTGTCGTCGAGCGGTACCCAGCGATCTCCCGGGCCTTGCTGCTGGGCGCCTCGGAGCAACTGCGCAACATGGCGTCGATGGGAGGAAATCTCCGCCAGCGCACCCGCTGTGCCTACCTGCGCGACGGCGTCTCGCCGTGCAACAAGCGCGAGCCGGGGTCGGGCTGCGCGGCGCTCGACGGGTTCAACCGCGGCCACGCGATCCTCGGTACCAGCGAGCACTGCATCGCTACGCATCCGTCCGATGTCGCCGTCGCGCTGGTGGCGTTCGACGCCGTCATCCGGACGGTCGGGCCGGATGGCGAGCGCGCGATCCCCTTCGACGACTTCTTCCTGCTCCCCGGCGACACACCGCAGCTCGAGCATCCGATCGCCCCAGGCGAGCTGATCGTCGGGATCGACGTCCCCGGAGCGCCGATCGGCCGCGGCTCGGTCTATCTCAAGTTCCGCGACCGGCAGTCGTACGAGTTCGCCCTGGTATCGGTCGCGGCCGCGATCGAGGTGGACGGCGACATGGTCGCGGGCGCGCGCATCGCCATGGGCGGTGTCGGCACCAAGCCCTGGCGGGCGCGCCGGGCCGAGACCGCGCTCGTCGGAAGCCCGGCGAACGAGACGTCGTTCCGGCACGCCGCCGCGGTCGAGCTGGCGGAGGCCGTCGTACGGGAGCACAACGCGTTCAAGGTCGAGCTCGCCCGGCGAGCCATGGTGCGCGGCCTCGTCCACAGCTTGAACGGGCGGCAGTCATGAGTGCCGTCGGTACGCCGGTCACCCGGGTGGACGGCCCGGCCAAAGTCACCGGCGCGGCGCGCTACTCCGCCGAGATCAGCCTGCCCGGTATGACCTATCTGGCCGTGGTCGGGGCCACTGTCGCCAGCGGGCGGGTGACGGCGATCGAGGCCGACGCCGCGCGCGCTGCCGAGGGCGTGCTGGCCGTGCTCACCCCGCAGGATCTGCCGAAGATCGCTGCCGAGCCGCACCTGCTGCCGTCCCTGGTCGGTGGCCCGGCCCCGGGCGAGAGCTTCTTCCCGATGCAGGACGACGTCGTCCAGTACGCCGGACAGCCAGTCGCACTGGTGATCGCGGAGGAGTACGAACAGGCGCACCATGCGGCGTCGTTGGTGCGGATCTCGTACCAACCGACCAAGTCGATCACCACGATCGAGGAGGGCCGCGACCAGGCTTACGAAGCGCAACGGCTCTTCGGCGGCCTGATGCCGGCGCGCAACGAGCGCGGCGATGTCGAGGCCGGCCTGGCCGGAGCGGACGTGCGGGTGGAGGTCGCCTACACGATGGCGGCCAACCACCACAATCCGATCGAGGCCCCGTCGACGGTGGCGACCTGGGACGGCGGCAATCTGACGCTGTACGAGTCGACCCAGGGCATCCGCGCCACCCAGCAGACCGTGGCCCAGCTGCTCGGCCTGCCGATCGCCCGCGTCCGGGTGATCACCCGGTTCGTCGGCGGCGGGTTCGGCGCGAAGGCGATGGTGTGGCCGAACGTGACGCTGACCGCGATGGCCGCGCGGTACGTCGGCCGGCCGGTGAAGCTGATGCTCACCCGGCCGCAGATGTTCACGTCCAACGGGCACCGTGAGGAGCAGGAGCAGCGGATCGCGCTCGGTGCCACGCGGGACGGGCGGCTGACCGCGATCCGGCACGAGAAGTTGTCGATCACCTCGCCGTTCGACGACTGGGCCGAGCCGGCGACCGGTGTCTCCTCGCAGCTCTACGGCTGCGAGAACTTCCTCGGCGTCCACCGGCTGATCAAGGGCAACACGATGACGCCCACGTTCACCCGTGGCCCGGGCGAGTCGCTCGGCGTGTTCACCCTCGAGACGGCGATGGACGAGCTCGCCTACCAGCTGGCCATCGACCCGGTCGAGCTGAGGCTGCGCAACCACACGCCGGCCGACCCGTTCGGCAATCCCTGGTCCAGCGACGGGCTGGTGGAGTGTCTTCGCCTCGGCGCCGAGCGGTTCGGGTGGTCCGAACGGAACCCCGCTCCACGCACGACCCGCGACGGCGAGTGGCTGGTCGGCGCCGGCGTGGCGGCCGCGGCGTACCCGATCGCGTTCTTCATGCCACCGCAACGTGCGCGGGCCCGGATCTTCGCCGACGGCAGCGCGATCGTGCAGACCGCGACACAGGAGTTCGGCACCGGCGTCCTCACCATGGCCACCCAGGTCGGCGCCGACGCCCTCGGCGTCGCCCTCCGCGACATGGAGTTCCAGGCCGGCGACAGCGACCTGCCGAACAGTACGGCGGCCGTCGGCTCGGCCGGTGCCGGCATGGTCAGCTCCGCGGTCCACGCGGCCGGTACGGCGCTACGCGAGCAGCTGATCGCCTTGGCCGTCAGCGATGAACAGTCGCCCCTGCACGGAGCTGGATCAGGCTCGGTGAAAGTGGCCGATGGACACCTGACGTCCCCCGAGCGTCCGGGCGCGGTCGACACCTACCGTGAGCTGTTGTCGCGCAACCACCTGTCCGACGCCGAGGCGCTCGGTCAGTGGCGGCCGCCACCGCTGGATACGCCGCACGGGCTGCTCACGTTCGGCGCGCAGTTCGCCGAGGTCGCCGTCGATCCCGAGCTCGGCCTGGTCCGCGTGCGCCGGCTGAACGGCGCGTTCGCGCCCGGGCGAGTGCTCAACCCGCTGCTGGCCCGCAGCCAGCTGATGGGCGGCATGCTGTGGGGGATGAGCCAGGCGCTCCTCGAGGGCAACCACATGGATCCTCGCTACGGCCGGTGGGCGGAGACGAACCTGGCGGAGTACCTCGTGCCGGTCAACGCCGACGCCCCTGAGGTCCGCGTCGACTTCGTCGAGGTGGACGACGAACTGGTCGGCCCGCTCGGCGCCAAGGGTGTGGGCGAGATCGGTCAGGTCGGTGTCGCGGCCGCCGTCGCGAACGCGGTCTTCCATGCGACCGGTCGACGGATCCGCAGCCTGCCGATGGCGCCGGAGCTCGTGATGGATCCGGCCGCCGACGGGCGATGAGCGACGTCGGGCCGGCGGGCTCCGCCGTGCCCGCCGGCCGGTCCCGGCTGCCGGAACGACCACCCCTCTCGCAACCGCGCCGCACCGGTTCGCGATCGTGCCGGCAGCCGGCCCTCGGGCTACTCGGACTGCTGCTCGTCATCCCGGTCGCGGTGGCGCTGGCGATCGGCGCCGGCGGCGACGGGTCCACCCGCGTGCTGGCACCGCTCGTCACGTTCTCCCTGCCGCTCGTCGTGATGATCGCCTTCTGGTGGGAGGACTGGCCCGGAACCAGGCTGCGAACTAGCTGGTCCGGCTGGGCCGACACCGTGCTGATCGCCGCGGGCGCGATCGTCCTGACCGGTGCCGGTCAGGCCCTGGCCGGTCGTCTCGATCCCGCGGCCCTGTTCGATCCCGCACCCGGCCCGGGGCACGTGCCGACGTTTCCCGCCACCATGCCGCTGGCCGGTCTGGCATTCGTCGCCACCCTCGAGATCACGCTCGTCGGAGAGGGGTGGCCGCTGCGTCGCCTCGACCCCCTGGTCGGCGGTCCGATCGTGGTCGCGATCTCCTGGGCCGTCGCGATCGTCGGCTACCTGACCGTCGTACAGGTCGAGTCGCCGGCTGGTTCGGACGTGATCGCCCGGGACGGGCCGGTGCCGGGCGCCGTACTCGGCGCGGCGCTGGTACTGGTCGGCGCCTGGCAGGTGCTCGGTTTCGTCGTCTGGCACGGTTGGCCGTTCGCGACTGTCGGGCGTCGAGCGGTTCGCCTCACCATCGCCCACGTGACGGTGATCGGCGGCGGGATCATCAGCTACCTCGTCCTGCGTCAACTGCTGGGGCTGACTCCTTCGCGAATCTCAGCGCTCAGCGGCTGCTTCATCGCCGCCGGCCTGTTGTTCGGCATGCTGCTCGAGGGGTGGCTCGGCAATCTCGGTCCCGCCGTCGAACGCGCCGCCCTCCTGCTGGCCACGCTCGCCCTGGCGGCCCTGCTGGCGGTCGCGTTGCACGCAATCGCCACCAGGGCCATGCACCTGAGGGCCGGCGCCGCGGACGACTGGGTCGGCCACGCCACCCTGAACGCGCTGGCCCTCGCGATCATCCTCCACGTCGCCGTCGGACGACGCTGGCCCTTCCCCCACTCCGCCGACCAGGCGGGCAGTGGCGGCCGAGGGTCAGTTGATGTCTAGCGTGTCGCCGGGCGCGAGGCCCTTGTACGCACGCTCGTCGGAGTTGAGGAAACGAGAGAACATGCTCAGGCCGATCGGGCTGAGCAGGGCGTCGTGGATGCCGACCAGCTGCTCGGACTTCACCGAGCGGGCGTAGTCCACGGCCGGCGGGAGCGAGAACCACGGGCCGGAGATCGGGACCAGGTTGGTGTGGACGGCGCGATCGGGCTGGGTGAAGGAATCGCCGGGGTGGTAGACGGCGTCGTCGATCAGGAAGCCGATGTTCTCGCAGGGAACGCCCCACTCGGGCAGGATCACCGCGTGGTCCTTGCCATAGGCACTGACCGAGAACCCGGCCACCTCGAACGACTGTCCACCGGCGACCACGTGCACCCGGTCGCCCAGGGCGGTCAGCTGCGCGGCAACACCGGCGTTCGTATAGACGGGTACGTCGAGGGCCGCGACCCGGTCGACGTCCAGGTGGTCCTGGTGCTCATGCGTGACCAGGATCGCGTCGGCCCTCTCGAAGGCGGCGTCCTCGCTGAACGATCCCGGATCGACAAGCAGGACCTTGCCGTCCTTCTCCAGCCGGACACACGCATGTGCGAACTTCGTGAGCTTCACTCTCAGTCTCCCAACGCGTCTCTCATCGGAACCAGCTTGGCGTTCGTCTCGGCCAGCTCGGCGACCGGATCGGAACCGGCCACGATCCCCGCGCCGGCGAACAGCCGCATCCGGCGTGGGTCGTCGGGGTCGGCCTGGCCGCAGCGCAACGCGATGCACCACTCGCCGTCTCCGGCCGCGTCCATCCAGCCGACCGGTCCGGTGAACCGGCCGCGCTGCATGCCCTCGATCTCACCGATCAGGTCGCGCGCGACGGGTGTCGGCGTACCGCAGATCGCCGCGGACGGGTGCAGCGCGGCGGCCAGACCGAGCGCGTTCGCGCCGTTCGCGGCGACACCGGCCACGTCGGTGGCCAGATGCATCACGTTCGGCAGGTGCAGGACGAACGGCGTCTCGGGCACGTTCATCGACTTGCAGTGCGGCTTGAGCGCGTCGGCCACCGACCGGACGGCGTACTCGTGCTCCTCCAGGTCCTTGCTGGACCGGGCCAGCGACGCGGCCAGCGCCAGGTCGTGCGCGTCGTCGCCGGTACGGCGGATGGTCCCGGCCAGCACGCGCGACGTGATCAGGCCCTTCTCCCGCCGGACCAGCAGCTCCGGGGTGGCGCCGATCAAGCCGTCGACGGAGAACGTCCAGCAGTTCGGGTACGAGGTCGACAGCCGGCGCAGCGGCCAGCGCAGGTCGATCGGCTGCTCGGCGATCGCGATCAGGTCGCGGGCGAGCACCACCTTGTCCAGCTCACCGGCGGTGATCCGCTGCACGGCGTCCGCGACGATGCTCGACCAGTCCGTGCCGGACCGGGCGCCGTCCGCGAACGTCACGTCGTACACCGGCGAAGGCTCGTGCGTGACCAGATCGGGAGGTGCCGGCAACGAGCTGGCCGGGGAGATCGTGGTCACCCAGGTGGTGCCGCCGCGGCGGCCGACGATCACCTCGGGGACGACCAGTTCACTCGGGTCCTGATCGGTGAAACCGAAGGACCCGAAGCAGACCAGCCCCGATCCTGGTACGCCGACGTCGTCGCGGATCACCGCGGCCGCGGTCAGCTCCTGCCACCAGTCCACCGCCTCCTGGAAGCGGTTGCCACCGGCAACGTCGAGCCGGGCGGCGACGCCCCAGCCGACGTGACCGTCGCCACGCCGTACCCAGGCCAGTCCGCCGTCGGGCGGCAGATGGTCCATCAGCTGCGCCGACACTCCGTCGACAGGCTGGCTGCGGATCACTAGATGCGGTGCGGGCTGATGACCGGATCGGACCGGGTCAGACAAGCTCACGACACCCCTCCTCGCTCGCGCTCCGGCCCCGGGTCACGATGGCCGGCCGACTCCCCTGGAGATGCACTCACGAGATGCAAGCGTATGCCTGTCCGATGTCCAGCGAATTTCGGTGCCTCTCCCACCCGTGATCAACTAGACACGTGACCCGCGCAGATCTCAACAAGGAACCGCAGGCCGTGGCGGCCATGTTCGACAACGTGGCCGAGGGGTACGACCGGACCAACGCGGTGGCGACGATGGGCCTGGAGAAGCTGCACTGGCGGCCGGCCACGCTGGCCGAGATCGCGCCGCGCAAGGGGATGCGGATCCTCGACCTGGCCGCCGGGACGGGCGCGTCCAGCATCAGGCTGCGGGAGGCCGGCGCCGAGGTGGTGTCGTGCGACTTCTCGGTCGGCATGCTCCGGGTCGGCAAGCGCCGCTACCCCGAGCTCGACCTGATCGCCGGGGACGCGCTGCGGCTCCCGTTCGCCGGCGACACGTTCGACGTGGTGACGATCTCGTGGGCCCTGCGGAACGTGAACGACGTCACGGTCGCGCTGCGGGAGATGCTCCGGGTGACCCGGCCCGGCGGGCGGCTCGTCGTACTGGAGAACTCGCATCCGACCTGGAAGCCGTTCCGGGTCGCCTACCTGGAGTACATGATGCGGGCCGTGCCGGTGGTGGCGAAGGCGGTGTCGACGAACCCCGAGGCCTACGAGTACCTGGCCGAGTCCGTCCGCGCCTGGCCGGCCCAGGAACCGCTGGCCCGCACCATCGAGGCGGCCGGCTGGACCCGCGTCCAGTGGCGCAACCTGACCGGCGGCCTGGTCGCCATCCACCGCGCGGTGAAGCCGGTCTAATTTTCGCAAGGAAAACCGCGCGAAAATGGGTTGCTACCAAGGGATTCCGGGCCGGTTTCGTGTCCAAGTCAGGCAGTTCTAGACTGTCGGGTGACGAGCCTTCGTGAATCGCTTCACGAGCGCGTCGGAAGGTACAGCCCCCCAACTTCCAGGCCGGGATCGAGATGAGCCAGAGCGTGCCGAACGGGCAGCAGGCGGAGACCGCTGATGTGATCGTCGTCGGCGCCGGACCCGCAGGCTCGGCGGCGGCGTACCACCTGGCCAATGCCGGCCTCGACGTTCTGCTGCTGGAGAAGACCGCGTTCCCGCGGGAGAAGGTCTGCGGCGACGGGCTCACCCCCCGCGGCACCAAGCAGCTCATCAACATGGGCATCGACATCTCCGAAGAGGCCGGCTGGATCCGGAACTACGGGCTCCGCATCCAGGGCGCCGGGCACGTGCTGCAGCTCGACTGGCCGGATCTGGCCAGCCACCCGAACTACGGCCTGACCCGGAACCGGATGGACTTCGACGACATGCTCGCCCGGCAGGCCGTCAAGGCGGGCGCGCGGCTGCGCGAGCGGACCAACGTGAGCGGGCCGATCCTGGACGACCGCGGCCACATCGTCGGCGTCACCGCCAAGCCGGTCGACGACAACGGCCGTCGCGCCGGCGCCGACGTGGAGTTCCGGGCGCCGCTGGTGATGGCCGCCGACGGCAACTCGTCGCGGCTGAGTGTCGCGATGGGCCTGCACAAGCGCGACGACCGGCCGATGGGCGTCGCCGTACGGACGTACTTCACCAGCCCGCGGACCGACGACGACTACCTCGAGTCGTGGCTCGAGCTGTGGGCCGACGACCCGAAGCAGCCCGGTGGGCGCGTGTTGCTGCCCGGGTACGGCTGGATCTTCGGGATGGGCGACGGCACCGTGAACGTCGGTCTCGGCATCCTGAACACCTCCGACGCGTTCGGCAAGGTCGACTACGCCGACCTGCTGAAGCAGTGGCTGAAGAACACCCCGGAGGAGTGGCAGTTCACCGACGAGTTCCAGACCATCCCGATCCGTGGGGCGGCGCTGCCGATGGGCTTCAACCGGCAGCCGCACTACACCCGCGGACTCATGCTGCTGGGTGATGCCGGCGGCATGGTCAACCCGTTCAACGGCGAGGGCATCCCGTACGCGATGGAGTCCGGGGCGTTCGCCGCCGAGGTCGCCGCCCAGGCCCTGCACCGGCAGCCGAACCAGCGGGAGCGCGCGTTGTCGGCGTACCCGAAGGCGCTGAAGCAGGAGTACGGCGGTTACTACACGCTCGGCCGGATCTTCGTGAAGCTGATCGGAAATCCGGAGGTGATGCGGCTGTGCACGAAGTACGGTCTGCCGCGCACCACTTTGATGAAGTTCACCTTGAAGTTGCTGGCCAACCTCACCGACCCGCGCGACGGCGACGTGATGGACAAGATCATCAACGGTCTCACCAAGCTCGCACCGGCGGCCTGACCGGCGGGGCGGGTGAGCTGACCCACAGCGGTACTGATAACACAGTGCTGTTCCGAAACACAGACAGACAGACCACCGGCTGAAGGAGAGGGAGCACGCAACGATGCACCCTTACGTACCGATCCTCGTTCTCGGTGTGCTCGCGGCGATCTTCGTGGCGGGCACCTTGGTGACGAGCGCGCTGGTCGGACCACGGCGCTACAACCGGGCCAAGCTCGACTCCTACGAGTGGGGGATCGAGCCGACCCCGCAGCCGGTCGGCGGCGGGCGCTTCCCGGTGAAGTACTACATCACCGCGATGCTCTTCATCGTGTTCGACATCGAGATCATCTTCCTCTACCCGTGGGCGGTCGCCTTCGACCAGATGGCGCTGTTCGGGCTGATCGAGATGGTCATCTTCATCGTCACCGTCTTCGTCGCGTACGCCTACGTGTGGCGTCGCGGCGGCCTTGAATGGGATTGAGCTATGGGTGTTGAGGAACAGCTTCCGGCCGGCGTACTGCTGACTACGATCGAGGGCCTGTCCGGGTACATGCGGAAGGCCTCGTTGTGGCCGGCAACCTTCGGGCTCGCCTGCTGCGCGATCGAGATGATGACGACCGGCGCGCCGCGGTACGACGCCGCCCGGTTCGGTATGGAGGTCTTCCGGGCGTCGCCGCGGCAGGCCGACCTGATGATCGTGGCCGGCCGGGTGAGCCAGAAGATGGCCCCGGTACTGCGCCAGATCTACGACCAGATGCCGAACCCGAAGTGGGTGCTGGCGATGGGTGTCTGCGCCTCGTCCGGCGGCATGTTCAACAACTACGCGATCGTGCAGGGCGTGGACCACGTCGTACCGGTCGACATGTACCTGCCCGGCTGCCCGCCGCGGCCGGAGATGCTGCTGGACGCGTTCCTGAAGCTGCACGACCACATCCAGCACAGCAAGCTCGGCGCCAACAAGCGCGCGGAGCTGCAGGAGCGCGAGGTGGCCGCACTGGCCGCGGCGCCGACCATCGAGATGAAGGGCCTGCTGCGGTGACCGAGCGGAGCGAGGGAACCAATAGCACAGCGACCCCGTCGCTCAGCGGCGGACGAGCGAAGCGAGGTAGCCGGTGAGTGACACGCAACCGGAGAACCTTCCGGCGACTTCTGCGGCCGGTGACGCTCAGACCCCGGCAGCCGAGGTGGTGGAGCAGCGGCAGGGCATGTTCGGTGTCCGCGGCACCGGTGACACGTCCGGCTTCGGCGGCCTGCGCCGCCAGGTCGCACTGCCCGGCGGTACGCCGAAGCCGTACGGCTCCTGGTTCGACGGCGCGACCGAGCGGCTCGAGGGCCTGGTCGGCGACGGCGCGATCGAGAAGGTCGTGGTCGACCGCAACGAGCTGACGCTGCACGTCAAGCGCGAGCACCTGGTCGAGGTCTGCCGGCACCTGCGCGACGACGAGGCGCTGCGGTTCGAGTTCTGCTCCGGCGTCAGTGGGGTGCACTACCCCCACGAGACCGACCGCGAACTGCACGCCGTCTACCACCTGCTGTCGATCACCCACAACCGGCGGATCCGGCTGGAGGTGTCGGTGCCCGACAGCGACCCGCACATCCCGTCGATCGTCTCGATCTACCCGGCCAACGACTGGCACGAGCGCGAGACCTGGGACTTCTTCGGCATCGTCTTCGACGGTCACCCGGCGCTGACCCGGATCCAGATGCCCGACGACTGGCCGGGTCACCCGCAACGCAAGGACTACCCGCTCGGCGGGATCGACGTCGAGTACAAGGGCGCCGTCATCCCACCGCCCGACACGCGGAGGTCGTACAACTGATGACCACTACAGACCCCTACGCGACCACTCGCGACACCACCGAGGGCAAGGTCTTCACCGTCACCGGTCAGGACTGGGACGCGGTCGTGGCCGGCCTCGGCGACGAGCCCGAAGAGCGCATCGTCGTCAACATGGGCCCGCAGCACCCGTCCACCCACGGCGTCCTCCGGCTGATCCTGGAGATCGAGGGCGAGACGGTGACCGAGGCCCGCTGCGGCATCGGTTACCTGCACACCGGTATCGAGAAGAACATGGAGTTCCGCTCCTGGACGCAGGGCGTCACGTTCTGCACCCGGATGGACTACCTGTCGCCGTTCTACAACGAGGCGGCGTACTGCCTCGCGGTCGAGCGGCTGCTCGGGATCGAGGACCAGATCCCGGAGAAGGCGAACGTGATGCGGGTGCTCCTGATGGAGCTCAACCGGATCAGCAGCCACCTGGTCTGCATCGCCACCGGTGGGATGGAGATCGGCGCGCTGACCGTGATGACGATCGGCTTCCGCGAGCGGGAGATGACGCTCGACCTGTTCGAGCTGATCACCGGCCTGCGGATGAACCACGCGTTCATCCGGCCGGGCGGTGTCGCCCAGGACCTGCCGCCGGGTGCGCTGGACAAGATCCGCGAGTACATCACCTGGATGAACAAGCACCTGCCGGAGTACGCCGACCTCTGCAACGCGAACCCGATCTTCAAGCACCGGCTGGAGAAGGTCGGCTACCTGGATCTGGCCGGCTGCATGGCGCTCGGCATCTCCGGGCCGCCGCTGCGTGCGACCGGCTACGGCCTGGACCTGCGCAAGACCCAGCCGTACTGCGGCTACGAGACGTACGACTTCGACGTACCGACCTGGGACACCGCGGACTCCTACGGGCGGTTCCGGGTCCGGCTGCAGGAGATGCACGAGTCGCTGAAGATCGTCGAGCAGTGCGCCGACCGGCTGGCGAAGATGGAGGGCGAGCCGGTGATGGTGGCCGACAAGAAGATCGGCTGGCCGAGCCAGCTGGCCGTCGGCTCCGACGGGATGGGCAACTCCCTCGACCACATCAAGCACATCATGGGCGAGTCGATGGAAGCGCTGATCCACCACTTCAAGCTGGTCACCGAGGGCTTCCGGGTCCCGGCCGGCCAGGCCTACGTGGCACTCGAGTCGCCCCGCGGCGAGCTCGGCTGCCACCTGGTCTCCGACGGCGGCACCAAGCCGTACCGGGCGCACTTCCGCGACCCGTCCTTC
>DASTVQ010000092.1:0-9911 GCA_035759015.1 Kribbella sp.
GGGGTTCCGGGTGCCGGCCGGGCAGGCCTACGTGGCGATCGAGTCCCCGCGCGGCGAGCTGGGCTGTCACCTGGTCTCCGACGGCGGCACCAGGCCGTACCGGGCACACTTTCGTGACCCGTCCTTCTGCAACCTGCAGGCCGTTCCCGCGATCTGTGTCGCCGGCCAGGTCGCCGATTTCGTCGTCGCCCTGGCCAGCCTCGATCCGGTGTGCGGCGGCGTCGACCGCTGAGACACTGGCTCGCGCTGCCTGCTGACGTCCGCTCGGTCAGTGGCTTCTTGCGAGCGGGTCGTCCAATGCCGTGTACGTCCCGTCATGCAGCAGTTCCCGGGTGGCGCGCGTGGCCAGCCCGTACGCCGCTTGCGCGATGGCGGGGCCGAGACTGACCCGTGCCACCCCGGCCTGAGCTAGCGAGGCGCCGTCCGGCGATCCAGAGCCGACCATCACGTTGATCGGCAAGGGGCCGGCGGTGAGGTCGCGGATGACTCCGAGGTCGGCCACTCCGGGTACGAACAGGCTGTCGGCGCCGGCAGCGGCATAGACCGCGGCTCGTTCTCCGGTCTCGCGCAGCAGCTCGGCCAGGGCTCCCGTGTCGGTGAGGAAGACGTCGGTCCGGGCATTGATCCACAGCGGCACACCGGCTCGATCGGCCGTTGCGCGCACTGCCCCGATACGCGCTGCCTGGATCGACGGAGCGCGCAACGGCCCGTCCGCGCCGGGGCTGTCCTCGATGTTGATGCCGGCGACGCCGATGCCGATGAGCGCTCGGATGGTGACGGCCACGTCGTCCGGATCCACTCCATAGCCGGACTCGATGTCGGCAGTGACCGGGGCGCGGACCGCCGCGACGATCTCGGTGAGCGCTTGCAACATACGGTCGCGGCCGAGCTGCTCGCCGTCGGTGGTTCCCCGCGCCCACGCGATCCCCGCGCTGGTGGTCGCGATCGCCGCGGCACCGCCGGACTCGATCGCGGCGGCCGATGCGGCATCCCAAGCGTTCGGCAGCAGCAGAGGCGGACTCTCGTGCAGGGTTCTGAAGGCTGCCGCCATACGGGCTGCGTACGGGGCCGTCACGACACACCCGCGAACGATGGTCGAAGGCAACCAGTTGCTGTTGCGAGCTGGACACTCATGCTTTCTCCTCTGGTCGTTGAAGGGATCCCCGGCGGATCCAAGGATCCCTTCGGTCAACTGGTGGTCAGAGACTGACGATCAGCTCGTGGTCCAGCTCGACGAACTCGACGACGAGGTCGGCGAACTTGCCGCTGATCAGCTCCTGGTAGGCGCTGGAGCCGGTGTGCTCGTCGTACGCGGCCTGATCGGCGAAGTGCTCGACGAACAACAGGTAGTCGGCCCGGTTCTTGTCGCGATACACGCGGAACGACAGCGTGCCCGGCTCCTCCGCGGGGCCGATCGGGGCGAACTCGTGGACGATCGCTTCGGCATCGGCCTGACGGCCCGGCTTCAGCTCGATCGGGAAGACCTTGAACACCATGGACATGCTCCTCATCGGGTGGTGCGCTCAAGCGCTGGTAAGGACTTCATCCTCGGTCGCCCGCGGCCTCAGGTCTGGCCGGATCCGGTCCAGGAATGGACGGATTCGGACCGATCGACGCAGAGGTGGGTGCGTGGTGGACCGGTCCATGGAGCAGTCCAGGTTCGTAGGTTCGTAGGTTCGTAGGTCACGACCTTCGAGCTGGCCGCCGCGGCGGAGGCCGCCGGCTACCGCGCCTGCCTGAAGTGCCGCCCGTACCGGATCGTGGGCCACATCGCGTCGACGACGCCGGCACTGGTGTGCCGCGCGGTGCAACTGATCGGCGCCGGAGCGCTCGACGACGGCACCGAGGCCGCACTCGGCCGTCGGCTGGGCGTCTCGGCCCGTCACCTCCGGCGGCTTTTCCACGACCACGTGGGCGTGACGCCCTCACAGCTGGCACTGTCGCGTCGCGCCCACTTCGCTCGACGTCTGCTGGACGACTCCGACCTGACGATCGCACAGGTCGCGTTCGCGTCGGGCTTCGGCAGCGTGCGGCACTTCGATCGAGCCATGCGCGACGTGTTCTGCTCATCACCTCGTGAGCTGCGCGAACGCCGCCGCAGGCACGACAGACTCGTGGCCGACGGCGGTCTCGTCCTCCGCCTTCCTTTCGATCCGCCGTACGACTGGGAGGCGACCTGGCGGTATCTCGCCCGACGGGCAACTGCGATTCCGGGCGTCGAGTCGGTGCCCGGGGCGTGGGCGCCGTTCGAGGTCGGCGTCCAGGCGATCGTCAGCCAGAGGTTCGATCTCGCATCGACCCGCGATGCGATAGCGGCCATCGTGCGTGCCTACGGCACCCACGTTCCGGGGCTGCGACATGGCCTGACTCACGCGTTCCCGTCAGCGGACACGATCGCGGGTGCCGATCTCACCACGTCCCCGCTGCTGTCTCGAGACGTCGCCGGCGCGATCACCGCGTTCGCCTCGGCCGCCGCTGCCCACGCCGATCAGCTGGACGGCACGACCGGTCTCGACGAGCTGATCTGGTTTCTGACCGAGATCCCGGGCGTGGAGCTGAACGCTGCGCACCAGATCGCGTTTGCGCCTCGGCCACCACGACGCCTTCCCACAGGCGACTCCGCAACTTCGTCAGGCCGTGCAGGAGCTGGCGCCGTCGGCCGGTTCGCTCGAAGCCCTGGCAGAACCATGGCGCCCGTGGCGCGCACTGGCGGCGACCCATCTCCTCGCCTACTCGGACACCCTCGTCTCGACCAACCGGAAAACGGGCTGAGCCATCGACCGTCGGTCCGGCGTCGGCCGGCCTAGCGGCAGCCAGAAGACCGCTCGGTGCAATCGTCCGACGGCGGCTGAGGAAGTAGGGCAGACTGCCATTGTGGGCAACCAGATCGCTCGCCGCGTTCGTACGATGCTGTGGCGTGAAGGAGGAGGCGTCGTCGAGGACTTTCCGCTGGACGAGGTCTCCGACCATCTGCAGGAAAAGGACTCGCTCGTCTGGGTCGATCTGTGCGACCCGACGTACGACGAGCTGTGCAAGCTCGCCGAGGAGCTGTCACTGGATCGGCACGCTGTCGAGGACTCGCTCGCCAGAGCCGAGCGTGCCAAGGCGACACGCCACGCCACCCATACGTTCGTGACCGTGTACGCCACGCGGCTGCAGATCGGTGCCGACCGTGGGCTGATCGAGTCCCGCCTGGACGTCAGCCGGGTCTCCACCTTCGTCCTCCCCCACGGCGTCGTCACGGTCCGGCAGGACGACCGCTTCGACATGGACGACGTGGTGCAGCGCTGGAAGGACCACGCGGACCTGCTCAAGCACGGCTCCGGCGCGCTCCTGCACGGACTTCTCGACGTCATCGTGGACGGGCACTTCGACACCATCCAGCGGTTGGACGATGCGATGGAGGCCCTCGAGGACGGGTTGTTCAGCGAGAGGGGCAACGCTCGGGAGCTGCAGCAACGCACCTACCGGCTCCGCAAGGAGCTGGTAGAGCTGCGCCGGGTCGTGCTGCCGATGCGCGAGATCGTCAACGCGGTCATGCACCACCGCGCGGATCTCGACGGCCGCAGCAGCGAGCTCGACGGTTGGTATGCCGACCTCTACGACCACGTCCTGCGCGCATCTGAGTGGACCGAGTCCTTGCGCGACATGGTGACCACCATTCTCGAGACGAACATCGCCCTGCAGGACGCCAGGCTCAACTCCGTCATGAAGAAGCTCACCGGTTGGGCGGCCATCATCGCGGTGCCCACAGCGGTGACGGGCTGGTTCGGCATGAACGTGGCCTACCCGGGGATCGGCAAGACGTCGGGCTTCGTCGCCAGCACTCTCGTCATCTCGGTGATCGTGGTGACGCTGTACATGGTCTTCAGACGCCGCAACTGGATCTAGGGCACCCGGTGGCACCGGGCGAGTCGGACATCGCGGCGTGGACAAGCGCCTGAAGGCGAAGCAGACTGGAAACCGTCCGGAAGGCGGATTGCCGGCCGACATTCCTGGAGGGAAGGCCCATGGCGAACAGGACCCCGGAAGAAGTCTTCGCACACCACGGTCAGGCTTTGGGCGCGGAGGATCTCGAGGGCATCGTGGCCGACTACACCGACGACGCCATCCTCATCGTGCAAGGGAAGGTGTACCGCGGCAAGGACGGTGCCCGGGAGGTCTTCACCCAGCTGCTCAGCGACGTACCGCAGGCTCAGTGGGAGTTGGAAACCACCTTCTGCGACGACGTTCTCTACCTGGAGTGGAAGGCGACGGGTGGCGGCCGGAAGGTCGAGGACGGCATCGACACCTTCATCTTCAAGGACGGCATGTGCCGCGTGCAGACCGTGGTCTACACGGTCCAGCCCGCCTGACCACTTCACGCCGGACGACCCGCGGACCGCGGTCCCATCAGGGGCCTACGCTGTCGTCTCTCATGTCCGGAGGTGTCGCGGACCCACCTGCCTAAGCCACGACGTCATCGACCGCGCCCGGCGATGCGGCGGGGAGGTCGAACAGCATGCAGGTGGAGGTGGCGTGGGCGAGCAACGTGCCGCGCTCATCGGTCAGTCGGGCCTCGGCCGCCGCGGTCCGGCGCCCGCGCGAGATGAGGGTGCCCTCGCACCGCAGCACGCCTGAGGCCACGCTGGCCGGCTTCAGGAAGCGGGTCATCAAGTCGAGAGACGTGTAGCCGACGCCCGCAGGCAAGGTGGAGTGCACCGTGCACGCGGCCGCTGTGTCGAGCAGTGTCGCGATGATTCCCCCGTGCACGGTGCCGAGCGGGTTGTAGTGGAACTCCTGCGCGGGCATCAGGAGGGCGACACGGCCCTCCTCCGCCTCCATACCCGTCCACCCGACCAGCTCCAGGATCGGCGGGGGCGGGAGCTCGCCCGCGATCATCGCGCGCAGCATCTCCAGGCCGGAGGTGAAGCCGACGCGTGCGGCCGTCAGCGCCGGGTCGGACCAGGAGAAAGTGCGGCTGCGGGTGACCTGCTGGGTCTGATTCATGGACCCAGCCTCACATCGCTTTGCTGGGTCTGTCAACAAGACCTAGCATCGGTGCATGAGCACCGCCACGAGGTACGACGCGCTGGACTGGTCCGTGGACAACTGCCCGATCGGCCGCGCGATGGAGATCCTGGGCGAACGGTGGACCGTGGTCGTGCTGCGCGAGGTGTTCAGCGGCATCCGGCGGTTCGACGACATGCGGGTACGCACGACCATCCCGCGTCAGGTGCTCGCCAACCGGCTGGCCAAGTTGGTCGAGCACGACATCCTGCGCCGGGTGCCGTACCGCGAGCCCGGCACCCGGCAGCGGTACGAGTACCGCCTCACTGAGAAGGGGTTCGACCTCTACCCGATGCTGATCGCCCTGCGCGACTGGGGTGATCGGTACCTGGTCGACCAGGAAGGCTCGCCGCTCGACATCACACATCGCGACTGCGGCGAGCCGGTGCACACCGAGGTCCGCTGCGCCGGCGGCCACACCCTGGCGACGCCCCGCGAGGCCGTCCCGACACCGGGGCCGGGTGCCCGGCGGCGTGCGACTTTCGAATCGGAGGGTTCGACGCCCGAAGGCGCCTAGAGCGAGACCGCGAGCCGCTCGAGCAGGTCCCAGCCCTTCTGCAGGCCCGCCTCCATCCCGGACTCGATGATCGAGTCGCGCACTTCCTTGCTGCCCGCATCGATCTGCAGCGTGACCGTCGTACGGCCGCCCGCCTCGATGAAGGTGGTCGTGCTCAGCACGGCGTCGCCCTCGCCGGGCACGCCTTCGCACGCCTCGGTCGACACAATCCGCTCGTTCGGCACGATCTCCCGGTACTCGCCGTAGAAGCCGACCTCGAACCCGCCGTCGGCGATCATCACGTACTGCCAGCTCCCGCCGACCCGGAGGTCGATCTCGACGACGGTCACCTCACCGAGTCCTCCGCTCCACCAGCGCTTGACCAGCTCAGGCGTGGTCCAAGCCCGGTAGACGCGGTGTTTCGGCGCGTTGAACACCCGCGTGATCAGGATCTGGTCGTCGGCCGGCAGCGTCACCTTCGCGTACCGGTACTCGTTGCTGCGGTCATCCCTCTTCCTCCTCCTTGAGCTCCTCCAACACGACATCGAGCAGGTCGAACCGCTCCGACCAGGTGTCCTCGCACTGTTCGACCCAGTCACGGATGGGCTTGAGCGCGCGATCGTTCAGCCGGTAGAGGCGCTGCCGCCCTTCGTCGCGCACGTCCACTACGCCCACCTCCCGGAGCACCCGCAGATGCTTCGACACCTGGGGCTGGGCGAGACCGACGAGCCGCACCAGGTCGTTCACCGGCCGCTCCCCGCCGGCCCGCACGTCTAGAAGCTGCCGCCGCCGCTGGGGCTCGGCCACCGCGTTGAACACGTCTACCGTCGTCGCCGTTCAAGCCATGGCGAATCATATTCCTATATAGGAATGCATCAACCTCCTGGGACGGAGGTGAGGGTCGAGGTCGGGACTTTGGGCCCATGACTCGAGCGGGGCCCGACCACAGCATGGACATGACGGATCCATCAGCCGGCGGCGCGACTCACGTGCCGCTCCATGCAGAGGGGGATGCCATGCAGCGGATCAAGGACGCCGCGACCGATTTCCTGGCGCACAAGCGGGTCGCGGTCACCGGAGTCTCCAGGACTCCGGCCAATCACGGCAGCAACATCGTCTACCAACGCCTGCGGGATCGCGGCTACGAGGTGTTCGCGGTGAACCCCAACGCCCAGCAGGTCGAGGGCGATCCGTGTTTCCCGACCCTGCGGGCAATCCCGGGTGGGGTCGAGGCGGTCGTGATCGGCACCCGACCCGAGCACGCGCAGGACACCATCCGCGAGTGTGAGGAACTGGGCATCAAGCACGTCTGGATGCATCGCGCGTTCGGGGGCGGCAGCGTTTCCAAGGATGCCGCCGAGTACGGCCGGCAGCACGGCATGACGGTCATCGACGGCGGCTGCCCCTTGATGTTCGCGCCCGTCTCCGACGGCGGGCACCGCGCGATGCGGTGGGCGTTCACGCTGAACGGCCATGTTCCGCGGCAGGTCTGAGCACCAGTCAGGTGGCTGCGAGTCCCACGAGGGTAGCGGCCGCCGCGGCTGAGCCACCCGCTGCCGCGAACGCGGCCGCGATGCGCTGTGCACCGGGCTGCAGCTGGATGGCTTGATACACCGCGGAGCGAAGCCGGTCAGGCGTGAGCGCGCGGGCAGGCAGCCGTACGCCGGCGCCGGCGACTTCGACCCTGCGGGCGACCTCGGGCTGGTCGCGCCCGAACGGAACGGCGACCACCGGTACGCCGTGCGCGAGGGCTTTCTGGGTGATGCCCATACCGGCGTGGCAGATCACGCACGCCGCTCGGTCGAGCACCGGCGAATGGGGGACGAATCGTTCCAGCCGCACGTTCGGAGGAATCTGGAGCCCCGAGACGTCGACGTCGCCGGTCGTGATCACCACATCGACCGGCTCGCCGGCGAAGGCCGCGCAAACCGCCTCGGCAAGTCTGCTGTCGTTCTGGAACGACAGGGAGCAGGTGGCCAGCACCGGCGTACGGCTGAACTGGTTGAGCCATGGCGGCGGGTCGGCCGGTGGTTCCCACAGCCCGGGGCCGACCAGAAGTACCTCGGGCGGCCAGTCCGTACGCGGATACTCGAAGGGCTCGGCGGTGTAGGCGAGGATCAGGGATGCCGCGAGATAGAACTGCTCGAGCGTCCGCAGCGGGGTCAGGCCCAGTTCTGTCCGCACCGGGTTGACGTGCTTCGCGATGATCCGCCCCAGCGTCCCGACGGTGAGCGGTGCGGCCAGGCGGTCACGCAGCCGGCCCACGCGATCGTGGCGAGGGGTGAGACCGAGGCCGAACGGCGGTGCATCGCGCGACGGGATCGGGATCGGTGACGGCACGGAGAACGCCCAAGGCAGCCCGGAATGCTCCGCTGCGGCTGCAGCGCCCCAGGATGTCTCGTCGATGATCACCACATCCGGCTGCTCGGCGGTGATCGTGCGCCGCAGGTCCTCGGCTTGGGCCCCGGCACGCTCGCCGAACTGGTTGAGGGCCCGCATCAAGGCGCCGAACCGGGTGCGCGCCCGCCAGTCCTGCGCATCGAACCGCACCAGCTCAGGTGCGAGCAGATCGGCCTCGATCCCGACCGAGCGCAGCAGGTCCACCTCCGCGGCGCCGCTTCGTACGGTCACCCGGTGGCCGAGGCGGCCGAGTTCCTGCAGTGTCGACACGAGCGGATAGACGCGCCCTGGGACGGGTTCGACGTACACCAGAAAGGTTGCCATGGTCAACGTCCTCGGATGCGTCAGCGAGGCGGACTGCCGTCAGCCGCGCGCTTCTCGTAGTCGCGGCCCAGCTCGTAGGCCCGCTCGAGGTACTGACGGATGGTCTCGGGCCGTGCCGATGCGGCCGTGTAGAAATACACGTGCTCCACGTCGCCGATGCCCGGGTAGCGGAAGGTCCACTCGTCGATCGTCTTGTCCATAGCGTCGCGGACCCCGGCGTCGTACGCGGCCCGGTCGAAGAGCGTGGAGGTCATGATCAACGCGCGGTCGTGCTGCAGCAGAGGCAGGCGGCCGTTGACGTCACCGTGCCATCCCGCCTCGGTGAGTCCATAGGCGAAGCCGTAACTGAAGACGCGCTCGATCCACCCTCTGAGGATCGCCGGGAAGTTGCAGAAATGGACGGGGGCGATGAAGGCCAGCCCGTCGGCCCACCTCACCTTCTCCTGCTGTTCCCGGGCATCTGCCGGCATCTTGCTGCGGATGAGCCCCGCTATCTCCTGCGGGGACTTGCCGCGCAGCGCCCGAGAGGCCAGCCACCGCTGCAGCGGGCCACGGCACCCGTCCATCACGTGCTGGGCCAGGTTCATGTCCTGAAGGACCCCGATCGGGATCTCGGCGTCGATGTAGCTGGCGACGTCGCGGCTGCGAAACACCGGGTCGAACTTGATCGCGTAGAGATCGACGACCTCACTCGTATGGCCGGCGTCGGCGAGGCCGGCAGTGAACCGCTCGAGCACGGAGTGGCAGAACGACCGCGGGTCGTGGTGTGCGTAGATCGTCAATACCTTCATGGTTGTCCCCCGAAAGACTGGTTTGCCTGGACAACGTCCCTCGGCCGCGGCCTACCCGGAAGTTCCACCTCCGACCGAGGACGGTGCCTGCCTACGCCTGACGCTCCGTGCCACGACTCGGCCCGGAGATCTCCAGGTATCGCTTGAGCTCTGCCCAGGTCTCTTCTTCCTGGCGTCTGCCGATCCTGGCCAGCACGGGCGTGAGGAGCTTCAGGATGCCCTTGAACCGGGTATCCCATGACCACCGCAACCGCGTTCCCTCCGGCACCGGTTCGAAGGTCACGCCGCCACGGATCTCGGCCGTCGACATCATCGTGGTGGACTCCAGCCGGCGGGGCCTGTCGTACCCGGTGACGTCGATCGCCATGTCGAACGAGCGTCCTCGCGACCCGACGGTGGCGGCCCAGCGTGTCCCCTTGCCTACAGGGCCGGCGGTGACCATCGCGGCGTGAGTCATCCGTCGGTTGTACTTCGGCTCGTTGCGCTCGTCAGCGACGAAGTCGAACACCTGCTCGACAGGACAGCCGACGACCGTCTCCCCCTGAATCCTGACCATGCCCATCCCCCTCGCGTCCGGACTCCAGTGCACCCGCAGTTCGATCGTCACCGGACTTCCCCCCACACGTAAGGGTCGAAGGTCCCACGGCCATCCCCCGCACTCGCCGCACTCGCCGCACTCGCCGCACTCGCCGCACTCGAGCGACGCCCATCCCTGCGACGATCGGTCCGAATCCGCCAGGCGTACACCTCCTCGGCTCGCAGGCCTCCACCCACCTGACACAGGCCCGGGCGTCCCTCCTGACCAAGGCCCGGGCCCACTCAGACAAAGGCCCGGGCCACTCATCTCTGCG
>DASTVQ010000093.1:0-28505 GCA_035759015.1 Kribbella sp.
CGCGATCGACATCAACACCGTCGAGAATCCTTACCTGGCCGCGAATGGGGTGTGGTATCCGAGCAACGGCCTGTCCTACCGGGACCGCACCAACGTGCGCAAGGGCATGCTGTTCACCGGCAGTACGCCGACCAAGGCGCTGGTCGGGCAGGGCTACTTCTGGGGCGCGGGCTGGAGCAGGCCCGATTACCAGCACTTCCAGCCAAGGTGAGAGCGGCCGGTGGCTGAGTCGAGCCGCCGCTTCGGGCGACCGGAAACGCCCCCTCGCCCGACGGCAGAGGGGGCGTTCGATGGCGGTCAGCAACCTCCGGAGGCCGGGCACTTGCCTGACGGCATGTAGTTCTGGTCGTACGACACGAGCTTCTTGCCGTGCGCGTCGTACATCGTGATGATCACCGGCGGGAAGGGCGACCCGGTCATCGGCTTGAATGGCGCGAGGTGCTGGTAGGCCATGTACCCGTTGCGGATCTTGGCCTCGCCGGTGAAACCGTCGCGGGTGCGGATGGTGACCCGGGCGACTTCCCTGGGCAGGCGGCCCGCGCCGCCCCAGCTCTCGTGGTCGCACTTGCTCGCGCTGCTCTTGGCGCTGCAATTGTTCGCCCAGCCGATCAGGTGCAGGCCGTTCTTCCAGCCGGTCGGCATCGCTGGCGTCGTGGTGGTCCTGAAGAAATCGATTCCCTTCTCGCCGGTGCCGCCTGCCCAGCCAGCCGGTGGGTAGGAGCAGACGGCGACGAAGACGCCGTTCGGATCAAGCAGTACCGCAGACGTACCGGAAGCGTCGGAGGCCGAGACCGCGACCGCCCAGCTCCGCACCGCGCTCGGCTCCGGTTCGCGGCCCTGCTTACCCGAGGCGCTGCTGCCGTCGTGCTGCTCGGAACACTCGGCGGCGATTCGGCTGTCGGTCGCCGAGCGCTGCGGTGCCTCGGTCTTGGCGCCCGATCCCGTCGCGGCCGGCTGTGGCGGGTCCGCCTGCCCGGGCAGGCCGCTGCGCGGCCCGACCAGTGCGGTCACGCCGACGACGACCGCAACCACTGACACCAGCGCGCCCGCAGACGCCACCGCCTGCCGGCGACGGGTTCGGCGTCGTCCAGTCCTCACCAGCTGGTCGATGTCCGGCACGAACGGTGTGTCCCGCTGTGCTGCCTCCTCGAGCAGCGAAGTGAGCTCTCGTTCCATCATCAGCCTCCAAACCCAACGAAATCGGTGACTCCCGCGGTGGCGAGGCCATGTCGCAACGTCTCGAGAGCACGAGCAGTCTGGCTCTTGACCGTGCCCGGTCGACAGCCGAGAGCGTCGGCCGTCTCGTTGACGGAGAGCTGGTCGAAGAACCGCAACACCACGCAGGCTCGTTGCCGCGGTGGCAGCTTGGCCAGGGCCTGCCCGATCATCAGCCGGACCTCCACCAACCCCACCGGATCCGCCGGATCGACCTCGGCGGCGAAATAGCTCTCCCCGCCGACAACCTCCCGGCTGGATTTCCTGCGGAGACCGTCGAGCGTCGTCGAGACCACCACCTTGCGGGCGTAGGCGCGGACGTTGCCCAGGCGATGGATCTTGGTCCAGGCCCGGTACAGCCGCAGGAGTGCCTCCTGCGTCGCGTCCTCCGCCCGCCGCCAGTCGCCGCACAGCAAGTACGACGTACGGCACAACGCGTCCGCGTAGTGGGTCACGAACTCGACGTAGTCACGTTCGGCGCTGTTCTTCAACTCGGCTCTCCTTGCCTCGTCGTCACCGCCTAAACGCGATCACCGAGGCCTCCGGTTGCATCCACTTACGACAGGGTGCGGTGGACGAGGGTCGCACTCGCCCGAGTGGCCTGCTGAAATCCCGCCCGATCGGCCCTTTCCGGTCCGCCGGCCCTCACCTAGGTTTGCCGGTATGTCCACTGCCGCACTGCCGATTGCCCCCTACCGTCCCCGGGAGACGCAAGCCCTCGGCGTCGCTCATCGCGACGGCTGGACCCTCAAAGTCACGGGTCTCACTGCGACCACCGGACTCCCCGGCGCGGACGAGGTCGAGGCCGCGGTTGCTCTCGCGGACCACTTCGCCACCCCGGAGACGGGCCCGGCGATCGCCTTCCTCATCCTGCATGCCGGCTCGGAGGCACTGTGGGCGATCCTCGGCCGCTGGGAGCTGGACATCTTGTATCACCGACTCTTCCGTGCCCCCCTAGGCACCACCGATTTCCGCCCGGTCCCGCCGGACGGCCCGACGGCCTGCGTGTGGGAGCTGGCCGTGATCGACTACGAGCGCCGCGCCTGGGTCGAGCATGTCCTCTCACGACCGGGCGGGCCTGACTACGACGGCTACCTCTCTGCCGGCCTGACCGTCGAGCCCGCAGGCGCCGAGAAGTGAACGCCACTCGACTCGAGAAACCGGCCGCCACCTCCGAGCGCGATCTCGACCAACTGGCCGGGGAGTTCTGGACCTGGCGCGTCGCCACCAAGCCCGGCTCGCCCGACCGGGTGGACGAGGATGCATTGCACTACCTCCGCGAACTGCGCGAGGACCTGCCGTACTCCCAGCTGGCTGAGGCGCGGGACCCGCGAACTGCGCTAGTGCACGAAGGCGTCCACGCGCACGAGAGGAATGAGCAATGGAACCCACTACGACCGAAATCCTGACCGACGCCCTCAAGCGCGCTGCGGCAGCACACGGAGTGTACGAGGAGGAGGTGCTGGGCAAGCATGACGACGAGTGGCCGCGGTGGTACGCCGAGCACATGACACGCACGCTGGCCGAGGACGGCTACCAACTCGTGCCCGCCACCCCCGGCACCTCCCATGACGAATAGCGCCTGTCCACAGGCGCGTGCACTTCCACTTCCAGCGAAACATCGCCTACCAACCACCGCCGCCGGCTCTGGTCCCGCGCCCGGGTGGACGCGGGACCAGCGCTACCCGTGATTCAGACCAGCACTACCGTGACTCCGTGGTGCGGTCAGTGGGCGCAGATCCAGCCAGGATCACTGGTCTTGCAGTGGTTGTTGCGGAAAACGATGTCCTTGCCCTTCTGGTCCCAGAAGATGTCCAGCAGGTTGTGCTTGAACTTGTTGCCGACGACCTTCACGTGCTCCTCGTCGTCGCTGCCGAACGCCACGCCGGACACCACAGCGACACCAGACGATGGGATCGCCGTCGTGCCGGTCGGGTGGTGGCCCGTGATCTTGTTGCCCTTGACCGTCACGTGGTCGGCCCCGACGACGGCGACGCCGATCCCGGACAGATCCGGCGGGCCTTCTTCGACGCCCTTGCACGCCTTGTTGTTGGCCGCGACCTTGTTGTCCCGGAGGGACCAGTCGCCCGCCGCTCGGTTCTCGGCGCTGTTGGGTCCGGTGTCGACAACGATGGCGCCGAGGCAGTTGCCATACAGGTAGTTGTGCGTCACGACGCCGTGTCGTGAGTCGCGCAGCAGGACGCCCAGGGTCCAGCCCGTGCTCACGTTGCCCGCGAGGTAAGCCCTGGCGTTGCTGGTGTCACCGACGTACAGACCTGCCTCGCCGCCGGCACCCTTCTCCGTGTTGTGAACGAAGACGACCTTGGTCGACTCGAAGGCCGCGACGCCGTACTCACCGTGTCGCTTGCCGGTGTGATGAGCGACCTTGATCCCGTGCATCGCACCGAACGCGATGACACCGTTGCCCGGATGTCCGTCCGTCGTCAGATCGCGCACCTGCACCGCATGCTTGGGGTTCAGGAATCCGAAGCCGGAGACCTCGTCCGCGGTCTCCCAGCAGGCGGTCTTCTTGAACTTCTTGGGTGGCTTGACCACCGTCCTGCCCTGACCGGCGCCGAGGATCGTCAGGCCCTTGTTCACGACGCAGACCGCGTCGTAGTAGGTGCCCTTCTTCAGCTTGATGGTGTCGCCGGACTTCGCCTTGTCGACCACTTTCTGGATCGAGTGGCCGGGTTTGACCACCCATGTGCGCGACCTGTGGTTCTTACCGGTGGCGGACGCTGATCCCGCGCTGACGGCAATCAGGCCGAGTACGGCGACCAGGGCGACGAGTAATCGCCACACGCCTCTTGGCACTCGACCTCTCCCGCGCGCGGCACGGCTCGTACCGGGCTCCCCTTGCGGCCTGCTACTTCCCTGCCTGCCCATGCTTTCCTCCCCGCAGCTGGATGGGCATCGTTGTCAGCCGGTTCCGATCCCGGCGACAGGCAGACGGAACCCCGAAACGATGTACTGAACGGCGCCCGTCATCGCGCCCGGCCCTCGGCCGAGCGGGCATCGGCAGGTGTGGCATCCGTGCGGAAACGTCAGCAGCGGAGTCAACGAATAACGCCCCCCGGAATGCGCGACAGTTCACCTACCCCCATCGCGGACATTACGCGGCAGGGTCGCAATGTCAACGGTTGAAGGGATCTGGGCACCTTGCCGCCCAGAAACCCTACCCTGACAATCCACTCCCCCACTCCAAGTAGCCGATTTCGTCGCGCGCCGAAGTTGCACCTCTGCTCTGAGCGCACGTTATCCGGTGGCAATCCGCCAGGACGCCATGTAAGCGATATTCCGGGCCCGTTGTGCCGGCGGTGAGGTCCTGCTGGGGAAGCATGCTGATCGTCCTTTCTGGACGTCGATCCGACTGTCATCCACCACCGGCGCGACCGCCTTGTCGCCGAATCGGTGACGGTTACCCATCTGGGCGCGCCGGTCACCCACGCCGGGCACCGCGCCGACATAGGCATCGGCTTGTCCAGACATAGGTAGCTCTTGCCGATCCGCCGCTGCGTTGCCTGCCCCAGGGTCGAGACACCTGGTCAACCAACGCGAATCAAGGAGATTTCACATGACCCAGGACATCGCCAGCCGGAACCGCAACGGCGTCGACACCGATGCGCTGTTCGCGACGCTCGACGCCGTCAAGGAGCAGCCCGAGCTGGCCGAGTTCCAGTTCCGCGTCCGCAACCAATGGATGGCCGGAACCCACAGCCAGACCCGGATCACCGACTTCTACGGAGCCGGGCAGGACCAGCCGCACAGCAGGGAGACCGTGCTGGACGCCGACCACCCGGCGGTACTCACCGGCCGGGACAACGGCCCCACGCCGGTCGAGTACGTCCTGCACGCACTCGCGTCCTGCCTGACCGCCGGCCTGATCAACATCGCCGCGGCTCGCGGCGTCGAGCTGACCTCGGTCGAGTCGACAGTCGAGGGGGACATCGACCTGCTGGGGATCCTCGGCCTGTCCGACACCGCCCGCAACGGCTACCGGCACGTCCGGGTGAGCTTCCGGATCGAGGGCGACGCATCTCCGGAGAAGCTGCGGGCGCTCGTCGAGCAGTCCCGGGCCCGCTCCGCCGTGTTCGACATCGTGACCAACGGCGTGCCGGTCGACATCACTGTCGCAGCGGGCTGACGACACACATTCGGCGGGCCGGTGCCACGGGGTCCGGCCCGCCGGCAGAGGGGACTTCCATCCACATGACCACGAGTGTTCGTACGCTGATCGTCGGCGCCGGCCAGGCCGGCCTCGCGCTCAGCCGATGTCTCACCGACCTGAACCAGGATCACCTGCTCCTCGACCGCGGCCGCGTCGCGGAACGCTGGCGCAGCGAGCGATGGGACTCGTTCACCCTGCTCACGCCGAACTGGCAGACCCGGCTCCCGGGCCACAGCTACACCGGTGCGGATCCGGACGGGTTCATGAACGGCCGGCAGGTGGTCGAGTTCTTCGAGAACTATGCCCTTTCCTTCGGCCCGCCGGTACGGACCGGCGTCACGGTCGAGGCCGTCGACCCGGCGGCGGCCGGCTGGACAGTACGCACGGACGCGGGCATCGTCGATGCCTCGAACGTCGTCATCGCAACCGGCCACTACGGCGAGCCGGCGATCCCGGCCTTCGCCGCTGACCTCGCGGCCGACGTCACCCAGCTGCACACCAGCGACTACCGCAGCCCGGGCAGCCTGCGCGACGGCGCTGTCCTCGTCGTCGGGGCCGGACCGTCCGGCCAGCAGATCGCCGACGAGCTCGCTCGTGCCGGTCGGCGCGTGTACCTGGCCGTCGGACGACACCGCCCACTCCCGAGGCGCTACCGCGGCCGCGACGTGTACTGGTGGATGAACCACATGAACATGCTGGACCGGACCGTCGACTCCCTCCCGTCGCCGGAGGCGGCGCGGGACGCGCCCAGCGTCGTACTCGCGGGAGAGGACCACGACCTGCACCTGCGCCGGCTCGTCGGCCACGGGGTCGTCGCCCTGGGCAGGCTGCGCGGGATCGACGGCAGCCGGCTGAAGTTCGACGACGACCTGGCCGCCCGGCTCGCCGAGGCTGACGAGAACATCCGGCGGTTGCGCTCGGCCGTGGATACGTACGTCGACAAGGCCGGCGTCGACGCTCCGCTGGAGGAACCGGCCACGACCCGACCGGAGGAGTGGGCCCGGACCGCTCCCCGCACGCTCGACCTGGCCCGCGACAACGTGACGACGGTGATCTGGGCGACCGGGCACAGCCGTGACTACTCGTGGATCCACGCGCCGGTGTTCGACGGGGTCGGGGAGCCTGTGCAGCGCAGGGGCGTCACCGCGGCAGGCGGCCTTTACTTCCTCGGGTTGCGGTGGATGTACCGCCGGAACTCCAACTTCATCGACGGCGTCGGGGATGACGCGCTCTACCTTGCCGAGCGCATCGCGGAAGGTGGCTACGCCACCGACACCGCGGACTCGGCGGTGACGCCGAGCTCTCGGGCCAGCTCGGCTGCCTGACGGCGGCTGCTGACGTCGAGCTTCGCCAGCACAGCCGCCACGTGGTGATCCACGGTGCGGACGGAGACGAAGAGCCGCTCGGCTATCTCGGCGTTGGTCAAGCCGTCGGCCACCAGGGCCAGCACCTCGGCCTGTCTGGTGGTCAAGCCGGCCGGGTTCGCACGGGTCAGGTGTGATGGCCCACGGGGGATGCGCCGCACACCACGGTGGCGGAGCAACTCGCGAACCCGGTTGGCGGCCGCCGTGGCCCCGAGCGAGTCGAAGATCGGCAACGCCTCCAGCAGAGCGTCCGTCTGCCCGCTGTGGGCAAGCGTGTCGGCCTGCTCGTAGGGGCAGCCGAGCTTGGCCCACGCCGCGGCCGCATCGGCCCACTGCCCCGCCAGCTCCTGGCGGTACGGTCCGACGGCCACCGCAGGCACTTCGTCGAGCCCGCCGGCGCGCCGGAGCCAGACGGCGATCTCACCGATCGGCCATGGCTCGCCGGTCGGCACCAACCGGTCGAGGAGGGCGCGGAGGTGGTTGCACTCGGCGGGCAGGTCCCCGCGCAGGTCGGCGAGCTCCGCTCGGGCAACAGCAGCCGGCACGATCCGCTGCAGCTCACCGGTCCGCTCGGCCTCGTCGACCACTCGCCGTACGGCGGCGTCCGCGCCCGGATCGCCGCGGCGACTGCGCAGGCGAGCCAGGGTGACGAACGCGTTGATCTGGTTGACGACGCTCTCGCCGGGGCGCCGCAACGACGCGGTGGCGAGCCGCTCGGCGTCGTCCCACCGGCCACGGTCCAGCTCGATCCGGCTGCGCAGCGAGACGAGATAGCCGAGCACGCTGAGAACCTCGTGGTCGTCGGCCCAGGCGCCACCGACGTCGAGGTAGTGGAGGGCACGGTCGTACTGCCTGATCTCGACAGCTGTGTCGGCGATGTTGGCGTAGGCAATGCAGACGGTGTGGTGCAGGCCGGCCGCGCGGGCGATCTCCGCGGCACGCTCGACAGTGGCGGTGTCGTCGGTGCCGAGGGCGGTGTTGATCGTCCCGATCACGATGAGTCCGTAGGCCAGGGCCTCGTCGTCACCGCACGCCTCGGCCAGCTCGACGGCCCGAGCCGCGAGGCGGCGTGCGGATACCGTCCGCCAGGCGACCATGTCGTGAATCGCCTGGATGGCGACCGTCTGGGCGAGCTCCCGGCCCAGTGGGAGCGTCGAGAGGATGCCGACCGCCTCGGCGAGCAGTCCGTCTCCCGCCGCGCCGTTGCCGAGGGTCCACTCGATCCGGGACAGGAAGCGCAGCGCGCGTCCGGTTCCCTCCTGGTCGTGGATCTCGCGGCGCAGGGCGACCGCAAGGCGGGCGGCCTGTCTCGACTCCTCGAGATCGCCTGTGTCGGCGCCGGCCCTCGACCACTCCTCGTACACGTCCGCCCGGTCGGTCGGAGCCAGGCGGCCGAGCAGCGGTCCGATCCGGCGATAGTGTGCGACCGCCTCACGCGCGGCGCAGTAGTGGACAGCCTGGCGAGCGGCCGCGAGACCATGCTCGAGCAGCGCGTCCGTGTCCTCGGCGGCTCCGGCGTGATGCGCGATGCGGGCTGGGTCGGCGTCGATGTCCTCGAGTGCGGCCACGACGCCACGATGCAGCTCGGTGGCGCGCGTCGTCGGGACCGACGCGGCCACCGCCTGACGGGCGATCTCGTGGCGGAACGCCAGCGCACAGTGCTCGATCTCGACGATCCCCCGCCGTTCCGGCTCCACGGCTGCGATGTGCCAGCCCGGTGAGCACCTGTCCAGCACGGCGACCTCGATCCGCCCCGGGCTCAGTGCCACGAGCTCCAGCAGCCGCCGCGAGAGTTCCGGCAGGCGAGCCACGCGCGCCAGCACGGCCTCGGCCACCGACCGTGGCAGGCCACCGCCTGCCGCGAGAACCTCGGAGACGTAGAAGGGATTGCCACCGGTCAGGCGGTACAGCTCGGTGCCGGCCTCCCCGGCCACCCGCCGGACCGCGGCCTCGGACAAGGGGGCCAGCTCGATACGGACGGCGACATGCGGCGGCACCCGTCCCAGCGCCCTGGTCATGGCATGCCCGGGATCCAGCTCGTGGGCCCGGTAGGTCAGGACGAGCAGCACCGGCAGGTCCTCGAGGCGGCGTACGAGGAACGTCACGAGGTCCAGCGTCCCCACGTCGGCCCAGTGCAGGTCCTCGATGACGAGGATCACCGGCGACGGCGGCTGCCGTAGCTCGTCCAGGAACAGTCCGAACAGACGGTCCGGCGCCTCACCGTCGTCGGTGAGTGCCGCGCCGACCGTGGCGCCGAGGCCGCCGATCATGTCGAGCAGCGGCCCGAGCGCGCGGGGTGTCGACAGGTCGTCGCACATGCCCCACAGCACCCTGGCGTCGTGACCATGCTCCGCGACGAACGCACGGACCAGGCTGGTCTTGCCGATGCCCGCCTCGCCGGCGACCAGTGCCACCCGGCCATGACCGACCGACGCCGCCCGAAGCCCTGCCGCCAGGGCCTCGAGCGGTGCTGTCCGCTCGAGTAGTCCCATCTGTGCAGACTAGATGCGATACCGACGATCGGCACCGTCGGGCGAGAAATCCCTCGGCGATTGACCCATCCAGGCCCTGTTTCGACCATCGCCGCTTACCGGTTGGCCATGAGCGGTCGCTGCGTGAACACGTCCGAGTCGTTCGCTGACCGCGACGCTAACGGGACGGGACATCAGACCAGATGTTCGCCATCGGTGCGCCGCTGGGACTGGCGGCACGGCGAGACGCCGGACCCCGGCACGCCGCTGGTGGCGATACGGGGCAATACGTTGCCCACGGCCACAATGTGCGCCGGAAGGTCTACCGATGCTGGATGGCGACGCCGTGTCAGGGCAGCGCCCACTTCTGGTTCGGACCGGTGTGGCAGGTCCAGATGATCAGTCGGGTGCCGTTGGCGCTGGAGGCGCCGGCCGCATCCAGGCAGCGTCCGGAGCGGAGGTTGAGCAGCGTTCCGTCGGGGCGTGGAACCCACTTCTGCCCGCCGGTGCCGTTGCAGGTCCACAGCACGGTTGCGGTGCCGTTCGTGGTGCTGCGTGCGTCCAGGCACTTGCCCATGGAGCGGACTGTGCCGTCCTCGGGCAGTATCCACCGCTGGTTGCTGTTGCCGTGGCATCCGTAGAGCACGATCCTGCTGCCGTCGGCCGTACTGGCCCCGGCCACATCGACACACTTGCCGCCGATCCCCTTGATCAGGCCGGTCTCGCCGAACACCCCGACCTCCCAGAGCGAGTAGCCGGCCGCGGTGCCGCGCGCGGTGCCGTAGATCCGCACGTACCGGGCATAGGCGGACGTGAACGCGACATGGTCGCTCCCGCCGTCCCCGGTGGTGGTCGAGTAGACGGTGGTCCAGGTGCTCCCGTTGGTCGACAGCTGGATCCGGTAGGCCTTCGCGTACGCGGCCTCCCAGTTGAGCTGGACCCGGTTGACACTCTGCACGAGGCCGAGATCGACCCGGAGCCATTGTGGATCGGTGCGGCCGCTCGACCAGCGCGTCGACATCGAGCCATCGACCGCCTTCGCCCCTTCGTAGCCGGTTCGCTCCACGCTCGACACGGTGACCGGACGGCCCAGCGCCAGGTTGCGCTTGGCTCGATAGGTGGCCGTGTACGTGGTGGCCGAGGCGGGCGCGGTGAAGTTGTGCGTACGAGCTCCGCGGTCGGACCAGGAGGCGAAGCGGTAGACCCGGTTGCCGACGCTCTGGATGAACGCGGTGGAGATCGACCCGCCGGATCCGACGATCGCCGTACGCGTGAAGGGGGCGGTCGCCGCACTCGCGAGATAGGTCAGCCGCAGCCCGGTGGGTTGGGACGCGAAACTGAGCGCGACGGACTTCGGGTCCAGCCTGACGCTCTTGGTGTCGGTCAGGCCTCCGGAGTCCTTCGCGGTCAGCCGCAACTCCAGGTATGACGGGTATTCGTGATCAGGCGCGGTGAAGGTCCCGCTCGTCCCGGTCATCGCGGTGATCTGATGGGCATGGCAGTCGCTGGGACAGTGATGCATGATGAGCGTCCAGGTCAAGGCCGATCCCGGCAACGTCCCCTCCTGTGGGTCGGTCGCCGTGCCCGAGAACGCGATCTTGTCGCCGACCTTCCAGGTGGTTGCCGGGCTGGGTGCGGTGATCGTCGCGGTCGGTGCGGTGTTGCCCACGCTGATCTCGGTCGTCGCGGTGTTCGTGCCGCCGTGGCCGTCGTCGACCCGTAGTCGCACGGTGACGTTGCCGTCCACGTTGTAGGTGTGCTGGACGGTCGCCGCGGTCGAGTCGTCGTACGCGCCGTCCCCGTCCAGGTCCCAGGCGTAGGTCAGTGGATCTCCGTCGGCGTCGTTGGAAGCAGTCCCGTCGAAGGACACGGTGAGCGGCGTGTACCCGCTGGTGGGGTCGGCGTCGATCACCGCCGTAGGTGGGTTGTTGGCGGCGCTGTAGACATAGCGAATGATCCGGCCGTTGTCATAGTCGACGGCGAAGACGTCTCCGCCAGGCCCGGTCTTCAGCGCGGTGACGCCGTAGCCCGAGGCGAACGTGACGATGTCGGCCGGGTCGGGCAGGCCGTTGCTCCCCGGCCGCATGGCCCACACGCACTTGCGGCTGTAGTCGGCGAAGAACAGGGCGCCGTCGTACTCCGCGGGGTAGTTGCCGCCCGAGTAGAACGACAGGCCTGTGATGGAGGAACTGCCCGTGCTGCAGGTCTCACCGGGTACGACCTTGGCGCTGTGGTGGTAGGTGAAGTACGGCGCGGCCACGGCGCCGGCCCCCGCGGCGTACAGGTTCTCGCACAGCGTCAGATCAGCCCCGTCATAGCCACTCTGCCGGCCGGCTCCCTCGTAACACGGCCAGCCGAAGTTGGTCACGCCCGCGGTCGGGCTGACCAGCCGGTTGATCTCCTCCCAGCTGTTCCAGCCGACATCGGCGAGCCAGATCTCGTTCGTACCCGGCCGCACGGTGAACCGCATCGCGTTGCGCAGGCCGTGCCCCACGATCCGACGGGTGTTCGGATCGGTGCTGCCGAGCTGGGCGTTGCCGGGCGACGCGGCGCCGGTGTCGGGATCGATCCGGATGAGCGAGCCGTCGAGCGTCGCGGGGTCACCGGCGGTCCGCACGTCCTGCGCGCGCAGGGCGCCACCTTCGGCCGACGGCGGTGCGAGTGCCGTACCCACCGGTGACGGCGGATCCCCACAGGGGTTGTCGGGGGTGACGTCTGACGTGGTGTAGCCGTCCTGGCCGTAGTCGGCGTAGCCGAAGCTGGCCCCGTCGCCGCCGGTCGCGTAGAGCATGCCGTCCGCTCCGAAGCCGACGGAGCCGATCGAGTGGCTGGGGAACTGCTGGCACCAGTCCTCGACGAGGACCTGCTCGGCCACAGTCGTCCCCGACTGGGTCAGCGCCGACAACCGGCCGCTGACCTGGCAGCCGTCCGTCGTGGGGCCTGGTGGCGTCGGGCAAGGATCGTCGGTGGTGTTCGGGCTCCCCCACTTGGGCGACGGGCCACCGATCAGGCCGTCATAGGTGTACAGGACGTACACGCGTGGGTCGGAGGGATAGTCGGGATGCAGCGCGAGGCCGAGCAGTCCGCGGTCCCAGTAGTTGTGAACCTCCGTCCGCAGGTCGGCGAAGATACTCGGCGTTGGGTCGTCGAGCGAGTCGAAGACCTTGATGAGGCCGCTCTTCTCCGCGACGAACACCTGGCCGTTGGCGGCGAACTCGACATTCGTCGGATGCGCCAGACCACTGAACACGACCTGCTCGCTGAAGCCGCTCGGCGACACCGCGGCACGCGCCGGCGCGACGGGAACCGCCACGACCAGCAGGGGTACGAGCAGCAGCACCATCGTTGCCGCCAGCAGCCGATGCAACGAGACAGCGATGTGAGTCATGGGTCCCCCCGGTGACGACCTGCCCGGTACCTCGATGTCCAGGCCATGCCCCACCCCGGGGGCCCGTCTTAGGGAGGCGAGCGTCATCATGACAAGCCACCAGGGCTGGCGCAAGACCCAGGATGTGAAGGGACTGCGCGCGTCGCGGGACCAACGGCCAGGCGTGACGGTCCTTGGTCCCTACTGAGCCGCCAAGTGGCAGCACAGGCTTGTACTGGGGGACCAGGAGATGAGTGGCATGACCAGCGATTCGAGAGTTCTGCGGTACCTCGCGTTCAGTCTCATGATGGTCTTCGCAGTCGTCGGGAGCGCGTTCATCATCGGCGAGACGCTGGCGGACCCGGGTGGGACGAGCGGCGTCCTGATCTCGCTGTCCTGGTTCGCACCCATGGTCGCCCTGGCCGTCTACGCGCTCAGGCGACCGGAGACCGCGACCAAGGTGTTGACGGTCCTCGCCGGTGTGGTGGCGTTGTTCGTCGTGCTCGACGCGGTGCTCGGCATCGTCCCCAGAGACGACGTCGGCCCCGTCGGCTCCATCGCCGTGTTCGCAGTCGCTGTCGTACTGGGCTTCCTGGGGCTGCGTCGGCCGTTCCCCGCCGGCCTGCTACTGCTGCTGGTCGGCGCGGCGAACCTCGCCGGAGCCGTCGCGACGGCCGGGTCCGAGGACGGTCGGCCGCTCGGAGCGGCCCTCCGCGGATCCTCCGGCGCGGTGGCGGTCCCGGTGCTCGTGATCGGCGGTCTGTTCCTTCTCGCCGCGCTCGTGGAACCAGAGCGCGACCGGCGCAAGCCACCAGGCACTCTCAAGGTGCCGCAGGCCTGAGCAGGTGACGGACTTCAGGGCAGCGCAGCCGCTGGCCTGAAGCTGTCGCTCACCGCCGGAACAAGCGCGCCAGGAATCCGCCGTCCTCTGCCTCACCCGCCGAGTGCCCAGGGCAGCGATCTTCCCGCGGCACACCTTGCATGACCTGACTGACATGCTGGCCGCACCCGGCCCAGGTGGTCCTGCCACATTGACGGCACTTCACTGCTCGGCACATGCCCTGCTGCTCCTCCAGGTTGACGATTGCCGCAAATATACCCAGGGGGGTATGGCAATGCAAACCCGGGCGCACCATTGGATGATGCCGACTCACGAGCCGAACGCCGGAGGTGGAGCATGGCGCGACGAGACATTCGGGTTCGCAGGGTGTATGACGAACCAACGCCCGGTGACGGCGTTCGGGTGCTGGTGGACCGGATCTGGCCCCGCGGCCTGCGCAAAGACGCGGCCGCTCTCGACGAGTGGGCCAAGGAGATCGCGCCATCCACCGAGCTCCGCAAGTGGTACGGCCACGTCCCGGAGAGGTTTGCCCAGTTCAGATCGCGGTATCGGGATGAACTGGACGCACCGACCGAGCGGGCAGCGCTCGACCACCTGCGGAGCCTCGCGGACGGCAGCGTCCTGACCCTGCTCACGGCGACCAAGGATTTGGAGCACAGTCAGGCCTCGGTGCTGGCGGAACTGCTCCGCGAGTCAGGCTGAGCCGGCGTCAGGCGTCCGCCCGTCCGGCGACGCGGTAGCGAAGGTGCGTGACACCGGGGGCGTCGATCACCTCGATCGTCTCCAGCCGGACCGGACCGCCGATGTGGTCGAACAGCCGGACACCGCCGCCGAGCAGCAAGGGCACCTGTGAGACCGCGATCTCGTCCAGCAGTCCGGCACGGAGGCATTGCTGCGCGGCCTGTGAGCCGGCGAGCGCGACGTTCTTCTCCTCCGCGGCGGCCTTCGCCTGCCTGACGGCGCTCTCGATGCCGTCGGTGACGTACGTGTACGGCACCGAGGTCTCAGGAAGTTCAGCCGGGACGTTGTGGGTCAGCACGAACACCGGCAGATCGGGAACCGGCCCATTGCCGCCCCAGGCTCCCGAAATGTCATAGGTGCGCCGACCCGTCAGCACCGCGCCACAGGAGTCGACGCCCGCGTCGAAGAACTCTGCACTGGTCTTCGAGAGCCTGAACCGGTCACCGTGCCTGCTCGGGGTGTCACCGTTGAAGTACCAGTCGAAGAGCGCCTCGCCGCCCTCGCCCAAGGGAGCGTCGGGACCGTCGTCCGGCCCGGCGATGTAGCCGTCCACCGACACCGCCAGGGCCACCACAACCTTCGCCATCGTCCATCCTCCGTCTGTTGTCGAAATCGCCGGACAGGCGCTTGTCAGCAGAGACGTCGGAGCCGAGGTTCTGTTCTGGACATGCCGGCAGGCACTGGCTCACGCGGGGACGGCGTCGGGCCCCAACCGTCGCCGCTCGGCCCTGCGCAGGCCCTCGGCGAAGGCGGTCGTGTCGAACCAGGTCGGGAACGCCCGCGCCAGCCGGCTCGGCCCGATCAGACGGGCATGGCCGTTGGCGACAAGCTCACGGAACGACACAAGCCCGACGAGCCACCGATGCAACTGCCGGGTGTCGGCCTGAACTGCCAGGTCGATGTCGTGACCCGGATCGTCCTTGCACACGCTGACCGCCCGGTGCCCGATGTCGAGCCAACCCTCGGCAGCTCCCACGCCGGTCAGGACCAGATGAACGACGGTCCGGTGCTCTGGAAGCTTCGCCGGGACGGCGTGCTGGTGGATGCGCCAGATGAGCGAGAGGCCGTCGCAGTCCTCGTCCGTGGGCTCACCGAAGGCCCACTCGGCCGCCCACCGTCCGATGGCCCACACGATCGGCGTCAGCGCCTCCCCCGCGGGCGTGAGCACGTACTGCCCGGAGCGACCGGGGTCTCCTGGCTCGCGATCCACGAGCCCGTGCCGCTCGAGCAGCCGTAGCCGCTGCGCGAGCAGGGTCCGGCTCATGCGCGGGATCCCGCGGTGGATCTCGTTGAAGCCGCGGGCGCCGACCATCAGCTCGCGGATGATCAGTGGAGTCCACCGATCCCCGAGCACATCCACCCCGACCGCGATCGGACAGTAGTCCGCGTAGCTCCCCATCTGCTCATCATGACGTGCGAACCACCCCAGGGGTAGTACGAATCCTGTACCGCATTCACCGCCTGGCGGACCGCCGATGGTTCTGTTGCGCCTCGTACGAACGGCCTCTCGAGCACGTCAACGGCGGTACGAGGCCTGCACTCGTTGAGGATGCCGGGTCCGGCGCACGCTCCTTACACAAGGCGTCCAACACCGGACGCACACGAGAAGGGGAAGAACAGATGACCGTGGCACCCAACCGCCCTGACCTGTCCACCGTCAAGGCACGCCAGCAGAAGACCTGGGCCAGCGGCGACTTCGCCGTCATCGCGTCACGCATCGTGCTGACGAGCGAGCAGCTCGCCGACGCCGCCGACCTGCGCGCCGGCTGGCGGGTGCTCGATGTCGCGTGCGGCAACGGCAACGCCGCCTTGGCCGCGGCCCGTTCCGGCACCCAGGTCGTCGGCGTCGACTACGTCTCGGCGCTGCTCGAGAACGGTCGCGGGCGTGCGGTCTCCGAAGGCCTGGACGTGGAGTTCCGCCTCGGCGACGCGGAGGACCTGCCCGTGGAGGACGCCTCGTTCGACGCCGTGCTGAGCGTCTTCGGGGCGATGTTCGCCCCGGACCACCAGCGCACTGCCGACGAGATCGTGCGGGTCACCAGGCCGGGGGGCACCATCGGCCTCGCCTCGTGGACCCCGGACGGGTTCATCGGCGAGATGTTCAAGGTCATCACCGCCCGTGTGCCGGGCCCGCCCGGCGTCCGGTCACCACTGCTGTGGGGCACGGAGCAGCACCTGACGGAGTTGTTCGGTGACGCTCTGTCCGACGCCAGGTCCGTCGAGCGCACGTGCACCTTCCGGTTCACGTCACCCGAGGACTTCGTCGCGTGCTTCCGCCGCTGGTACGGGCCGACGGTGAAGGCGTTCGAGGCGCTCGACGAACCCGGCCGCGCCGCGCTGGCGACCGAGCTCGCCGACCTCGCTCGCGGCTGGGACCAGTACGGCGACGGCGGCAGTGTCGCCATCCCGGCCACCTACCTCGAGACCGTTGCCACCCTTCGCTGATCGAGACACCGGAGGGCGCTGACGAGCCCACGACAGCGGTCGTACTGTCGACTGCTCTCGTGGGCTCGCCGGTGGCGACCGCAGCGAGTCCTGCGCCCCGCGTCGGGCGGACTTGTCGCGGCCGACCGCGCTCACGGTCGGCGAGGCCGCGCATGGGACCGGAGCGGCGTTCGTGAGGGGCGCCCGGCCATGATCCGTACCCATCGACGTACTGGTTGCCTAAGGCAACGCGGGTCGCCTGCGTGCAGCTGATCCGCCCGGACCATGCCTTCGAGGGAGCGCCTCGGCTGTCGCCTGGCGAGATGCTGAGCGAGCAGCGGCTGTTCGAGAACCGGACGGCGTGCCGTCAGGGTCGGCTCTGGCAGGCGGATATCGGGCTCACCGAGCTCCCGCCGTTCCCCTTCGCGTGCGAGTGTGGCCGAGCCGGCTGCCAGGAGGTCTGGCCGGGCACTCCGGACGAGTACGACGTGCGCCGGGCCGATGGCCCGCTCACCGCCGAACCACATACCTGCTAGGCTTGCCGACGGTTGCAGTTTTGCAGTTCCACGTTCGTTTTACGAGACGCCCGCGGAGTGTGTGATCCGCAGGGCGTCTTCTCATTTCCGGGCCTTGGTCCGATGTGGGAGGGCTCGCTCGGCAACCCTGGTGCCGGCGCCCGTCGGCACTTGTCACCCGGCCCCACAAAGGAGCAATCATGGCCAACGGAACAGTGAAGTGGTTCAACAGCGAAAAGGGCTTCGGCTTCATCGCCCAGGACGGCGGCGGCGCCGACGTCTTCGTGCACCACTCGGCGATCCTGACCGACGGATACCGTTCGCTGGACGAGAACCAGAAGGTCGAGTTCGACCTGACCCAGGGCCCGAAGGGCCCGCAGGCGGAGAACGTCCGCCCGGTCTGATCGGAACGCACCAAGAGCGGGCCCGGCCGATCTCGGCCGGGCCCGCTTTCTTTGTCCTCCGAGCAGTCGCCAGGGTTGTGTCGACGAGGACGCAGGAGGATTCAGAGGTCGCGCTGCCAGCGGTACTCGCCGTCGTGCAAGTGGTCCGTGCGGACGAGGCCGGCGGCCGCCGCGACCTGGGCTGACGCGACGTGGTCGGGATTGACGTGCGCGACCACTCGCCGGACTCCCCGGTCCTCGAGCCAGCCCACCAGGGCCCGCGCCGCCTCCTTCGCATAGCCTCGACCCTGCCACGAGGTGCCCACCACCCAGGCGACCTCGGCGAGCTTGTCCGGCTGGTTGACGGTTGCCTGGACGTACCCGACGAGGGCGTCGTCCTCGAGGGAGCTGATCACCCAGTTGAGCCAGACCTCCGACGGATCCGGCGAGCCCGCCGTCTGGCGCTCGTACCGGGCCGCCAAAGCCGCGGCCGTAGGCGGCTCGCCACCGATGAAGGCGTACAGCCCGGGGTCGGCCAGTACCTCGGCCATCTCCTCGGCGTACCGGACACGCAACGGCAGCAGAACGAGGCGGTCGGTGTCGATACGGCTCGCGATCATCCGCAAACCGTACGCGGGCACGCACGCCGGCCTCCGCCGCATCTCCGCGCCGGCCGCCGCCAAATCCGTATACCTGAAAAGGTCTATTAGTCCTCTTCAGGTATACAGATTTCGGGGGGCCGGCGTGGGTTGGAGCGGTGGGGCGGTGGCTAGGCTGGTTTCATGATCGAGATCGACTGGTCCGCGCATGCCGCACAGTTGCGGAGCAGCGCGGCCGACGAGGCCGCCTGGAACGAATCAGTCGCGGCGAGCCTGGCTCGCCCCACCGACCGGTTGGCCATGGACGTCGGCTGCGGCGGTGGGGGCATGGCGAAGGCCTTGGCGGCCGCCCTACCCGCCGGCTCGACCGTCGTGGCGATCGATGCCGATCCCGACGTGTTGGCGGAGGCGCGCAGCTATACGGGTGGCGCCGTACGGTGCGTGCTGGCCTCCCTCGACGACGGGCCCGAGCCGTTGCGTGCGGCAGTCGGCGCGCCGGCGGACCTGATCTGGGCGTCGGCCTCCGTGCACCACGCGGCCGATCAGCAGGCTGCGGTCGACGCGCTGGCTTCGTTGCTCACACCCGGGGGCCGGCTTGCGCTGGCGGAGGGCGGCCTGCCTTCGCGGTACCTGCCCTGGGACGTCGGCATCGGTGAGCCCGGGCTGGAACTCCGACTCGACCTGGCCCAGGACAGGTGGTTCGCGGCGATGCGCGAGTCGCTGCCGGGCTCGGTGCCGATGCCGTACGGCTGGACCGATGCCCTGACTCGCGCCGGCCTCGTCGGGGTGACCACCCGAACCGTGCTGACGGAGCGACCGGTGCCGTTGTCCGACGAGGACCGCGCTCGGGTCCTGACGCAGTTGCAGCACCGGGTCGATCGGCTGCGTCCGTCGACCGAGGATGCCGAGCAGGGCCACGGCCACGGTCATGGTCACGGCGGTACGCCGGTCGAGCTTGCGCTGCCGGCGGAGGATCTGGAGATCTGGGAGAAGTTGCTCGATCCGGACAGCCCGCACTTCCTCGGCCGCCGTACCGACCTGAGTGCGCTGTCGGCCCGCAGCATCCACGTCGGCCACGCGTCCGGCTGACCGCCGCGCGGAGCTGCGATCGGCTCATCGTAAGGTGGTTCCTCATGAACGACCGGCTGGTATGGATCGACTGCGAGATGACGGGCCTCGACCTGGAGGCCGACGCCCTCATCGAGGTCGCCGTACTCGTCACAGACTACGAACTGAACGTGCTGGGTGAGGGAATCGACCTGGTCATCGCCCCGCCGCCCGCGGCGCTGGAGCAGATGGGCGACTTCGTCCGCGACATGCACACGGCGTCCGGCCTGCTGGAGGAACTGCCGAACGGCATCTCGCTACCGGACGCCGAGCAGCAGGTGCTCGACTTCATCTCCATCTATGTACCGGAGCCGCGCAAGGCCGCGCTGGCGGGCAACTCGGTCGGCACCGACCGCACCTTCCTGGCGCGGGACATGCCCCGGGTGGAGTCACACCTGCACTACCGCAACGTCGACGTGTCCTCGATCAAGGAGCTTGTCCGCCGCTGGTACCCGCGGGTCTACTACGCGACCCCGACGAAGAACGGGAACCACCGCGCGCTGGCCGACATCACCGAGAGCATCGCGGAGCTGCGGTACTACCGGCAGACCGTCTTCGTGCCGCAGCCGGGCCCGGACAGCGACACCGCGAAGGCCGCCGCCACCCAGGTCAGCGACCCGATTTCTGGTAACCGACCGGCGCCGCTATGATTGCTCAGCCGTCGCGGTCAGGCGGCTGAACGCGGCACATGGTGGGTGTAGCTCAGCTGGTAGAGCACCTGGTTGTGGTCCAGGTGGTCGCGGGTTCGAGTCCCGTCACTCACCCCAGGCAGGAACAGAAGGGCTCCGCCCATTCCGGGCGGAGCCTTTCTGTTCGTCCGGGCGAAGTCAGCGAGCCGACTCCGCCATGGCGGTTGCCCGGACGGCCGCACTCGTGCCGCGAGGCTCGTAGGCCTCCCGCGGGATCGTGACGGCCAGGTCGACGGCGGTCTCCACCGCCTCGTCGAGCGAGAGCTGACCCGACGCGACGAGCCCGGCGAGGAACCCGCTGTCGACCCGGCGGGAGACGTCGTGCCGGGCGGGGATCGAGGCGAATCCACGGGTGTCGTCCACAAAGCCGGACGTGTTGTAGAAGCCCGCGGTCTCGGTGACCGCGTCGCGGAACCGGTGCATCGCGGTGGGTGTGTCGAGGAACCACCAGGGCGCGCCCAGCCGGAGGGCCGGATACACGCCGGCAAGCGGTGCCAGCTCACGGGAGTAGACCGTCTCGTCGACGGTGAAGAGGACGCAGCGGAACCCGGGGTCCCGGCCGAAGGCCTGCAGCATCGGTGCGAGGCCGCGTACGAAATCGACGGGCACCGGGATGTCGAACCCCCTGTCGGAGCCGAACCGGTCGCGGATCTCGGGGTCGTGGTCGCGCAGTACGCCGGGGTGCAGCTGCATGACCAGCCCGTCGTCACGGCTCATCCGAGCCATCTCGAAGAGCATGTGCGCAGCGAAGGCATCCGCATCGCGTTGCTCGACCGGTCCTGCCAGCGCGCCCGCGTACACCCGCTCCGCCTCGGCCGGGGTCAAAGGCGTGGTGTCCGCCGTCAGGTTGGCGTGGTCGGTGGCCCGCGCGCCCATCCGGGCGAAGTGCTCGCGCCGCTGCTCCAGTGCGGCGATGAAGCCGGCGTAGGTATCGGTGCCGATCCGGCTGACCTCGGCGAGCTGCTCGACGTCGTGCTTCCAGCCTCGGCGGCCGACCTGAAGCAGCGAGTCGGGCCGGAAGGTCGGGACCACGTTGCCCTGCCAGCCCGAGGCCGCGAGCGCCGCGTGGGACGACAGTGTGCTGAGCGGGGAGTCCGTCGTCGCGAGGATCTCCAGGTTGAAGCTGTCGAAGAGCGCCCGCGGACGGAATCCCGGCTCGCTGATCCGCGCGGCGATCGTGTCGTAGATGTCGTCCGCGGTCTCGGCCGACGGCGCGACCGTGACCCCGAAGACCACGGACAGCTCGTGCTCGAGCCACAGCCGGCTCGGCGTCCCGCGGAAGAGGTGCCAGCCTTCGCAGAAGCGCCGCCAGATCATCCGGCCGTCCCCCTCGACCGGGCCGCCGTCGGTACGGCGTACGCCGAGCGCCTCCAGCGGGACCCCCTGCGAGACCAGCATCCGGGTCACGTAGTGATCCGGTACGACGAGGAGCTGGGCCGGGTCGGGGAACGGCTCGTCCTGCTCCAGCACGGCGGCGTCGACATGCCCGTGCATGCTCACGAGCGGGAGGTCGCGCACCTGTGCGTAGATGTCGCGCGCGATCGGACGCACTGCGGGATCGGTGGGCAGGATCCGGTCGTCGTCGAGGACGAGCGGGCGCATGGAACCTCCATTGGATCGTGGGCGGTGGGTAGTCCGGATGGCTAGCTCGCGACGGCCTCGCGCACGGCCGCGGACGCACCGGAACGGGTCAGGGTGTCCAGCGCCGTCTCGAGCAGGGCGCGGAAGGTCTCGTCCGCCGGTAGGTCGTCGCCGAACACCTCGCGGACCCCGAGCAGAGCATCGACAACGTTGGCAGGGGTTTCGGCACCTGCGACCGCGGTGGCGAGTCGCGCAGCGAGCGGATCATCCACGACGACTGGTGTCCCATCGTCCGCCTGCCCGGCGGAGACGAAGCGCATCCAGGCGGCGACGGCGAGGCAGGCCAGGCGGGGTTCGGCTCCAGCGCCGAGCCGGTCCCGGATGGTGCCGAGGAGCCGTTGTGGCAGCTTCTGCGTACCGTCCATCGCGATCTGCTGTGTGCGGTGGCGCAAGGCCGGGTTGCCGAAGCGGTCGATCAGCTCCTTGCGATAGGCGTTCAGGTCGAAGCCCGCCGGGACGGACAGCGTCGGCGTGATGTCCTCGGCCATCAACCGCGCGACGAACTCGCCGATCGCGGGCTCGCGGACGGCCTCGGCCACGTACTCGTGCCCCGCCAACACGCCGAGGTAGGCGATGGCCGAGTGGCTGCCGTTCAGCAGGCGCAACTTGAGCGCCTCGTACGGCGCGACATCGGCTGTCATGATCGCGCCGGCCAGTTCCCAAGCCGGTCGTCCGGCGGCGAAGGTGTCCTCGACGACCCACTGACGGAACGGTTCGGTCACCACCGCGCCCCGGTCCTCCAGACCCAGCAGCCGCGCCACCTCCGCCCGGTCCTCCGGGGTGGTCGCGGGCACGATCCGGTCGACCATCGAAGACGGGAAGGCGACGCTCTGAGCGATCCACTCCGCCAGCGGCTCGCCCTGCGCGGACGGCAACATCGCACAGAAGTCCTGGACGAGGCGTCGGAGCAAGGCACCGTTGGACACCAGGTTGTCGCAGGAGAGCAGCGTCACCGGACCGGCGTCGGCCGCCCGGCGGGCCTGGAGGCCGCGGACCAACTGCCCGACCACGGTGCGAGGGCTGCGCCCTTCGGCGTCGGCGATGAGGTCGACGTCCGCGGCGCGCAGACGGCCGGTCACGCCGTCGTGGCGGTAGCCCTTCTCCGTCACTGTCAGCGTGACCAACCGCGTGCTCGGTGCGCTGAGCCTGGTCCGCAGCCCGTCCCAGTCCTCGGCGGCGAAGAGAAGATCTCGGACCGTACCGATCACGCGCGCCGACGGTCCCGCCGCCGACTGCTCCAGCAGGGTGTACAGCCCGTCCTGTGGAGCGAGCTGCTCCAGAACGTCCGCGCTGCGCTGGGTCACACCGCAGATGCCCCAGTCGCCGCCGGCCGCCGCGACGGCGTCCTCGGTGAAGACCGCTTGGTGCGCACGGTGGAAGGCGCCGATGCCGAGGTGCACGATCCCCACCGGCAGCGAGCGCGGATCGACGCGCGGCGCCAGCTCGGGCGGCACGGATCCCAGCTCGGCGAAGCAGAGTCGGCGCATCACCTCACCGGACCTGGACCGGTCGCTCGAGGGGCAGGCCGAGCTCGGAGATTCGTACCGGCTGACCGGTCTCCAGCGAGCGGTTCGCGGCGATGCCGACGGCAACGCTCCGCAGCCCGTCGCGGTATCCCGCGCGTCGCTCCAGCGGGTCGGGCTCCCCGGAGGGTCGGAAGATCTCGTCCAGGAGGTGGCTGTCGCCGCCGCCGTGGGCGCCGTCTCCTTCCGGGATGGGCACCTCGTGGGCCTGCTCCCAGTGGCGCTGCACGAGGAGCCGCTGCCCGGCCGGACGGGGATTCGCGGCGCCTCCGACCCCCGCGCTGTCGGGCCGGATGCTGGGGTCGACGGCCGGTCGCCCGACCACGCCGGCGGCACCGGCCGGCTGCACGAAGCCGCGCTCGACCACGTCGAGCTCGAGCCGTCCCTCGGTCCCGTTGATGGCTACACGGTAGCCCTCCCACGGCGAGTGCGCGTTCAGCGAGTACGTCAGGATCGCACCGGACTGGTACGTCACCAGCAGGCCGGCGTTGTCCTCGATCGTGATGCCAGGGCTGAAGACGTCCTGGTCCCGGATGTAGCCGTCGTCGCCCTCGGCCTCGAGGTACAACTGGCGCAAGGTGTCGTCCGCTGCCAGATCGAGGGCGAACGGGTCGTTCGCTGCGCACCTCGCCCCCGTCGAGCGCGCCGGCCGATCGGACAGCCCGCGCGCCGCGGCGTTCCGGTCGCCGTAGAACCGCAGGCCTCCGGCCGCGAAGACGGTCTCGGGGACATCGGCCAGCCACCAGTTGACGAGGTCGAAGTGGTGACTGGACTTGTGCACCAGCAGCCCGCCGGAGATCGCCTTGTTCCGGTGCCAGCGGCGGAAGTAGTCGGCACCGTGAACGGTGTCCAGCACCCATTCGAAGTGGATGGACGTGACCTGGCCGATGGCGCCCGACGCAAGTAACCGCCGAACCTCGCTGTTGCGCGGCGAGTACCGGTAGTTGAACGTCACGATCAGGTTCCGCGCGGACGCCTCCGCCGCGGCTGCAGTCGCCAGTGCCGACTCCAGCCTGGTGGTCAGAGGCTTCTCCACGACCACGTCACATCCCGCTTCGAGTGCGGCCGCCGCGTACAGGTGGTGGGTGGCGTCGGGCGAGGTGACGATGACGACATCGGGCCGCTCGTTCTCGAGCAGGCCGGCGAACGTCTCGGGGGCATAGCGGGCGGGCGCGGGCCAGCCGGCCGCGGTCACCACCCGGTCGTAGTACGACATGCGCGTCGGGTTCGGGTCACACCACGCCACGATGGCGCCCACATCGGCGTACGACTTCGTCAAGGCGCCGATGTACATGTTGGCTCGCGACCCCACGCCGACCACGGCGTAGCGGCGTTGCTGCGGGGATGCAGACGTCACGGTTCTCCTTCAGCTGGCTGCTGTAGATGCAGTTCTCGGGGCGCACGCTTGGTTCCACTGTCATGAGTAACCGGTTTCTACCAGCGGGTATTGAAACGTGTCAATAGTTCGCCGCCGCCCCGGGTCTATGTTTCAGCTGTTGAGACTCCGCTCTGCGGCTCGCTGAGAGACCGGTTTCTCAAATGACGCCAAACGCCTTACGGTAGGGATGGCTGGGGCCGCCTGTCCGGCCGATCGGACGCAGACTTGGAGGACCAGATGGCGGTTGGCGCGCGAGCCGGACGCCGCTCGGACGACGCCGTCGAGCCGCCACGCCCGACAGCCACCATCAGCAGGGTTGCCGAGGCCGCCGGCGTCTCCCGCGCCACGGTCTCCCGGGTGATGAACGGTAGGTCCACGGTCGCACCCGAGCTGGCCGCCCGCGTTCTTGCGGCCGCGCGCGCCCTCGAGTACGCGCCGAGCCCGGTCGCACGGAGCCTCGCACTCGGGCGGACGGCGACCATCGCCCTGATCGTCCCGGACCTGGCGAACCCGATGTTCCAGGACGTGTTGCGTGGACTGAGCCTGGCCGCCGGTCTCGACGGCCACCGGCTGCTCGTCGCCGAGTCGAACGAGCAGGTCGAGGACGAGGAGGTTCTCGCGGTGGAGGCGCGACGGCGCTGCGACGGGATCGTCCTGGCATCGCCCCGCCTGCCCAGCGATGACCTACGCCGCCTTGCTCCGCTCCTCGCGCCGCTGGTGCTGGTCAACCGCGAGCTGCCCGACACAGATGTACCGTCCTTGTCGGTCGACCATGGGGCCGGCGTCCGGGATCTCGTCTCGCATCTGCTGTCCCTGGGGCATCGCAGGATCGTCTACCTCGCCGGTCCGCCGGCCAGCGCATCGAACCGGGACCGCCTGGCCGCGCTGGTCAATGTCGCCGACCAGGGCCGCGGGTTCGAGCTGCTGCAACTGCCGTGCGGCGCCATGTTCGAGGACGGCCACGCGGTTGCCGGCGAGGTCGTCGGCACGGGTGCCACAGCTGTGGTCGCCTACAACGACATGGTGGCGTTCGGCGCCCTCAGCGGACTGCACGAGCTCGGCGTGCGGGTCCCGGAGCAGATCTCGATCACCGGGTTCGACGACATCCCCTTCGCCCGCTTCACCACTCCGCCTCTCACCACGGCTTCGGTCCCCAAGAACGTGCTGGGCCGCGAGGCGTGGGGCCGGATGAAGGCACTGCTCCAGGGCGAGTCCGCCGAGCAGCGGATCCACTTCCGGCCGCGGCTGCAGGTTCGTGGCAGCACTGGACGAGCCGATGCCTGAGGCAACAGCCTCCTGAGGAGAACCTCATTGCCGCAAGATCTCTCGCCCGCGCTTCGCGTCTCGGGCACCGGGCGGTCAGGTCGAGAGCGGGACGACGGGCGACAGGCAGCTGGACGGAAGGTCGAACCACCTGAGGTGGTCGAACTCGGCGTTCACTCTGCCCTCGCTGTCCGTGGCGGCGTGTTCGCATGATGCAAGCAGGGCCCGCGCCTCGGCGAGGTAGCACTCCAGCTCCTGCTCGGGGGCAGTGGCGTCGTGCCTGGGATAGCAGAGCTTGCCGTCGGCGTCATACCCGACTTGGGACAGGCGTAGCGGCGGCTCGACCGGGCCCCGGTGATGCCGCCAGAGCCCGCTGGCCGGGTCGAACCGGTAGTCCCCGAGCAGCCGCCACCCTTCCCTGGCGACCAGCCGCACGGCCTCCACGACATAGGAGAAGACGGCTTCGGAGATGAAGTAGTTGAAGTTCACCCGGACCCATCCGGGTTTGATGCCCTCGCAGCCGTGCTCGATCTCCTCGGCGTACTCGTGCGACCGGACCATGTCGATGCCCAGCAGGGTGTGACCGTACGGCCCGGCGCAGGAGCAGCCGCCGCGGGCCTGGATCCCGAACAGGTCGTTCAGCAGCGCCACGACGTAGTTGTGGTGCAGGTACCGGCCGGACGGCGCCTTGACGACGAACGAGACGATGGACAGCCGGTCCGCGTCCAGGTTGCCGAGGATCTCGATGCCCGGCTCGTGCCGCCACTGCTCGACCGCGCGGCGCAGGTACGCGTCCTCGTGCGCCCGGATCACCTCGATGCCGACCGCCTGCTTGAGCTGGAACACCAGGCCGGCGCGGATCGACTCGATGATGGCCGGCGTACCACCCTCCTCCCGGTGGACCGGGTCTTCGAGGTAGCGGTGCTCCGTCGCGTTCACGTACGCGACCGTGCCGCCACCCGGTACGTCGGGCACCCGGTTGTGCAGGAGTTCCCGCCTGGCCACCAGTACGCCGGGAGTACCCGGGCCGCCGATGAACTTGTGCGGGCTGAGGAAGATCGCGTCCTTGTAGGCGAGCGGGTCGTCCCGCCGACCGCCGTACATGTCGATCTCCACGTACGGCCCGGCCGCGGCGAAGTCCCAGAAGGACAGAGCGCCGTGGCGGTGCAGCAGGGCCGAGACCCGATGGGTGTTGCTGACGATGCCGGTGACGTTGCTCGCGGCGGAGAACGAGCCGATCTTGAGCGGGCGCTCGGCGTACTTGACCAGTTCCTGCTCGAGCCTCGAGATGTCGATGTGGCCGTCGGAGTCCTGGCCGATGACGATCACGTCCGCGACGGACTCGCGCCAGGGCAACTCGTTCGAGTGGTGCTCGTACGGGCCGATGAAGACCACCGGACGCTCAGCCTGCGGGATGTGGGCCGTCAGGTGGTATCGATCGTCCAGGGCGGCCGGCATCCGCAGCCCCAGCACCCCGATCAGCTTGTCGATCGCGCCCGTCGCGCCGGAGCCGCAGAAGATCACCGCGGTCTCGGCGTCGCCACCGACGGACTCGTGGATGATCCGGCGAGCGTCCTCGCGAAGCCGGGTGGTCTGCAGGCCGGTGCCGCTGGACTCGGTATGGGTGTTCGCGTAGCGCGGGAGGACCTCGTCACGGATGAAGTCCTCGAGGAACGTCAACGCCCGGCCGGACGCCGTGTAGTCGGCGTACGTCACCCGGCGCGGCCCGTAGGGCCCGGGCATCACCTGGTCGTCGCCGATGACCGACGCGCGGATCCGCCTCAGCAGCGGAGTGTCCGGCGGCATGCCCACGAGGTCAGGGTAAGTCTCCGCGACGGTTTCGTCGTGCCTTCGAGGCGGGTCATCGGGCTAGGGTTGAGCCGGTTCGATACGAGGAGCTGAGGGATGACGTTTTCCGCCGACTTGTGGGACGCCGGTGCCGCGAAGGTGTACGACCAGATCGTCCGGCACCCGTTCATCACGGGGCTGACCGACGGGACCCTGGACCACCAGGCGTTCCGCTACTTCATCGTGCAGGACAGCCACTACCTCCGGGCCTACTCCCGGGCGCTGGCGCTGGTGGCCGCCCGGGCCGTCGACGAGGACGCGGTGAGCATGTTCGCCCAGCACGCCGCGAACGCGATCGAGGTCGAGCGCCACCTACACGCGCAACTGCTCGGCTCCCTGGGCCTGACCTCGGCAGATGTCGAGGCGGCCGGCTCCAGCCCAACCACCACGGCGTACATGTCGTACCTGACCGCTGTCTGCGCCACCGGCACGTACGCCGAGGCTGTGGCCGCGGTTCTCCCCTGCTACTGGATCTACCGCGACGTGGGCCGGGAGTTGCTGCAACGCTCGTCGCCCGACCCGCTGTACAAGACGTGGATCGACACCTACGGCTCGGAGGAGTTCGACGCCATCGTGGAGTCGGTCCTGGCGGTGGCCGACCGCCTCGGCTCGGAGGTCGGGCCGGGCGAACGCGATCGTTGCCATCGGCACTTTGCCGCCACCACCCGGTACGAGTGGATGTTCTGGGACGCCGCGTACCACCAGCAGGATTGGCCGATCTGACGTGGCTGACTTCTACGATGTCGTGATCGTCGGCGGCGGGCACAACGGACTCGTTGCCGCCGGCTACCTTGCCGGGGCAGGGCTGAGCACGCTGATCCTGGAGCAGCAGGATCACACCGGCGGTGCCGCGGTCAGCGAGCGGGTGTTCCCCGGAGTGGACGCCCGGCTGTCTCGGTACTCGTACCTGGTCAGCCTGCTCCCGGACAAGATCGTGGCCGACCTGGGCCTGTCGCTCGACCTGC
>DASTVQ010000094.1:0-83686 GCA_035759015.1 Kribbella sp.
CACCGGCGGACAGAGCCGCGTAGACGTAGTGGTCGAGGTCGAACGTGGTCAGGATGATCACCCGTGGCTCGTCGTTGCCGCCGGCAAGTATGCGCCGGGTGGCTTCCAGCCCGTCCATGTCCGGCATCCGGATGTCCATCAGCACCACGTCGGGCTGGGTACGGCGTACCGCCTCGACGGCGTCGGCGCCGTCGGCCGCCTCGGCGACCACGTCGATGCCGTCGGTCGTGAGGATCATCCGGAAACCGGCGCGGACCAGCGCTTGGTCGTCGGCGACCACGACGCGCAGCGGCACGGTCACAGGGCCTCCAGAGGGATCAGCGCGGTGACGCGGTAGCCACCGCTGAGACGTGGCCCAGTGTTCAGGGTCCCACCGTAGAGGGCGAGGCGCTCGCGAAGACCGACCAGCCCGTGGCGGTTGCCGGTGGCAGCCGAGGCGGTCGGCGTACCGCCCGAGTCGGTGACCTCGACGCGGAGTTCGTCGGTGCGGTACTCGACCGACACCGTCGCGGCCGCGCCGGCGGCGTGCTTCACCGTGTTCGTCAGCGCCTCCTGGACTACCCGGTACGCGGCCAGTTCGACGCCTGGCGGCAGGGGACGTGGCTGTCCGACAGTGGACAGCTCGACCGCTACTCCGATGTCCCGCACGCGCTGCACCAAGGCCTCCAACCGGTCGAGTCCCGGCTGTGGCGTCAGGTCGGTCGTGGCGGTCGGGTCGGAGCCGTCGCTGTCCATCGTGAGCAAGCCCATGACGTGGCGCAGCTCGGTCATCGCGGACCGCCCGCCGGCCTCGACCGCCAGGAGCGCCTGCCGGGCCTCGTCCGGGTTGGCGTCCATCACTTTGCGGGCGGCGCCCGCCTGAATGACCATGACGCTGACGTTGTGCGTGACGACGTCGTGCAGCTCGCGGGCGATGCGGGCGCGTTCATGTTCGGCCGCGCGTTGCAGCGCGTCGGCTTGTTCGCGTTCCAGGGCGGACAGCCGCTCGCGGCCCTCATCAGCGTGGCGTTTCCACCGGCGCAGTCCGTCGGCCGCGACGGCGATCGGGATCAGGATCAGGAACGGGACGGAACCGTCCGGGACGGTGGGCACCGCCGGTTCCTGGAGTTGGGAGTACAGCAACGCCGCCAGCGGCAGGCTCGCCAGCGCCGGCACCCGGTACGGGCTGTAGACGGCGGCGGTGTAGGCGGCGATGACGCACGCATAGAAGGAGAGCCGCAGTGCCGGATTGGCTTCGGACAGCCAGGGGGCGACCGCGAGCACAACCCACAGGACCGCCAGCGGATAGCGGCGGCGCAGTACCAACGGCAGCACGACGACGAGGAGGAGAACCGCCGCGGCGCCGCGGTCATGGTCGATCGGCAAGAACGGCTCGCTGAACACACCAGGCGGAAGCGGCTGCCCGGGGGCGACGAGGACATCGGGAGCCGGACGTTCGTTGTCACCGCCGAACCGGATCGCCGCGAGGCCGAGGCCCAGCGCCACCAGCACGTCGAAGAGCAGGCCGCGTCGCGAGAGCCGCGGAAGCTCACCAGTCGGGCGCAGCAGCAGCCTGACCCCGGCCCTCAGCCGGTCGGCCACCCCCATGTTCGTCACCAGGCCATTCTGGCCGACGGGTCGAACCGTGGCGTCCGCCTCGCAGACCACCCGGGCTACATCGCTCGACTACGTCGCTGGGATGACACCGGCCGACCTCATCCGCACGCGGTACGGCAAATGCCTCCCGCGGCCGACGCGCCCACTCCTGCCCCGGACCTAGCTTCGAGCCGACGGAAGCGGACAAGTCCGAAGGAGATCCACCATGACCGTGCCACTGATCGAGCTGCGTGACGTGAGCCGCAGGTACGAAGGGGGTCCGCCGGCGCTGGACGGCATCTCGCTGACGATCACCAGCGGGGAGGCCGTCGCGATCCTCGGTCCCTCGGGTAGCGGCAAGTCCACCCTGCTGAACCTGATCGCCGGACTGGACCGGCCGAGCAGCGGCCTGGTGACGGTGGATGGCGTCCGGGTCGATGAGCTGGGCGAAGCCGCCTCCGCACGTTACCGGCGGGCGAAGATCGGCATGATTTTCCAGTTCTTCAATCTCCTGGACGACCTGACCGTCGCCGACAACGTCGTACTGCCCGCGCAACTGGCCGGGATCGCCCGAAGCACCGCGCAGCGTCGCGCGACGGAGTTGCTCGGAGTACTCGGCGTCGACCGGCATGCCGGCGCCTACCCAGGCCGGCTGTCCGGAGGTGAGCGCCAGCGCGTCGCGGTGGCCAGAGCCCTGATGAATCGCCCGGCCCTGTTGCTGGCCGACGAACCGACCGGAGCCCTGGACACCGCCTCCGGCGAAGACGTCCAGCAGTTGCTCAATGATCTGCACGTCGATGGCCAGACGATCGTCCTGGTGACCCACGACTGCTCCCTGGCCGAGTCCTGCGCGACCCGGACCGTCCAGCTCGTCGACGGCCAGGTCGCCGCCGACTCCGCCGAGGTGCGGGTCCGATGAACGCCCTGGGCAACGTGGTCCGCTCCGGGGTCGGCCGCCGCCGGGTGCAGACGGTGGTGATCGCGTTGGTAGTGATGATCGCGGTGACCGCAGCGGTACTGGGCGGATCGCTGATGGTTGCCTCCAGCGCGCCGTTCGACCGTGCCTTCTCCCAGCAGCACGGCGCACACCTGACCGCCCAGTTCGACGCGACCAGGACCACGGCCGCACAACTGTCGGCGTCCGCCCAGGCCGCCGGAGTCAGCGCGGCGGCAGGCCCGTTCCCGACCGCGTCGATCAGTCCGGTCAACGAGGGCGCAGGCCCCATGCCACCGATGACGGTGGTCGGGCGGGCCGATCCGGGTGGCCCGGTCGACGCCGTCACGCTGTCCGAGGGACGATGGATGACCGGCCCCGGCGAGATCGTGCTCTACACCGACGGCCGCCACCAGGACGGTGCACCACTGCCGAGAGTCGGTGACGTACTCCGGCTGCCGGACCTGCCCGGGCGCCCTACCCTGACCGTGGTCGGCCTGGCCCGTTCGGTCAGCGAGACCGCCGGTGGCTGGGTGGTCCCCGAACAGCTCTCGACCTTGACCAAACCCGGCGCAGCCGGCGGCTACCAGATGCTCTACCGCTTCACCACGGCCGACACCACCGAACAGGTCGACACCGGCCGCGCCGCCGTACAGGCCGTCCTTCCGGCCGGAGCGTTGACCGCAACGACGTCCTGGCTCACCACCAGGCAGAACAGTGCCGGGAACACCGCGCTGTACGTTCCGTTCCTGATCGCGTTCGGCCTGCTGGGCGTGCTGATGGCGATCCTCATCGTCGGCAACGTCATAGCCGGCGCGGTTAGCACCGGAACCCGCCGCATCGGCATCCTCAAAGCTCTCGGCTTCACCCCGAACCAGGTGGTGCGCGCCTACCTGTTCCAGGCACTGGTCCCAGCCATGGCCGGAGCCGCCCTCGGCCTCGTCGCCGGGAACCTGCTGACAGTCCCGGTGCTGTCGCAGACCAACAAGCTCTACGGCACGGTCGACTCCGGCGTCGCGCCCTGGGTCGACGCCGCCGTGGTCGCCGGTGCACTGGCGCTGGTGAGCGCGACCGCCTGGGCCGCCGCGTCGCGGGCAGGACGACTGAGCACCGTCGAGGCACTCGCTGTCGGCCGGACCCGACGACCCGGGCGCGGCCACTGGGCGGCCAGGCTGACGGCACGGCTGCCGCTGCCGCGACCGGTGACCCTCGGTCTGGCCCACCCGTTCGCCCATCCCTTCCGGTCGGCCACGATCGTCGCGGCGATCGCGTTCGGCGCCGCCGCCGCGACCTTCGCCGTCGGGCTGGGCTCCTCGCTCAACCAGGTCCAGGCCACGCAGTGGCATGCCGATGTGGTCATCAATCCAGGCCCACCCGCATCCGGGCCACCTGCCGGCAGCCGGCACCGGATCGCCACCAGAGAAGAGATCTCGGCGGCCGCTCCGAACCCCGACGTGATCGCAAAGGCGGTCACTGCTCAAGCCGGGACCAGCGGGTACAGCGGGGTCGCCTCCACGGAAGTGTCGGCCGCAGGACTCTCCGACCCCCTCGGGGTCGCCGCCTTCACCGGTGACAACTCCTCTTACGGCTACCGGATGGTCTCCGGCGCCTGGTTCAGCCGGCCCGGCGAGATCGTCGTGGCGACGCCGTTCCTGACCGCGACCCACACCAAGGTCGGCGACACCGTCGTCCTGACCGATCACGGCACGCAGCTCACGGTGCGAATCGTCGGCGAGGTCTTCAACACCGAGGACCGCGGTCTGCAGATCCTCACCGACCTGGCGACGCTCGCGGCAGCTGAACCCGATCTGCGGCCGATGACGTACAACGTCACCCTGAAGCCCGGCACCGACGCGGGCAGCTACATCAAGGGCCTGAACACCGCGCTGGCACCGACGGCATCGAGCACGCAATTGCAGGCCACCGCGGAGGCGGCCGAGACCGAGACCGAACCGTTCATCGTCATCATCAACGCGCTGACCGCCCTGCTCACCTTGCTGCTCATCACCGTCGCCGCCCTGGGCGTGCTCAACATGGTCGTGCTGGAAACCCGCGAGCGTGTCCACGATCTCGGTGTCCACAAAGCTCTTGGCATGACGCCGAAGCAGACGACCGAGATGGTGATCGCCTCGGTCGTCGTGACCGGCTTGATCGGCGGCGTCCTCGGCACGCCCGTCGGCGTGATCCTGCAGAGGATGATCGTCGGCGACATGGGGCGTACCGCCGGCTTCAACCTGCCGGACTCGGTCGTCGACATCTACGGCCCCGCCGAGCTGGTGCTGTTCGGTGTCGGCGGCCTCCTCATCGCCGTCGCCGGCTCACTCCTACCTGCCGGCTGGGCTGCCCGTACCCGCACCGCCACCGCACTACGTACCGAATAGGGTGAGCTCGAACCACCAGCACGGCGAGGACAACTGTGACCGACGAGGACCGGCAGCTCTGCTCAGGCCTTCGTCGCCACAGTGATCAGGTACTCCCAGTCGCTCACCATCGTGCCGTCGGTGGCGCGGTTCGAGGCGACGGCCAGCGCGGTCATGTCGTCACGCAGAGCGCGACGCCCGGCCTCGGGAAGTCGCTCCGCCGCTTTGTACGTCGGGCCGTAGTAGGTAAGGAAGAAGTCTGCGAAGAACTCCGGCGTCGGGAACCGCTGTGTCACCGTCGCGGTGGTCCTGTTGAGGTCGGTGAGTCTGTCACCGAACAGTTCATGCACAGTGTCCTCCGCTCCCCAGCGGGTGGGCGGCAGCGCGCCAGGTGGCGGTGTGGCGTGCCGCCCGACCGTCCTGAGCAGCTGACCGACGAATCCGGTCGGTGTCCAGCTCGCCAAGGCGATACGTCCGCCTGGTCTGACGACGCGGACGAGCTCGGCTGCTGCCCTTTCGTGGTCAGCGGTGAACATCACGCCGATAGCGGAGAGCACGTAGTCAAACGAGTCGTCCGGGAACGGCAGGTCCTCGGCATCCCCTTCACGGAAGTCCACTGCGAGCCCTTCGGCCCGCGCGCGTCGATCGGCGGTGGCAACGAGGCCCGGTACGTAGTCGATGCCGGTGACCTCGCAGAATCGGCGGGCCGCGGTCAGCGCGACATGGCCGGTCCCGGTGGCGACATCCAGCACTCTCGCGCCGGGCCTCAGGTCGGCGGCGGCGCACAACGTCTCGGCGATCGGCACGGTCAACCAGGCGATTCTGCCGTAGTCGCCGCTGCTCCACGTCGCCTGCTGTTTCGCCTTGATCTCCTCGAAGGTGGCTACGGTGGTCATCGGTCACAATCCTTTCTGTCGGTGTGCCGGGCCTTTCTGCCCGGCCGGGTGGTCAAACGTCCTGGTGGACGGAGTGTGTGTCGTCGGCGACGAGGCCCTGACGGCCTGGAAGCCGGTCGGCTGCGAGCGGGTACGGGGCGATGATCGGCAGGTACGGCGCGGGATCGCCGTCCCAGTCGCAGGCCCGGATTCGGGTCGCGCTGCGCCGACCGGTGATGATCCGGAAGAGCTCGTGCCGGTCAGCCGTCAAGGTGGCAGCGGGCTCGCCCTCTCCCAGCGTCCAGCGGTCCTGCCCGTCCGACAGCCGCAGCGGCGGTAACCCACGCTCCGCTATGCGCGCCCGCAGCCAGTCTCGGTACACCGCGAAGCCGAACCGGGCCACCGGCGCCGCCTCGTCCGGTTCGCGGCCCAACGCCTCGTGAAGATCGGCCAGGTGGACGGCGAGGTCGGCGACCGGCGCGGTCAGTACCCAGGCAGGCCCGTCGAAGACGGCCCCGCTGCCGCCCCGCAGCATCGTGACCAGCTCGCGGGTGTGTTCGTCGAACTCCCGCAGCAGCGACTCCAGGTCGCGGTCGGCGCGACTGGACACCTGACCGGCAGTCCATCGTTCCCGCCTCGCGGCGATCTCGGAGTCGCTCCAGGCATCGACGGCGTCGAAGAAGTACGCCCCCCGGACGGTGTCCTCCACCATCCCGACGAGGTGCGCGATGAGCTCTCGCACTGTCCACTCAGGACAAGCAGGCACCGTGAGGGCGAGCCGATCCGCGCCGAGATCCTCTACCAGAGCCCGCGCCCGGTGCTGCCCGTCCTCATAGGCCCAGGCCGCGTTCCAGCGGGCAAGTCGTTCCGGTGTGAGAACGAGGGACGGCCGCACCCGCTTGGTGAAGGTGTCGCGGAACTCCTGACCGGCCACCGGGTCCGCCGCGAGTCCCGAGAAATGGGCCGCGGCCCGACCCGATCCGAAGGCGGCCAAGGCGAAGGACCACTCGTAGTACTCGGCGGCCCGCCGGCCGCGCCATGGTCCGTATCCGCTCAGGTCGCCGCCGCCGGTCAGCGTCGTGGCTATGTACCAGGCCTGCTCCACCGCGTCACCGATGCCCTGCGCCGTCACCGGATGCTTGAAGTGCCCGGCGTCCCCCAGCAGCGCCCATCCTGGACCGGTCGCCTGGCGATAATGCCCCCGCAGCATGGTTTCGGGCACGACCACGAGGGGTGAGATCCGCTCGGCCTGGTCGAGCAGCCGGGCGTTCAGCACGGCCGGGAACTGGCGGAGTCCGGTGCGGTAGCGTTCTTCGCGGCCCGCGGCCGATCCGCGGGTGATCCCGGGTGGGCCGGCCAGCGACAAAAGGTGAACGCCGTCCTCGCACGGCACAGACATCAACGCCGACCGCTCGTGCACGTCGATGTGGCACCACTCCGAGGCCGGCAGCCCGCTCCAGTACGCCATCAGGAACGCCATCGCGCCGCGTCTCTCATCGGTCGCCGGCAACCCCAGGCGCCGCGCGACGGTCGATACCCGACCGTCGGCGCCGAACACCCAGTCCGACTCGATCGTCTCCCCCGTGTCGAGCAAGACGCCCCGTACCGGATCGTCGGCCGAGCCTGCACCGATCAGTGCGGTGACCTCATGCCCGGATCGCACATCGGCACCGGCCGCTCGGGCCTTGTCGACCAGGGCGGCGTCCAGCACGATCCGCCGGATGCAGGTCGCCCGGTCGCGACCCCCGATCGGTGTGAAGTCTCCGGCCACGTCGTGACCGAGCACCCGCCAGCTGAAGTGGACCATCGGCAGGTGGTGGTCGGTCCCGAGCGTTTCCAGGACGCCGAGCTCGTCCAGGCGCTGCAGGGTGTCGGGGAACATCAGGTGGGTGGACACGGTGTCGCTCGGGAACCGGTCGCGATCCAGCAGCAGCACCCGCCAACCCGCCCGGGCGAGCAACGTCGCCAGTGTCGACCCCGCACAGCGTGCGCCGACCACGACCGCGTCGAATCGCTCGTTCATCGTGCCCCCACCTTCGTGCCGGTCCGGCTGCGTCCCGGCTGGCTTTCGGTACTCCGGCGCGCACCCCTGCGGTCCGCGGCGGTCACAGCGACAGCGACGAGCAGAGGTACGGCCAGCACGGCACCGAGAACCGGCCAGCCGCCGAGTGCGAGACCCAGTCCCCCCAGGACGGCACCGCCCAGGTATCCACCCTGCATGGAAGCGGCCCGAACGGTCATCGCCTGCAGCGGACCGACTCCGGCCAGATCGAGGCCTTCCGCGCTGCCGGCGATCATGCGGGCCCCCGCGAGGCAGGCGATCACGGTGAACATCGCCACTGAGAAACCGAAGGACGGTCGGACCGCACCCAGGATCAGGGCAGCTGCAGCCATCGCGGGACCGGTGATGAGCAGCATCGGCCTGGCCGCGTGCTCCACCCAGCGCCGAGCCACGAAAGTGCCGACGACGTACCCCGTCGCGCCGCCACCCAGCGCGATTCCGGCCGCTGCGGCTGACGCCCCATGGGTATCGGTGAGCAAACTGCCGCAGTAGACCAGCACCCCCGCCCAGCCGGCGTAGGCCAGCAGTTCACTTGCCGCCCACCGGGTCGCCCCTGGCCGCCGAAACAGCGTCAGCACGGAGGTGGGAGTCGGCTCCGGCGTCCCAGGTTCGCGCCGGGACACCAGGGTGAGGGTGAGGACGCAAGCAGCGAGGGGTACGAGCCACGCGAGGCGCCAACTGTGACCGCCCACGAAGCCGATCACCGGCATGCCGATGATCCAGGCGCTCGGCTGGCCGACCAGGGCCCAGGACAACACAGTGGCGCGTTGACCATCGGGCGCCCAACTCGCGGCCGCGGCCAAGCCGCCCGCGAGCACCAGGGCAACTCCGCCACCGAGAACGACCTGCGCGGCTGCCAGCGCTGCGAAGGACGGTGCGGCCGCGCTTGCCAACGCGGCGGTCGCCAGTAGCCCCAGCCCGAGCATGAGCAGACCGCGCAGCTCCCACCGGCGCCTGCTGACCAGCAGGCCGACCGCGACGACCACCGCAACCGCGCCAGACATGGCCCGGAGCTGCCCCGCCGTTGCAGGCGAGACCTCCAGGTCGGCCGCGACGCCGGACAGGATCGGGGTGAGCACCAGCAGGCTGGACTGGGCGGCGAACAGGCAGCCGAACAACGTCGCACTCGCCACGGCCTGCCCGTCGGTCTGCTCGTTCATCGTGATCCCCCCGTCGGCCGTAGCCGGTCCGCCTTCTCGCTGTGAGTTCTGCTGGTGAGGCTCGACCTGCTCCCAGCCGGTCATCGAGTTCAGGTTCTGCATGACAATGACGATGGCCGAGCGGTGTTGAAGTTGTGTGGAACCGGCGTTGACACCGGCGCTGGTCACGGCTGGGCCAGCGGGCGGCGCCATCGCTGTGGCGCGCAGATCTCGTCATAGACCTGCCACGACGCCTGGTGCTTGCCGACAGCAGCTTCGTGGCGGCCCATGGCCGACAGGGACTCTGCCCATGCGTGGAACGCGGCAGCTCGCCGCCAAGGAAGCTGGTAGGCGGTGAAGATCGCCACGGCGTTCTCGTGCGCATCGTCGCACTCACCGGGCTGCCCCTGAGCCCCGGCCACGGCACCACGCGCCAGCTCCACCACACCGACCTGTCCGCGCCAGTCCTGTCCCTCGGCCATGATCTCGTCGCAGCGCGTGAGGTGAAGGGCTGCCTCCCCGACTTCGCCGCCCCCTGCCAGCACGCGGGCCAGTTCAGCCCTGGCCGCGAGCTCGGTGGGCACTTGCGGGCCTTCGACACCGATCGTCACCGCGCGTCGCAGCGCGGCAACGGCCCCACCCTGATCACCGAGGAGCATGCGGACACCGCCGAGCCAGCGAGCGCTCAATGCCGCATCGTGCAGGTCGCCGGCCTCCTCGTCATCGCTCAGTGCGGCAGCCCAGCCCCGCTCGGCCTGTTCCCACTCGCCGTCGAGAGACGTCAGGACCCGCCTGCAGACGGCATCGGCAGGCAATGGGTCCGCCAGCCGGCGAGCGCCGTCCAGGTCGCCCGTGCTCGCCAGAGCCAGCACGAACTGGTCGACAACCGTGTCATGCGGATGCGCGAACGTGTCGAACCGAGCCTGGGCAAGTCCTCGCCGGCACCACGACCGCCCCGCGGCCGGGTCCAGCAGGTACTCCGTCGCGCACAGTGCGGCGGCGCCCACCGAGACCCAGCCCAGATACGGATCGGCGAGCTCGTGCGCGGTGGCCCACATCGCCTCACGGAGCGCCGACGCGTCGCTCAGCCTGCCACAGTTGAACTCGAACCAGGCTCGGCCCCAGGACGCCATCACGACCAGGTCGCGGCGCCCCAGTTCACCGGCCAGCGTGGTGGCCCGTTCCGAGTAGTCCCCGAGCAGCTCGCTCCGGACGCCGTACATCGCTGCTTGCGCCATCCCGCGGTGAAGGTGAAAGGCCGCCTTCCGATCCCCGAGCAGCCGCTCCGCGGCCGCGATGTGCTCGATCGCCCGGGGAATGTCCATCACCGAATGGTGGGTGCAGAGGGCCCCGCCGAGTCGGCTGTGCACCGTTGCGGCCGCAGCGTCGTCGCCGACCCCGCGGTACAGCTGCAACGCTGTCTCGAGGTGCTGGACCGCCCGCCGGTATCCGATGCTCGACTTCAACCGAAGCATCGCAGTACGCACCGCCGCGTCGGCCCGTCGCGCAGGCGACGCACCGGCATGGTCGAGGATCTCGACGGCGGCCTCGGCGTGGTCGACGGCCTCGTGCCAGGCGTAGAGCCGGGCAGCCTCATCGGCGGCCTGCAGGCTGAGCTCCGCGGTCTGCACCGGATCGGCTGCCGGACCAGCCGCCCGCAGGTGCACCGCTGCCGCCGCCACCCCATTACCTCGCCTTGCCCCAGAGGATTGCAGGGCCTCCGCCGCACGCAGGTGCAGCCGCTGCCGTCGCGTGATCGGAATGTCGGCGTACACCGCTTCCCGCATCAGGTCGTGCGGGAAGGTGTAGCTCACCTTCCAGGAACTGCCGGCTTCCACCAGGAAGCCGGCGCCCAGGGCGTGATCCAGTGCGTCGATCAGGGGGTCCTCAGGTATGGCGGCGAGCCGCGCGAGCAGGCTGAACTCGACTTCGCGGCCGAGCACCGCGGCGCAGCAGACGACTTGCTGGGTCGCCTCGGAGAGCACACGAAGGCGATGCCGCAGCACGTCCCGCACTCCAGACGGCACCGGCAGCGCACCGCGACCGCCCAGCTCGCCGCGGGTCTCGAGATCCCGAACCACCTCGCTGGCATAGAACGGATTACCACCGGTGCTCCGCCACAGCTCGTGCACGAACGTCGCGGACTCACCGCCGGTCAGACCGGCGACAAGGGAGCCGATGTCGCCCTCGCTCAAGGGCCGGAGCACGAGCCGGTCCGCCAGACCACGGCCCTCCAGCTCACCGAGCAGCTCCAGCAGCGCCGGATGCCTGCTCCCCGGCGGGTCGCGGAAACAGAAGACGACAAAGACGCGCTCGGGCAGAGTGTTCACCAGGTGGCGCAACAACAAAGAGCTGGCACGGTCGATGCGTTCGGACTCCTCCATCACGAGTACGACAGGCGCCAACTCCACCAGTTGCGCCAACAACCACTCGACGGCCTCGAACTGGGCGGCGCGCTCGACGTCCGACCGGGAGGAGTCCACATCGGCCGCCGCCGGCGGCTCGTCGAGCAACCAGCCGAGACGGCCACGAATTGCCTCCGGTGCGTCGGCGAGGACAGCTTCGGCCTCCGCGCTCGTGCGGAACGCCGAGGCAACCGGTTGATAAGGGATCGAGGCCTGATCACAACGGCCGACCAGGAACACCGCCTCGTCCTCGGCCGCCTGGTGCGCGAACTCGGCGACGAGTCGGGTCTTGCCGACCCCGGCTTCGCCCGACACGAGCACCACCCGGCGTCCGCCGCCGCGAACCTCTCGCCACAGCCCGGACAACCGGTCCAGCTCGCTCGACCGCCCGACCATCGGCACCCGGCGTACGACGGTGAACAGCGCATCAGGCGGAGGCTTCACCCGCGGCCGCCGGGTCGTCGATGCCTGGACGGCGGGCGAAACCGATCCCCCGCCGGTGGGCAGCAGCGTGGGATCTCGCCGCAGGATCGCGGTCTCCAGCGCCGACAGCGCGGGCCCCGGGTCGAGTCCTAGCTCGTCGGCGAGGCGTTGTCTGGCCGACGAGTACACCGCGAGCGCATCGACCTGCCTACCCGCCCGGTACAGCGCGAGCATGAGCTGGCCGCAGAACCGTTCGCGGAACGGGTGGTCGACAACAAGCCGCTCGAGCTCGGAGATGACGTCGTACCTCCCCAGTGCAAGGTCGGCGCTGATGCGCGCCTCCAGGGCATCCAGGCGGAGCTCCTCGAGCCGGGCCGTCTCGGCCTCGGCGAACAGCGGCCGGTCGAGGTCGGCGAGGACTGGCCCACGCCACAGGTCAAGTGCGTCACGCAGCAGCTGCGAGGCCCGGACGGCGTCTGCTAGTCCCAAGGCTTCCTGCCCCAGCCCGACGAGCCGCTCGAATCGGTAGGCATCGACCTGCTCCGGATCGAGCGTCAAGCTGTACCCAGAACGGCGGGTGACCAGCGCTTCGGGCGCACCGATCGCAGCGAGACGTCGGCGGAGATGCGAGACGTGGGTGCGCAAGGTGACCTCGGCACTGGCAGGAGGCTCGCTCCCCCAGAGCGCCTCGACGAGCCGACCGGCAGACACGAACTGGTTCAGGTGGATCAGCAGCATCGCCAGCAGCAGGCGCTGTTTTGGTCCGCTGAGCTCGAGTCGATGATCATCGGGCGTGACCTCGAGACCACCGAGGATCCCGAACCGCGGTGCGGTGCTCGACAACACCCCTGACCCGGGAACACCATGGTGCGCCCCGCCCGGCGCCGCTGACGCGGCCATGCCGGACGGATCACCCCCACCGAACGTCACACAGGTAACGTACGTCTGGTTGCCGCGGCAGGCGAGGCGATGCTCGCCGGCGGATCCTGAGATGAGCCTGGCAAGCCCGCCGCCCCTACGAACCGGCGACCGCTCGCACCTTCCCCAACGATCATGTCGGTCGCGGGCGCAGCCATGACCCGCAGCTGACTTCAACGAAGCTTCCACGGGACCTCAACGCCGCTCGGCAAAGGTGACTGCAACGCACCACACCGTTGAGGGAGTACAGAAATGACACAGAAGATGCGAGTCGCACGGGTCATCACTGCGGTGACGACGATGGGCGCGGCAGCGCTGCTGACGGCAGGGCCGGCGGATGCCCGCGTACCGGACGAGCCGGATCGCAACCCGGTCGTCCAAGCAGAGCCGGCCGTCCGCACAGCCGGTCTGCACACGGATCAGATCGCGCTGGGTGCGCTCGGGGGTCTGACGCTCGCCGGAGCGGGCGCCGCCGGAGTCGCCGCGCGGCGACGGTTCGGGCAGCGACTGGGCCAGAACTGACCACCGAGCCACGAGCCGCGGGCGTCGGCGCAGTCGCCGGCGCCCCGCACTCGTTGTGAGTCGATGATCGACGCAACAGCCTCCGCCGGCTCGCCCATCCCACCCGTTGCTGGTAATTGGCCGGTCGATCACATCGCGTCCAACCTGCGGCCGAGTACCCCTGGGACGCGGTTCGCCTGGCCGCACCGTCCGGCCGGCAATGGTTACCGGTCGGACGGAGGCAAGATGCTTGCCTCTACGATTCCGCAGGTGACCAGCTACGACGATCTCGATACTTTCGAGCACCTGGATACCTCGGCCCTACCGCCACGTCAGCAGCGGATCCTGGTCGCGATCCGGGACTGGGTGGTCAGGCACGGGTATTCGCCGAGTACTCGGCAGATCGGCCATGCTGTCGGCCTACGGTCGTCGTCGTCGGTGTCGAAACACCTCGCGAGCCTGGAGGAGAAGGGCTTTCTGCGGCGTGGCTCCACTGTGTCGCGGCCGATCGACGTGCGTCTGTTCCTCCAGGAGCCCTCGACGCAGGAGCCCACCGATGACTCGGTCGCGGTGCCCGTGGTCGGCGATATCGCCGCAGGTGCTCCGATCTCGGCTGTAGAGCACATCGATGAAGTTCTCACGTTGCCCCGCGGCCTGATCGGGCGCGGCACTGTCTTCGGTCTGCGTGTGCGTGGTGACTCGATGATCGACGCCGCGATCTGTGACGGAGACATCGTCGTGGTACGGCAGCAAACCGAGGCTCATTCAGGCCAGATCGTCGCCGCGATGATCGATGATGAAGCCACCGTCAAGGTCTATCGCCGCCGCAACGGCCACGTCTATCTCGAACCGCGCAACCCCGACTACGACATCATCGAAGGCGACAGAGCCGCTGTACTGGGCATCGTCGTCTCAGTACTGCGTAGCGTCTGACGCCTCGCGCAGAGCGAGGACCCCTCGCGCCTTTGTTCAGTTCCGCCCGCGCGGCTGCATCGTCGAGCCGAAGCATTGCGTTGTTCGCCGGCCGTCCAGACCCGGCATCGGTGTCGGTGTCTCTGGTACCGCGGTCATCCTCACCCTCAGGTTCGATGCCGGATACGGTTTCCCACCGATCAGCGGTGTGGCTTCACGACGTCTCGGCCGGGCAGGCGGTCTCGACGAGCACCCGGGCGGCAGCCTTCGCGGCGTGCGGGGTGGCGGGGTCGGCGTCGAGGACACCGCCGGAGAGACCGCCGTCGATCAGCAGGGTCAACTGCCGGCCGAGCAGGTCGGGGTCATTGGCACCGGCGCGGCGGGCCAGGTCGGTGACCCAGGCGCGGACCACGCGCTTGTGCTCGACTGTGCGCGCATGCACGTCGGTGCCGGCCTTGGACTCGGCCGCAGTGTTGATGAACGCGCAGCCGTGGTAGCCGTCGCGCCGGCAGGCCGAGCTCAGGGCGTCGAACATCCCGACGAGCTGGTCGCGCGGGTCCTCGCCGGCGTCCCGGGCGGCCGTGCGGAGCTGGCCGAACCAGGCCTGATCGACCTTGTCGAGGTAGGCCAGCACAAGGTCGTCCTTGCGCGGGAAGTGCTTGTACAGGGTCGCCTTGGCCACGCCTGACTCGGCGATGACCGTGTCCACCCCGACGCCGCGCGGACCGTGTGCGTAGAACAGCTGGAACGCGGTGTCGAGGATGCGCTCCCTTGCCGGCTTCGTGTTCGTCGGCCCGCTCATGTGGTGCACCTTTCGATGTGGTCGTTGGTCACCAGTATAGACAGATCCGTCTCTTCCTGGCCTCTCCTTCGCTGGCGTGTCAGCCTCAGCACACCACTAAACAACGGGAGCTTGCAGATAGACAGATCTGTCTGCTAACTTCGCTGCAAATGATCAATACGCAAGGAGCACCAATCGTGAGAATCGCAGTTCTGGGCACCGGGATGGTCGGCCGCGCGTTCGCGGCACGGCTGACCGAGCTGGGCCACGAGGTCGCCATCGGCACCCGCGACGTAGCCGCCACGATGGCGCGCACCGGGACCGACCAGATGGGCAACGTGCCGTTCCCGCACTGGGCCGCCGAGCACCCCGCGGTCACCCTGGCCACCTTCGCCGACGCCGTGGCGCCCGCCGAGCTGGTCGTGAACGCCACGGTGGGATCTGCCTCGATCGCCGTGCTGGAGGCCGCCGGCGCCGCCAACCTGGCCGGCAAGGTCATCATGGACATCGCGAACCCGCTCGACCACTCGGCCGGCATGCCGCCGACCCTGTTCGTCAAGGACACCGATTCCCTCGGGGAACAGATCCAGCGCACCTTCCCGGACGCCAGGGTGGTCAAGGCGCTCAATACCATGAACGCCAACCTGATGGTGTATCCCCGGCAGCTCGCCGACGGCGACTCCTCGGCGTTCGTGTCCGGCAACGACGCCGACGCCAAGAAGGCCGTCACCGCGCTGCTGGAGTCCTTCGGCCACACGGACGTGATCGACCTGGGCGACATCACGACGGCCCGCGGCACCGAGATGGTCCTGCCGCTCTGGATCAGGCTCTGGGGCGCACTGGGCAGCCCGACGTTCAACTTCAAGATCGTCCGCTGACTCGCTGGGGAGACGGCGATGGCTGACCAGGCTATGGCAGCAGCCGGCCATATCAAGAAGGGGGCTGGGAACGGATGAAGCTCGGGGTACATGTCGTCAACTTCGACGTCAACGGCGGTGCCGCGGCGATCGGCCCGACGCTGGCAGGGGTCGGACGAGCCGCCGAGGACGCGGGCGTCAGCAACCTGTCGGTGATGGACCACTACCTGCAGCTGGACATGGCCGGTGGCGCTGGGCGGCCGATGATGGAGGGCTACACGACTCTCGGCTTCCTCGCCGCCCACACCCGCACGGTCGAGCTGCAGTTGCTGGTTACCGGCGTGACCTACCGCTATCCGGGTCTGCTCGCCAAAACCGTGTCGACCCTGGACGTGCTGTCGGGCGGACGTGCCATGCTCGGGATCGGCGCGGCGTGGTACGAGCGCGAGCACGCCGCCCTCGGCGTGCCGTTCCCGCCGCTCACGGAACGGTTCGAACGGCTCGAGGAGACGCTGCAGATCGTGCACCAGATGTGGAGCGAGGACGACGGCCCCTATCACGGCCGGCACTACCGGCTCGCCGAAACCCTCAACTCACCGCAGCCCCTGCGCGCACCGCGGCCTCCGATCATGGTCGGCGGGGGTGGGGAGAAGAAGACCCTGCGCCTGGTCGCACAGTACGCGGACGCGTGCAACCTGTTCGCGGGCCGCCCGGGCGCCGGGCCGAACGAGGTCGGGGCGAAGCTCGCGGTCCTGCGGACACACTGCGCGCGGCTGGGTACCGACTTCGACCGCATCCGCAAATCGATCCTGTGGACCGGTCCGCTGGAGGTCAGCGCGTCAGGCGGCAGGGCGTTCGCCGACGCCGTCCGTCCGTACGCCGATGCCGGCATCGACGAGGTCCACGTGATGCCGTTCACCGGCGATCCCGTTGCCTTCGTCAACGGTCTCGGCGAGCACGTCGTCCCACGGTTGGAGGACATACGGTGAGCGATGCGACCGGTCCCGCGGCGACCCTGACGCTCCGTGGCGGCGTCCCGATCCCCGTCCTCGGGCTAGGCGTGTTCCGCGCCCGGGCCGGCGGCGAGACCTCCGCCGCGGTCGAGGCGGCACTGCGGACCGGCTACCGGCACATCGATACCGCCCGCATCTACGGCAACGAGACCGACGTCAGCGCCGGCATCCGAGCCAGCGGCCTGGACCGCGAGCAGGTCTTCATCACGACCAAGCTTTGGAACGACGACCACGGCTACCGGTCGACCCTGGATGCCTTCGAGGCGAGCCGCCGCCGGCTCGGGGTCGACGTGGTCGACCTGTATCTGGTCCACTGGCCGGTGCCCGGGTCGCGCCTGGACACCTGGAGGGCGATGGAACAGCTGCTCGCCAGCGATAGGGTCCGGGCGATCGGGGTGAGCAACTACATGGTCCGTCACCTGGACGAGCTGCTCGCCATGGCGGAGGTTCCACCTGCGGTCAACCAGATCGAGCTGTCGCCGTACAACTGGGCATCGCGCCGCGACGTACTCGATCTGTGCGCAGCACACGGGATCGCGGTCGAGGCCTACAGCCCGCTCACCAAAGGCCTCAAGCTGTCCGACCCACCCCTGGTTGCGATCGCCCGGCGGCACCGGAAGAGCACCGCGCAGGTGCTCATCCGCTGGGCTCTGCAGAAGCGGCTGATCGTGCTGCCGAAGTCCACGCGTCCGGAGCGCATCGCGGCGAACGCCGACGTGTTCGACTTCCACCTCACCGACGAGGACATCGCGGCCCTGGACGCCCTTGACGAGAACCTCGTCACCGGCTGGGATCCCACCCAGGCTCCGTAGTCACCAACCGATGGGTCTGCAGGCCGGGTGGACCAGCACGATCACGGGTTACTGGGGCTACCTCGTCGCTGCCAAAAGCAACCAACCTCTGGACAAGCTCTGGAGGTGTCCGCCTTCGGCAACGAGTATGTGAACATCGAGCTGTTGCAGGACGGGTGGCAACAAGCGTGGGTGGCCGGCGCACATGGCGACCCACTGACCGGCGTCAGTCTGCCGACCAAGGCGACCAGCAACCCAGTGACAGCGCCTTCATCGTGGACAGCGACTGCGGTCCAATCGCCGCTGCGACCCCGTCCGGTGCAACCTCGACAGCCACCTTGGACAAGGCAATGGCAACTGACTCCTGCGGGATGCCAGACGACGGCGTAACCGCGGTTTCCAGGCTAGGAGCGCCCTCCGCGCTGCCAGCGTTGTGCGGTGAGAGCGACTGGTTCGCCCGTGAGTTGGTCCGCGAACGGCTGAATGACTCTGAGTGCCTCGCCTGGGAGGGCTCTTACGACCGAGACGATTCCTGTTGTGTGAGATTGGTTATCGTCAACGAGAACGGCCACGAAGCTCAAGCGCCTGTCCGGATTGACGCCTAGCAGTTGCAGGTCGGCGTCGCCGGGATTGCGGGGTTGCGCGGGCCAATGGCCTGTGATCAGCGCGTTCGGTACTCCTGAGGTGAGCGAGCCCTCGGTGAGTTCGCGGTGGAGCAGTACAACTGTTCGGACAGTCTTGACTTGTCGGTAGAGACCGGCCAGCCAGTAAGGCTCCTCGGTCGCGAACCGCTCCGCACTGGCGCGGTCGGCCAGGTTGACGACATGGACGCTTCCTGTGTGTTCAGCTCCGTCGTCGGACAAGGTAGGGCCTCGGAGAATGAGCCGATCGGCAAACCGATCCATGTAAGACCAGTGCGCCTCGGCCAGGTCAAGCATCTCGGTTCCGACGCCAGGTCTGTCCTGAGCATGAACATAGAACGGCATGCTGAGAAGGATACCGACGCCCAGCCTGCGCTGGAGCTGTTCCGACGTCGACCCCTCCCCGCCGACCGCCGTGGCGTCCTCGAAGCTGAGCCAACTCGGGGGCAGCGCAAGCGGTCTCCTGTCCGCGGTGGTGAGGCCAGGCGACACCTCGACGGTTTCGGCGGGCTGGTCGGCGGTCTGAGCGTGTGGGGGTCGTAACTGCTGAGGCGGATGAGCAGGACGCGGCGAAGGTCTTGAAGGAGGCAGAGGCCGGCGAGGGTCAGCGGAGCCGGCGCGCGTTTGTCATCTCCCAGGGGTGATTCGTCGAAGGTGGCTCGCGGTTTCCAATGCTGATGAGGAAGTGCGAGAACGCCGCTGATCCGATCTTCCCTGGAGGAACCTCATGGCCCAGACGAGTCCCGGCGACAACACAGGCGCAGCACCGGCGGGACAGGCGCAGCGGCTCGGCGGCGGAGCGATCGCCACACTCGCCGGCGTCGGGCTGCTCGTCATCGTTGTCATCCAGAACACCCAGCGCGTCACGATCGACTTCTTGTTCTGGAGCTTCACCTGGCCGATCTGGCTGTTTGCGCTCGCCATGGCGGTCCTTGGCGCGCTTGTCTGGTTCGGCCTGGGCGTGATGAGACGGCATCGTCGCCGCAAAGCGCGCAGAAGTTGACGCAGACCAGAGCCATGCCCAGCCCTCCGGCAGCGGCGCAAGGCAAAGTGGTGCCTCCACCTGCCGTGCCGCTAGCGCAGGCAGTAGTCCGGCGCGCACAGATACGACCCGCCCATGATGACCTTGCGCGGGATGTCCACCCCGGGTTCGGACAGGTTGTCGGATCACGGGAGCTGAGGAGTTCCTACGCGTTGACGGAGCCCTTGGTCGTGCCTCGAGCAGAGCTCGCCGACGCGCCGTGGCAGCTCTTCCACTCGCGGCCGCTGCCGCACGTGCATTGGTCGTTGCCGCCTCGTTCCGTGTCGCGGGTGGCGTACCAGTCCTTCACGCCGGAGGCGTCTGCGCCGTGGTGCAGCAGGTCGGACATGATGCGCATGGGCCCGTCGACGTGCCGGAAGAACCGCTGGTAGCCGGCGCACAGGTAGTGCAGGCCGGGCTCGCCGTCGGGCGTGGCGAGGAACCGGTCCTTCGGGCAGCCGCCGTTGCAGGCGAAGCGGACGTCACAGCGTCGGCAGTCCTCGGGCAGGGTGTCAAGCTTCGCGTTGCCGAACTCGGCCTGCTGCGGCGTGGTCGCCAGTTGGAGGAGGGTGCGGCCTTGGGCGATGTTGCCGAGGAGGTGGTCGTCCTCGACGTAATGGTCGCAGGAGTAGACGTCGCCGTTGTGTTCGAGGGCAAGCGCGGATCCGCAGATCCGGGCGTGTGCGCACATGCCCGCCTGGTCCAGTCCCATCCAATGGGCGAGCGCCGTGTCGAACATCTGGACGAAGACATCACCTACGTCGTGGCGTACCCATTCCTCGAACACCTCGACGAGGAACTGTCCGAACTGCTCGGCGCCGACTGTCCGATGCGTGACCAGGTCACCTTGCTGTCGGTACAGGGGGCGCTCACCGTGTCGCCGTCCCCAGCCGGCCTCTGCAAGCGGGAGGAGCTCAGGAGTGACCCGTTCGACGATGGGGATGAGCTGGATGAACTGCGCGCCGAGGCCGTCCCGCAGGAACGTGTAGACCTCACGGCCATGGTCGCCGTTGGCCGCGTTGACGGTCGTGAGGACGTTCCAGTCCACTCCATGCCGGCGTAGTACGTCCAGCCCGCGGATGACGCGGTCGAAGGTGGGCTTCCCGCCTTTGTCGACCCGGTACGCGTCGTGCATCTCGCGCGGCCCGTCGATGGACAGACCGACCAGGAAGTCGTGCTCGTGCAGGAACTGTCCCCACTCGTCGTCGAGCAGGGTTCCGTTGGTCTGGATCGTGTTGAGGATGCTCTGGCCGGGCCGCCGGAACTTCTGCTCGAGCTCGAGCGTCCGCCGGAAGAAGTCAAGGCCCATCAGGGTCGGCTCGCCGCCTTGGAAGGCGACCACGACCTCGTCCGCACCGTCATGGCCGGCGAGGAGCTGGCTGATGTAGGTCTCGTGGACTGCCGGCTCCATCCGGAACCCGCTGCCGGGGTACAGCTGGTCCTTGGACAGGAAGAAACAATATTCGCAATCGAGGTTGCAGATGGCCCCGGTCGGCTTGGCCATCACGTGGAAGGCGGCCGGGGCCGAGGCCATGGGCATCAGCGCCGCCGGTCCCTGCGGTCCTCGCGCCGGTCCTCTCGTCGATCGGTACGACGGCCGACCCCGTGCGCAACGACGGCGGCGGTGGCCACAGTGGTGGCTGTTCTTGCGACGGGTGCGGGGCCGATCACGCCTCCGCGGCGGGCCCTTCGTGCTGCCAACGGCATCTCAGTCTCCTTCTTCCTCGTTCTCGTCCGCCTCGATCGCCGCGAGAAGCGCCTGCACCGGGATCCGGCCGCTGGCGGCGAGCTGTCCGCCGGCGCGGCGCACCGCTGACGCAAAGGGCGCTGCCCAGGAGTTCTCCCACACCAGCAGGGCCGCAGTGCTGCCCGGCTCGACCGCCGCGGCGACCGCCTCGACGTCCTCCTCGCTCAGGAGGTTGGCCAGCGCGGTCTCGAACGCCCGCAGGCTGCCGAGCTCGGTCTCGTCGAGGTCGCTGAGCTCGAAGAAGTCGAGCGACCCGTCATCGCCCTTGCGGATCAGGAGCAGATCGAGCACCCGGACAATGCCACGGTCCACGAGCTCATCGAGCGCTGGAGCGATCTCGCCCTTGAACCTGCTGCCCGGGAACTCCACCACGATCCAATCGACCGGCCCCAGCTCATCCAGGGGTTCGGCCACCTGCGCGGTCGTCGGGTCGGTCATGTCAGCACCTCCTGCTGTCAGTCGCCCGGAGTCTCAAAGGTCGGCCGGGATCACCTTCATCCTCAGGTCCTTCCTGCCACCTGGCATCACCCGTTGCGGACGAGGCAGCCGACGACACGACCGCCGGTTACTGGCGAGCCATGGCCATGCGCATCTCACTCTCGCTGTCGGTGATGAGCTCGCCGGACACGTCGATGACGACCGTGTGCAGGGTGCCGGTGAACCGGAACGGCGAGGGGTAGTCAGGGGTCACCGGTGAGCCGGGGTTGACGCCGCAGCTCATTGCGCCTGGGTTGATGGCGAAGGGGATGGTCATCGGGGCCTGCGTCTCGGCGACGAGACTCCCGTCCACGTAGAGCTGTAGCCGCCCCGGTGCACCACGGCCGTTCGCCAGGTCAGGTTCGCCTGTCGGCTCGAACTCGAAGCGCAGTTCGTGTGCGCCGGCCGGAAGCGGCTCCGGCGAGGAGACGCGGTGCAGGGAGCGGCCCAGGTAGTTGTGGACGTAGTGCAGCTTCTGGTCCTTGACGAACAGCGAGTAGCCGCCGGCCGCCGTGCCCTGACAGAGCAGGACGCCTTCGGCACCGTCTTCAGGGATCTCCACGCTGGCAGTGATGCTGTGCGGCCGGTTGAGGACGCGGGGACCGGCGAAGAACGGGATCGATTGCGTGTTGGGCCTGTACGTGTACCGATCGCGCGGCTCCGCCACCAAGGGCTTCTCGGCGGCCATGCGGGCCAGGCCACTGCCGTCGACTGGCATCACGCCGTACTTGCCGGCCTCGACGTACCAGGTGCTGATGAGCGCGATGAGCTTGTCGCGATGCTCCTCCGCGAGGTTGTGGTTCTCGGCGAAGTCCTCGGCCACGTGGTAGAGCTCCCAGCCCTTGGCGTCGAGCTCGGTGAGCTTGCCGGCCGAGATCGGCTCTCCGAAGCCGACGCCCGCCTCGGCGAACGAGGGACCGGGCCACGGGCAGACCGCTCGCCATCCGTCGTAGTAGATGGCGCGGTGACCCATCATCTCGAAGTACTGCGTGCGGTGGTCGCTCTCAGCGGCGGCGTCGTCGAGGGTGTGGGCGAAGCTGACCCCCTGGAGCGGCGACTGTGTGACGCCCCTGATCGTGGCGGGCGGCTCGAAGCCGAGCAGGTCCAAGACGGTGGGGACCATGTCGACGATGTGCGCGTACTGGGTGCGGACCTCGCCCCTGGCCCGGATGCCCTGCGGCCACGAGACGATGAAGGGGTCCGAGGCCCCGCCGCGGTAGGTCTCGCGCTTCCAGCGCCGGAACGGCGTGTTGCCGGCCCAGGTCCAGCCCCACGGGTAGTGGTTGAAGTGCTTCGGTCCGCCGATCTCGTCGATGACCTTGAGGCTGTCCTCCAGGGACTCCTGGGCATTGTTGAAGAATTGCGCCTCGTTGGTGGTGCCGGTGGGACCCCCTTCGGCGCTGGCGCCGTTGTCGGAGATCACCATGACGATCGTGTTGTCGAGCTGTCCCTGCTCGCGGAGGAAGTCGAGCAGCCTGCCCAGGTGGTGGTCGGTGTGGCTCAGGAAACCGGCGAAGACCTCCATCATGCGGCTGAAGAGCCTGCGCGCCTGCTCGGGTTGCGCGTCCCAGTCCGGGACATCCGGGTCGTGCCGGGAGAGCTCGGCGTCGGCGGGGACGATCCCTCGCTCCTTCTGCCGGGCAAAGACCTTCTCGCGGTAGGCATCCCAGCCGTCGTCGAACTTCCCGGCGTACTTGTCCGCCCATTCCTCGGGGGCGTGATGGGGCGCGTGCGTGGCTCCGAAGCAGAGGTGGAGGTAGAAGGGCTTGTCGGGGTCGACCTGCTTGGTATCGGTGATGAACTGGATCGACCGGTCGACCAGGTCCTCGGTGAGGTGGTAGCCCTCTTCAGGCGTTGCCGGCGGGTCGACCTGGTGGTTGTCGTAGACCAGGTCGGGATACCACTGACTGGTGTCACCGCCGAGGAATCCGTAGAAGCGCTCGAAGCCGCGGGCCAGCGGCCAGCGGTCGTACGGGCCCGCGGCGGTCTCCTGGTTACTCGGCGTCAGGTGCCACTTGCCCACCATGAACGTGCTGTAGCCGTGCCCGAGCAGCATCTCGGAGAGAAAGCCGTTCTCGAACGGGATGACCCCGTTGTAGCCGGGGTAGCCGGAAGCGAGCTCGGTGATGGCAGCCATGCTGTTGCTGTGATGGTTGCGTCCGGTGAGGATGCAGGAACGGCTCGGCGAGCACAGCGCCGTGGTGTGCATGTTGTTGTAGCGCAGTCCGTTGGCGGCCAACGCATCGAAGTTCGGCGTCTCGATGGGACTGCCATAGCAGCCCAGCTGCCCGAAGCCGGTGTCGTCGAGGACAACCGTCAGCACGTTCGGTGCACCTGGAACGGCCCGCGTGGGCTTCGGCCAGGCAGGCGCCGACTCGTCCGTTGTCCGGCCGATCCGCCCGGGGAAGGCCGATCCCGCTTCGTACTCGTTCAGTGCCATGGAAAGCCCCTCTCCTGACTAAGACCGTCCGACCACTACAGCGCCGTCCGCGAGATCGCCGCATCATCCGGCATGGATGAGCAGGACCTTCCCAATCCGTCGGACACTCGAACCGAGGCCAACGTTCGCGGAGGGGCTCGATATGGACGTGACTGTCGTCCTGATCATCACCGCGACGATCTTCGTCTGGGGCACGGTGTCCGCCCGCCTCACCGGGGCCGACCTGACCGCACCCATCGTGTTCGTCGCTGTCGGAGGGCTGCTGGCCGCGATCGGGCTCGTCGACGCACCGACGGCCCCGGAAACGCTCAAACCCCTGGTTGAGACCACCCTGATCTGGGTCTTGTTCTCCGACGCAGCACGCATACCTATCCGGGAGGTCCGCCGAGATCTCGGCGAGTACGCGCGCCTGCTGGGTGTCGGTCTGCCACTGACCGTGCTGGCGGGCTGGGGACTGTCGACCTGGCTCTTCCCCGGCCTCGGCAGCTGGCTCGCGCTGCTCGTGGCGGCGGCGCTCGCGCCCACGGACGCCGCACTGGGTGTCCCGGTGGTGACCAACCGGGCGGTGCCCTCTCGTGTTAGGCGGCTGATCACCGTGGAGAGCGGCCTCAACGACGGGATCGTCACCCCGGTCGTCATGCTCGCCCTAGCCGGGGCCGCCTCCGCGGAAGAGATCGCCGATGCGCCAGGCCTGTGGGAGGCAGTCGCCGAACTGGCCATCGGCGCCGTGATCGGCGGGGCCATGGGGCTCGCCGGTGGCTGGCTCCTGCGGCGGACACGTCGCAGCGGATGGTCAGCGGAGGACTTCGCCGGCATCGCAGTGCTCGCCTTGGCCATCGCCACCTATGCGGCCGCGGTCGTCGCGCACGGCAACGGCTTCGTCGCGGCCTTCTGCGGTGGCCTGGCCTTCGGCGCGGCGGCGGGACGGCGCGGGTCCGCAGAGCTGGTGTTCCTCGAGCAGGCAGGTGGCCTCGTCTCCTTGCTCGTATGGCTCGCGTTCGGCGCGATCGCCCTCCCGATCATGCGCGACCGCGTGGACCTTGCCACCGTGATCTACGCCGTACTCAGCCTCACCGTCGTGCGAATGGTGCCTGTCGCGCTCGCCTCGATCGGCTCAGGTCTTGACCGCGACACGGTGCTGTTCGTCGGCTGGTTCGGCCCGCGCGGGCTTGCGTCGCTGGTCTTCGCACTTCTCGCCCTCGAAGAGCTGGGACCGAGCGCGGAGGAGGCAGTGTCCATCATCGGCGTAACCGTGTTCCTGAGCGTCCTGGCGCACGGCCTGAGCGCCGGTCCCCTGGCTGCGCGGTACGGCCAAGCCGTCGCGGCCCGAGGACCAGAGCCCGGAGGGCCGGTCGCCGACATCCCGTTTCGCGGCTTGCCACGTGCCCAGCGCCGTGAGGACGCGGCGAGGTAGGCGACGACAGCGCCGCACGGCTTGGTCGACACATTGGCGCTGAGCCATCCACCAGCCCAGATCGGCGACCCAGCGAGTCGACGCTGCTCATCTGGTCGGCGGTGCGGGCAGCGTGGCACGCTGGGCGCATGCACCGGGGAGGGAGCCTGCCATGACACTCGACGACTCCGCGGGCGTCCGCAAGCTCGGCGGCTGGAAGGGACACCTCGACCTCAGCCCGCTGACGTAGGCGGGCCGCTCATGCAGCTGTCGCCCCTTGCCCGCCCGGTCGGGTTCGTCCTGGGCGGCGGGGGCAGCCTCGGTGCTGTACAGGTGGGGATGCTGCAGGCCCTCGCCGAGCACAAGGTCCAGGCGACTCTGGAGACTCCCCTCGCCAAGGTGCCGGTCGTCTACCTGCCGGGCCCGGCGCTCCACCGGCTGTCGCCACTGGAGTTCCACCACACCGACATGCTCATCCAGGGCGCATACGAGGCTGCCGGCCAGTGCCTCGAATCCCTGGAGGTCGACGGACCAGGCCTCTACGGCTCTCCTCCTGGGTCGCAGGACGCTGCCGGACCAGATCGGGTGTGACCCATGCAGCTCAAGGACAGCGTGGTGTTGGTGACGGGCGCTTCGTCGGGGATCGGCCGGGCGACGGCGATCCGCCTCGCTGAGGCCGGAGCCCACGTCCTGGTCCATGGTCGCGATGCCGCCCGCGTCAAGGAGGTCGCCGCGCAGGTTCGAGGCGTTCCGTTGGTGTCCGACCTCGCCCAGCCGGGCAACACCGCAGCACTCGCGCAAGAAGCTCTGTCCGTGTACGACCGGGTGGACGTGCTGGTCAACAACGCCGGCGTGGGATGGTCCGGCCCACTGGTGAAGATGGACGATGAGATCTCGCAGCAGCTGCTCTCCGTCGGGCTGGTGGCTCCGGTCGCGCTGACCAGGGCACTGCTCCCGGGGATGATTGCCCGGCGGTCGGGCGCGGTGTGTTTCGTCGGGTCGATCGCGGGCCGGGCCGGTGTCGCCGGTGAGGCTGTGTACGCCGGCGTGAAGGCGGGTCTCGACGGCTTCGCCGACAGCCTGCGGCTCGAGCTGGCCGGCAGCGGTCTGACAGTCGCTGTGGTCGTCCCGGGGGCCGTACGCACCCCGTTCTTCGACAAGCGTGGCCGTGCCTACGGCCGTTCGATCCCCCGGCCGGTGGAGCCGGAAGCGGTGGCGGCTGCCCTGGTCGCCGCGATCCGGACGGGCAGAGCCGAGGTCTATGTCCCGTCGTGGCTGCGTCTTGCGGTGCTGGCGAAGGCGGTCGCGCCGACCTGGTTCAACCGGTTGGCCGTTCGTTTCGGTGAGCCGGTGCGCGCGACCGACGGGCCTGACAGGGGCGAGGCAAGTCCGACATGATCCTGGTGATCGTCCTCGCCCTCAGTGCAGCGCTGTTGAACGCCCGCGCGGCGTTCATGCAGCGGCAGGGCATCCGCGCCACTCTGGATGCCGGCGAGACCAGGGATGCCATCCAGATTGCCCGGAACCTGCCCGCACTCGTCCGCCAGCCAAGGTGGATGTGGGGCTGGTTCACCGACCTGGGGGGCTTCGGCTGCCAGGCGGCGGCGCTGCACTTCGGTTCCGTCGCGCTCGTCCAGCCCCTGCTCACCACCCAGCTGCTGTTCACCCTCGCAATCGTGTCCTGGCATCGCCAGGTCATGCCTCGGCCGCTGGCCTGGCTGGGAGCCGCCTCCATCTGTGGGGGTCTCGTCCTTCTCATCGTGGTCCAGGGCGATGCACTGGCGGGCGACCCCGACCGGACCAAGGTCCTGTTGGCCACACTTGCCGCGGCAGTATCGGTCGCGGTGCTCGTCGCGGCGTCCAGGGTCGCACGCAGGGGCGCGGTGTTGAGCGCGATCGCGGCCGGCCTGTGTTTCGCCATGAGCGCCGTCTACATGAAGCTGACGACCGAGGACCTGCTCACCGTCGGGGTCGCCGGAACCGCTCGGGACTGGCCCGGCTACTTCCTGGCCGCCGCCACCTTCGCGGGCCTGCTGACCATGCAGGTCGGCTTCGCCGGTGAGCGGTTGACCTGGTCGGTCGCGGCGATGAACATCACCAATCCGGTCGCCGGCTACCTGGTCGGGATCTTCGCGTTCGACGTCTCGGTGCCGACCGATCGCGCGTCGCTGGCCGGCATCGCCGGTGCCGGGCTGCTGCTGATCGTCGGTGTCGTCGCGCTGTCGAACGTTCCCGCCCTCGCCGAGCAGGTCCGGACGCCCGCGGCTCGCGCTCGCCGCAGGTCTTGAGCGCGTTGTGAGCGGACAGTCGCGTGGATCCGTGCTATGAAGCGGTCGTGAGCCCGACGAGGAGCCCGGCCTGGCGTCCACCGCTGTGGCGCGAGCTCACCATCGGCCTGGCGCTGTTCGGCGCCTACATCGTGGTGGAGCTGCTGGGCGGTGCCGCTCGCCGGCAGGCGGCGGATGAGAACGGGCTGGCGCTCGCGCGGCTGGAGCATCGGCTGGCGATCGACGTCGAGGCCGCTATGAACCGATGGCTCAGCCCGCACAGGACACTCACCATGCTGGCGAACTACGAGTACGCGGTCAGCTACATCGTCGCCGCGGCGCTGCTGCTGGCATGGGTCTACCTGCGCCGCCCGGACCCGTATCCGTACGTCCGTAACTCGTTCATCGCGCTCACTCTGCTCGCCCTGACCTGCTTCTTGCTCTACCCGCTCACTCCACCACGGCTGCTGCCCGACCTGGGGATGGTCGACACCGTGCGAACAGCGCACACCTGGGGATCGTGGGGCACGCCGTTGGTGGATCATGCCAACCAGTTGGCGGCGATGCCCTCCTTGCATGTCGCGTGGGCGTTCTGGGTGAGTGTCATCCTGGCCGAGCTTGCGGCAGCAGGTTGGGTCCAGCTGGTCAGCGCGGTGCACGTCGTCGTCACCACCCTGGTCATCATGGCCACGGCCAACCACTTCGTCCTCGATGCGGTCGGTGGTGCCCTGGTGGTGTGGCTCGGTGTCCTTCTCGCGCGCCTGTGGGAACGCAGACCGTCCCGGCTCCCCGGCCGGGTCGTGCCGGCTGCGGATGCCTTCTTCTGGTACGTGGAGTCCGATGCCGCGCCGCAGCAGGTCGGCGGGGTCGGGCTGTTCGCACCGTCCGATGATGGCGGTCCCGCCATCAGTGACGTACGACGCCGCGTCCTGAAGTCGCTCGACGACCTCCCTGCGTTCCGGCGCAGGCTCGACCCCGGGACGCGGTGGCGGCGGCCGCGCTGGGTCAGCGTCCCCGGGATCGACCTGGAGTGGCACGTCTGCGAGCACGACCTCACGTCTGCCACCGGGCAGCCGGGGGGCGTGTCGGGTCTGTACGACTACGTGGCCGACGTGGCCGCGGGCCGGATGCCGATCGACCGGCCCCTGTGGCGTGTCGTCATCGTCCGCGGGGTGGCGGCGAACCAGTCGGCGATCGTCCTGCTCGCGCACCACACGATCGCTGACGGTCTCGGCGTCGTGGCCGCGGCGTTGCGATTCTTCGACCCCGAGATCACGCCACCTCGAGACACCCGGCCGGCTCCCGGACGGCTGCGCCGCGCCGCGGCGACAGCGTTCGGCCTCGCTCAGCTGGCCACGGACGGCCTACCGAAGGCACCGCTGAGCCGGGCATCCTCCACGAGCCGCGACTTCGCCGAAGTGGCCGTGGACCTCGAGCTCGTCCGGACGGTCGCCCGCAGGCACGGGTGCAGGATCACCGACGTACTCCTGTGCGCGACGGCCGGGGCCTTCGCCCGGCAGCGACCGGACCTGGCGGCACGGATCCGGTCGGAGCTGCGGGTCGCCGTACCCATGCTCGTCGCCGACCCGGTCGCCTTGACCGGGAACGTCACGGCCGCGGTGATGGTGGACCTACCGCTCGAACCGATGGCCGAGCCCGAACGCCTGGCGTTGATCGCCGCGCGGACCGGCCGGCTCAGAACACCCTCGCGAGCGTTGGCCTCGCGCCTGGTGATGGCTCGCGGCCTGGCGGTGGCGCCCGCGCCCGCCGTTCGGTGGTTCGCGCGAACCGTCTACGGCCACCGGTTCTTCCACGGGATCGTGTCCAACATGACCGGACCGACCGAGCAGCTCGGGTTGGCCGGTGCCAGGTTCACCGACGTGGCCCCGATCCTGCCGCTTGCCCCGGGCGCGCCGTTGGCCGTGGGCGCACTCGGGTGGAGCGGCAGGTTCTGCGTGGGCGTGACCACGGACCCGGCCGTGCTGTCCGCGCGCGGGCTGAGCGCCGGGATGCGCGACGTCATCGCCGAGCTCGCGACGGAGGCTCCTCATCGGCTCCCGGCGGCCCCCAGTTCAGCGCGAGGAGGAGCCGGGCCCGCTGATCGGGTTGGTCCAGGCCACTGCCGAACACGTTGCGCAGTTGCGCCAGCCGGTACCTGACCGTGTGCGGGTGGATCTGCAGCTCGTGTGCGACCGCCTGCCGGTCGCCGGCGTGTCGTAGCCAGCACGTCAGGGTGCCGGTCAGCCTTTCCCTCGTCGCCGGAACGAACTGCTCGAGTGGGGCTAGAACCTGCCGCCGGAGCGCGCCGAGGAGGCCGTCGTCGGCATGCACGATGATGGTGTCCAGGCAGTCCTCGACCACCACCGGATCCCCGTCGAGAACACCAGAACGGGTGAGTCGCTGGGCCACGAGGGCCACGTTGGTGCTGGCCGGCAGGGCTGACAGCGGCACCGGATGTCCGATGACGGCGTGGGCACCACGCAGTGCCTTGCGCAGCCGCGTCTGCCGTCCCGGTGCGGACGGGTCGGGGACGATCAGCCCGAACAGTCCCTCCTGACTTGCGCGCAGACACTCCGAGCCCGTTCTCTCGATCACCGCCCTGGCTCCTTGGTCATCCGGATCGACGAGCACGACTGCGGCCTCCCGTGGCAGCGGCCAACCCGCTGCCGCCGCCGCGGCCGCGACTCCCGACTGGGTGGCCCGTCCGGACAACAGCAGCTGGCTGAGCTCGTCCCGCAGCCGTTCCCGGGCACGCGCGCTCTCGGACTGTTCGCGGGCATAGCCCCGGGCCGACAGCGACGACAGCTCCCCGACGAACTCGAAGACCGTCGCCGCGAGCGTGGCGAGCATGCTGCCCTCGAGCTCGAGACGCAGTGCGGCCTTGGACACGTGCCACCAGGCCGCCCGGGCGCCGGCCTGGTACGCCGTGAGCAAGGTGGTGAGATCGCGCCCTTCGCGCCACTGGAGCCCACCGATCGCCTCGAACAGCTCACCACTGATGGCGTCGAGCTCGAGCGGAACCGCCCCGCCGTCGGGAACCGTCCGGGCAACCTCCAGCAGCCGGTCGACGAACGCACGGGTCGCGACCACGACCTCGTCCCGCTCCTGGGCGAGGAAGCGCGCGTAGTCCGGCCAGTCCTGCTCCAGCAGCCGGCAGACATCGGACAGTAGCGCCGGCATACCGAGCACGAGGTCGCGCTCGAGCGCGTCGAGCTGGGCAGCGGTGGTCCTGTCGAGAGTCGTCACATCTCCGGTCTACCGCAATCTTTGTCTCCCGGGGACAGATTCGGCCGTCGAAAGTGTCAGAACCATGTACAGACTGTGTCCGTTGACCGGAAGACAATCGGAGCATGCTGGGCCGAGTCACGTCGGGTCGGATGCCCGACAGCGCCGCGATCCTCCGCGGCCGTGAACGCGCTGAGAACTTCCCGGTGGCGCTCCGTGCGCTGCCAGGACCGGTGCGGCAGGACCTCCACGCGGTCTACGCGTTCGCCCGTACCGTGGACGACCTCGGTGACCGGGCTTCGGGCGACCGCACCGCCCAGCTCCACGCGCTGCGCGCCGACCTGTCGCTGGTCTGGCGTACCGGAGCACCCCAGCTCGCCGTCCACCGGCAACTCGTCCCCGTCGTACGCCGTCACGCGCTGCAGGAGGTGCACTTCCGCCAGCTAGTCGAGGCGAATCTCCTGGACCAGCAGGTGACCCGCTACGAGACGCTCAGCGAGCTGCTCGGCTACTGCGCCCTGTCCGCGAACCCGGTGGGACGCATCGTGCTCGGCATCTTCGACTCCGCCACCCCACGCAGGGAGGCGCTGTCGGACAAGGTCTGCAGTGCTCTGCAGGTGCTCGAGCACTGCCAGGACGTTCGCGAAGACGCCCTCCAAGGGAGGATCTACCTTCCTCAGCAGGACCTTCGCGCCGAGGGGGTCGACCCAGCCGAGCTTGGCGGGACGTGCGCCGGCCCCGGCCTTCGCGGGGTGGTACTCGCCCAGGTCGAGCACGCATCTTCCCTCCTGGACGACGGTGCACCTCTGGTCGGTGAGCTCCGTGGGTGGGCCAGGCTCGCCGTGGCGGCGTATGTGGCGGGCGGCCGTGCGACCGTCGATTCGCTGCGCCGGACGGGTGGTGACGTGCTCGCCGTGTCCGCCACCCCGCGGCGGAGCGACCTGGCTCGCCACCTGATCGGCGAGCTGGCCAGGCGCCGGAGAGGCGGCGTCCGTTGAGCACGGTCGCGGAGGCGTACGAGGTCTGTGAGCAGGTGACGCGCTCGGAGGCGCGCAACTTCTACTACGGGATCAGGCTGCTTCCCGTCCCCAAGCGTTCGGCGTTGAGTGCGGTGTATGCGTTGGCCCGCCGCATCGACGACATCGGCGACGGGGATCTACCCGTGAACACGAAGTCCGAGGCGCTCGACGACGTCCGCACGTCGCTGAAGTCGTTGGACGACAGTGCCGACCCGGTCCTGGTCGCCGTCGCGGACGCCGCGCGCAAGTACCCGATCCCGCTGGAGGCGTTCGAGGAGCTCATCGACGGCGTACGCATGGACGTCCAGGGCGTCACCTATGACACCTTCGACGAGCTGGTCGGGTACTGCCGGTGCGTGGCCGGGTCGATCGGACGTCTCTGCCTGGCCGTGTTCGGCCCCGCAGACGCTGATCCGAGGGCCCCGATGTTCGCCGACCAGCTCGGCATCGCGCTGCAGCAGACCAACATCCTCCGAGACGTCCGGGAGGACCTGCTCAACGGCAGGATCTACCTGCCCCGACAGGAGCTCGAAGCGTTCGGCGTGGAGCTGCGGCTGGACGACCGGGGCGCGCTCGCCGACCCGGACGCAAGGCTGGTCGCGCTGCTGCGGCACGCTGCCGCGCGGGCCGGCGACTGGTATGCCCTCGGGAGCCGGCTGCAGCCGCTCCTCGACCGGCGCAGCGCCGCCTGCTGCCGAGCCATGGCGGGTATCTACCGGAACCTGCTGAGCCAGATCGAGGCAGACCCCACGCGTGTGTATGACGGGCGGCTCTCGTTGACCGGATGGCAGAAGGCCCGCGTCGCCGCGACGGCGCTCATGGGGTCGTCATGACCAGGACCAGGGTCGCGGTGGTCGGCGGCGGGCTCGCAGGTGTGACGGCTGCGCTGCGATGCGCGGACGCCGGCTGCGAGGTCACCCTGCTGGAGTCCAGGCCGTGGCTCGGCGGGCTCACCTACTCGTTCCGCCGCGGCGATCTGTGGGTCGACAACGGCCAGCACGTGTTCCTGCGCTGCTGCACCCGCTACCTCGCACTGCTCGAACGGCTCGGGGTGTCCGGCCTGGTCACGCTCCAGCCAAGGCTGGACGTTCCGGTGCGCAGCGCCGGCACCGGCGCAACCTCCCGACTTCGCCGCAACGGCCTGCCCGCTCCGCTCCACCTGGGGGGCTCGCTGGCCCGCTTCCAGTTGCTCTCCCCCCGAGATCGGCTCGGTGTTGTGCGTGCCGCCCTCGCTTTGCGCTCGGTGGATCCCTCCGATGCCCGTACTGACGAACAGTCGTTCGGTGCGTGGTTGGCCGCACATCGGCAGAGCCCTCGCAGCATCGAGGCACTCTGGGATCTGATCGGCGTGGCCGCCCTGAACGCGCGCTCCGACGAGGCGTCGCTCGCCCTCGCCGCCACGGTCTTCCAACAGGGTCTGCTGGACCGTGCCGATGCCGGCGACATCGGCTGGCCCCGCGTTCCCTTGGGGCGCCTGCACGGAACCGCCATGGCCGAGGCACTGGCGGCAGCCGGTGTTACTGTCCACAGCCGAACGAGGGTGCACGGTCTGCAGGCGTCACCCGGTGCCTGGCTGCTGGCGGCGGGACCCGAGCAGGTGGTCGCTGACGCCGTCGTACTCGCCGTCCCCCCGTCGACCGCGGAGGCACTCATGCCGGCCGGAGCCGTCGCCCTCCCCCGCGGCTGGTCGGACCGGCTGGGAAGCGCGCCGATCGTGAACCTGCACGTGCGCTATGACCGCAAGGTGCTCGACGAGCCCTTCCTGGCCGCCGTCGACAGCCCGCTCCAGTGGGTCTTCGACCGGACCGATCCCGCCGGCCTGCGTGAAGGCCAGTACCTCGCCGTGTCCTTGTCCGCGGCCGCGGACCTCGTCGACACGCGCACCACCGAGCTACGCGACCGGCTGCTGCCGGCGCTCACCCAACTGCTCCCGTCCGCCCGGGCGGCGCACGTCGAGGAGGTGTTCGTGACCCGCGAACGCAACGCCACCTTTTCTCCAGCGCCGGGATCGGGCCGGTTGCGGCCTCCACAGCTCACGTACGCGCCGGGCCTCTATCTCGCCGGAGCGTGGACGGCTACCGGCTGGCCCGCGACCATGGAGGGCGCGGTACGCAGCGGGGAGGCAGCCGCTGCGGCGCTGCTGTCACCGGACGCCGCCGGCCGACGGGCGGTGGCCGCATGACGGTTGCACCGGCCACCCTCCACCAGGGCCAGGCGGCTGTCCGGCCGGCCCTGCAGGACGCGGTGGCACGACTCGACGACTCGACGCGCGCTGTGGTGTCGTACCACCTCGGCTGGTGTGACGTGGACGGGCACCCGATCGAGAGCGCGGGTGGCAAGTCTCTGCGCCCGAGCTTGGCGATCCTGTCCGCCGAGGCGGCGGGCGGTACCCAGGAGGCGGGTATCCCGGGCGCCGTGGCGGTGGAGCTGGTGCACAACTTCTCCCTGCTGCATGACGACCTGATGGATCGTGATGTCCAGCGCCGGCACCGCGCCACGGTCTGGTCGGTCTGGGGCAGCTCCACGGCGATCCTGGCCGGCGATGCGCTGCTGTCGTTGGCGCATGAGGTACTCCTCGAGAGCAACAGCCCGCACGCGCCACAGGCGGGCGTGATGCTGGCCTCGGCAACTCGCGAGCTGATCCGCGGACAGGTCCAGGATCTCGCGTTCGAGTCCGCCGCCCTGGTCTCGCTCACCGGGTGCATCGACATGGCCGCGGGCAAGACCGGCGCGCTGATGTCCGCAAGCGCCGCGATCGGCGCGGTCCTGGTTGGCGCCGGCTCGCAGGTGGTCGAAGCCCTGTCCACGTTCGGGGCGCAGCTCGGGGTCGCCTTCCAGCTGGTCGATGACCTGCTCGGTATCTGGGGAGACCCCGGTACGACCGGGAAGCCCGTCTTCTCCGACCTGGCCTCCCGGAAGAAGACCCTGCCCGTCACGTACGCGATGGAGCAGCGCGGTGCCGAGAGCGCCGAGCTGCGCGCCTGGATGTCTCGGACCGAACCACCGTCCGAGGCTGAGCTGCCCCACGTCGCGACCCTCGTCGACCGCGCGGGCGGCCGGCAGTGGGCCATCGAGGAGACCGCGCGGCGAACGCGGCTGGCCGAGGACGCGATCTGCTCGGTCCACACCGTCGAGCGCGCGCGGCGCGAGCTGATCGAGCTCGGCCGGTTCCTCGTCTCGAGGGAGGCGTGATGCCCGCACCGGCGACCCGGTCCGTGCGGCAGGCGCTCGACTCCGCGGTGCGTCACCTGCTCGACCTGCAGCATCCGGACGGCTGGTGGAAGGGCAAGCTGGCGACGAACGTGACCATGGACGCCGAGGACCTGATGCTGCGGGAGTTCCTCGGCGTCTCGGCCCCGGCGGTCACCGTGCCGGCCGCGCGCTGGATCCGTTCACAGCAGCGCGCCGACGGGACCTGGGCGACCTTCCACGGCGGTCCCGGTGACCTCTCCACGACCGTCGAGGCCTGGGTCGCCCTGCGCTTGGCCGGCGACGATCCCCAGGCGCCGCACATGGCGAAGGCGGCGGCCTTCGTGGTCGCGGAGGGCGGCGTGGAGAACAGCCGGGTGTTCACCCGCATCTGGCTCGCCCTGTTCGGCCTGTGGCCGTGGTCGGACCTGCCGAACCTACCGCCCGAGCTGATGTTCCTGCCGTCGTGGGCGCCGCTCAACATCTACGACTGGGGCTGCTGGGCCAGGCAAACGATCGTGCCGCTCACCGTGGTGTCCACGATTCGTCCGGTCCGCGACGTCGGCTTCGACATCGACCCACTCCGAAGCGGCCGCCCACCGGAGCCCGATGGCCCGGTGACGCGGACGGCGAAGGCCTTCCAACGTCTCGATCGGGTGCTGCACCGCTATGCGCGTCACCCCGTGCGCCCCTTGAGACAGCTGGCGCTGCGTCGGGCCGCCGAGTGGATCCTCGCGCGTCAGGAGGCCGACGGTGGCTGGGGCGGGATCCAACCGCCGTGGGTGTACTCGCTGCTCGCCTTGCGGCTGCTCGGCTATCCGCTGGACCACCCCGCCGTACGTGCCGGGCTGGAGGGGCTCGAGGGGTTCGTCGTACATGAGGAAACGGCTGACGGGCCGGTGCGCTGGCTGGAGGCCTGCCAGTCCCCGGTCTGGGACACCGGACTGGCGATCACCGCCCTGCTCGACGCCGGGGTGGCCCCTGACGACACGGCCGTCCTCGCTGCCACCGACTGGCTTCTCGGTGAACAGATCCAGGCCGGCGGGGACTGGCAGGTGCGGCGGCCGGACCTTGCCTCCGGGGGCTGGGCGTTCGAGTTCGCCAACGACAACTACCCGGACACCGACGACACCGCCGAGCTGGTGCTCGCGCTGCGCCGGGTCGAGCACCCGGAACCGGAGCGGGTCGCCTCTGCCGTGCGTCGTGCGGTGACCTGGACAGCGGGGATGGCGTCGCGCGACGGCGGCTGGGGCGCGTTCGACGCCGACAACACCCGGCACCTGGCCGAGCAGCTCCCGTTCTGCGACTTCGGTGCGGTCATCGACCCGCCGTCGGCGGACGTGACCGCGCACGTCGTGGAGATGCTCGCGGCCGTCGACGCCGGCGACAGCGAGCCGTGCCGGCGCGGGGTGCGGTGGCTGCTGGACGCTCAGGAGCCGGACGGGTCGTGGTTCGGCCGCTGGGGCGCCAACCACGTGTACGGCACCGGCGCCGTGGTGCCCGCCCTCGTGGCCGCCGGTACTCCGGCCGGCGACCCGGTGGTGCGCCGCGCCGTCGTGTGGCTCGAGGACCACCAGAACGCCGACGGCGGATGGGGCGAGGACCTTCGCTCGTACACAGACCCGCGGTGGATCGGCCGTGGCGAGTCCACCGCCTCGCAGACGGCCTGGGCGCTGCTGGCGCTGCTCGCCGCCGGCGAGCGGACCGGCGAGGCCGTCGAGCGAGGAGTCGGCTGGCTGGTGCGGAACCAGCGTGAAGACGGCACCTGGGACGAGGAGCTCTACACCGGAACCGGTTTCCCGGGCGCCTTCTACATCAACTACCACATGTACCGCCTGGTGTTTCCGATCTCGGCACTCGGGCGGTACCTGCGTGGAGGTCATCATGAGAGGGATCGTGAGCACGCCGTTGCGCATCGAGCAGGCAGCGCTGCGCGCACTCCTGACCAGTCCGCCGACCCGGACGGGGCGCGGCCCTGACAGCAGGCTGCGGACGGAGTCACCCGGACCGACACTCGTCGCCGGTGTGGCGGGCGCCCTCGCCAAGGGCATCCGCACGGGCGATCTCGTGGTCGCGGCCGCCGTCGAGAACGGCGGGGACCGGGTGGCTTGCGATGTCGCCCCACTCTTGGCCGGAGCGCTGCGTCGTGCGGGCCTGACGGTCCATGTCGGGGACGTCCTCTCCGCCCGCCACGTCGTCGACGGAGCCGAGCGGACGGCCATGGCCGGTGGCGGAGCGATCGCGGTCGACACCGAGTCGGCGTTCCTCGCCCGGGACGTCCCGCCCGGCCAGTTCGCCGTCGTACGGGCGATCGTCGACACCCCCGAGCATCCACTCAGGAGCCTGGGCACCGCCTGGCGCGGCGTCGAGGCACTGCGGTCGCTGCGGCGTGCCGCGCCGGTGATGGAGACCTGGTCCAGGGCCGTGGGCGAGCGTGAGGTGCGACTGGCGGCCCCGCGGTCGTTCTGCGCAGGCGTGGACCGTGCCATCGAGACGGTGGAACGGGCGCTTCAGCGTTTCGGCGAGCCGGTGTACGTACGCCGGCAGATCGTGCACAACGCCCACGTCGTCCGCGACCTGGAGCGACGCGGTGCCGTCTTCGTCGAGGAGGTCGAGGACGTGCCCGACGGGAGCGTGCTGGTGTTCGCGGCCCATGGCGTCGCGCCCAGCGTGCGGCAGGCCGCCGCCGAGCGGGACCTGCGGGTCATCGACGCCACCTGCCCCCTGGTCACCAAGGTGCACACCGAGGTACGCCGGTTCGCCTCCAACGACGCGACGGTGTTCCTGATCGGGCACGAGGACCACGAGGAGGTCGTGGGTACCCGGGGTGAGGCTCCCGGCCACGTGCGGGTCGTCGCCGACGCCCGCGACGCCGGCCGGGTCAGCGTTCCCGACCCCGGCAAGGTCGCCTACGTCATGCAGACCACGTTGGCCGTGGAGGAGGCCGAGGAGACGGCCGCCGTACTGAGGGAACGGTTCCCGGCCCTGTCCGCGCCGCGCAAGGGAGACATCTGCTACGCCACCTCGAACCGGCAGCAGGCCGTTCGCGCGATCGCCCGCGAGTCCGACCTCGTCCTCGTGCTCGGCTCGCCCAACTCCTCCAACTCGCACCGGCTGGTCGAGGTTGCTGCCGGGGAAGGCGTCGAAGCCCATCTGGTCGACGACGCGGCCGAGGTGGAGCTGCGCTGGCTCGTCGACCGTTCACGGATCGGGATCAGTGCCGGTGCCTCCGCGCCGCCGGCACTGGTGGACGAGCTCATCCGGTGCGTGTCCGGGCTCGGCCCGACGCGCGTGCTCGAGAGCAGCGTGGTCGAGGAGAACGTCCAGTTCACCCTTCCACGGGAGGTGGTCTGACATGTCCATGCCCCTACGGCAGTCCGTGCGCCTGGGCGCATACCTGATCAAGCAGAAGGTCCTGCGGCGCGAGAAGTTCGCCCTGCTCGTCGAGCTCGAGCCGCTGTTCGCCTGCAACCTCAAGTGCGCCGGCTGCGGGAAGATCGCCCACCCCGCATCGGTGCTGAAACAACGGATGCCGGTCGAGCAGGCGGTCGCCGCGATCGAGGAGAGCGGCGCGCCGATGGTCTCGATCGCCGGTGGCGAGCCGTTGATGCACCCCCAGATCGACGAGATCGTGCGGCAGTTGCTGGCCCGGCACAAGATCGTCTTCCTGTGCACCAACGCGATCCTGCTCCCCAAGCACCTGCACAAGTTCAAGCCGCACCCGAACTTCTCCTGGATGGTGCACATCGACGGCCTGCGGGAACGCCACGACGCCTCGGTGTGCAAGGACGGCGTGTTCGACCAGGCCGTCGCCGCGATCGCGGCGGCCCAGGCCGCCGGCTTCCGGGTGATGACCAACACGACGTTCTTCGACACCGACACCGCGCAGGACGTCATCGACGTGCTCGACTACCTCAACGACGACCTGCACGTCGACAACATGCAGATCTCGCCGGCGTACGCCTACGAGCGCGCGCCCGACCAGGAGCACTGGCTCGGCCCCGAGCAGACCCGGCAGTTGTTCGCCAAGGCCTTCGCGGACGGCCGCCGCAGGCGGTGGCGGCTCAACCACTCGCCGATCTTCCTCGACTTCCTGGAGGGAAAGCTCGATCTGGCCTGCACCGCGTGGGCCATCCCGTCGTACTCCCTCAAAGGCTGGCAGCGGCCCTGCTACCTCCTCGACGACGGCTACGTGCAGAGCTACCGGGAACTGCTCGACGACACCGACTGGGACAAGTTCGGCCGCGGGAAGGATCCCCGCTGCGCGAACTGCATGGCGCACTGCGGCTACGAGCCCACCGCCGTTGTCGCGACCATGTCGTCGCTGCGTGAGTCGGTCCGTGCGGTGACGGGCAGATGACCGCGTCCCCGGCCACCCAGGCCGCCCTGCTGGGCCACGTAGCCGTGTCGGAGCTTCCGCCGGAGAAGCTCGTCCAGCTGGCCGACGAGATCCGTCAACGCCTCATCTCCTCGGTGACGATCACGGGTGGCCACCTCGGGCCGAACCTGGGCGTCGTCGAGCTCACCATCGCCCTGCACCGCGCCTTCCGCTCGCCTTACGACCCGATCGTGTGGGACACCGGGCACCAGGCCTACACCCACAAGCTGCTGACAGGCCGAGACGACGCGTTCGGTTCACTGCGGCAACGCCACGGCCTGTCCGGGTACCCCAGCCGCCGGGAGAGCGAGCACGACCTGGTCGAGAACTCACATGCGTCGACGGCGCTGTCCTACGCCGACGGGCTGGCCAAGGCCTTCGCACTCTCCGGCCGGCACGACCGCCGGGTGGTCGCCGTGGTCGGCGACGGCAGCCTGACCGGCGGTATGGCCTGGGAGGCGCTCAACAATGTCGCCGAGGCGTCCGATCGGCCCCTGGTGATCGTGCTCAACGACAACGCCCGGTCGTACGCGCCCACTGTCGGCGCCATCGCCCGGCATCTCGCCCAGCTGCGGGCGGGGACGGCCACGGGCAATGTCTTCCAGGATCTGGGACTCGCGTACATCGGCCCGGTAGACGGCCACGACTTCGACTGCCTGTCGACCGCATTCGCGCAAGCACGCCAGAGCCGGCGGCCAGTGGTCGTGCACTGTGTGACCCGCAAGGGCGCCGGCTACCCGGCCGCGGAGATCGACGAGGCTGACCGGCTGCACACGATCCCGCCGCTCAGCACATCGCCGTCCTTCTCCGGTCAAGCCGAGCCATCGTGGACGTCGGTGTTCGCAGACGAGATGGTGAGGATCGGCGCGCAGCGACCCGACGTGGTCGCCGTCACCGCGGCCATGTTGCTCCCGACCGGCCTGGGATCCTTCGCCGAGGCCTTCCCCGACCGCACCTACGACGTCGGCATCGCCGAGCAGCACGCCGTCACGAGCGCGGCCGGCCTTGCCATGGCGGGACTACACCCGGTCGTTGCCATCTACGCCGGCTTCTTGAACAGGGCGTTCGACCAGGTGCTCATGGACGTCGCGCTGCATCACCTGCCGGTCACGTTCGTGCTGGATCGAGCCGGCATCACCGGGCCTGACGGCCCGTCCCACCACGGCATCTGGGACCTGTCGTTGCTGGCACCCGTGCCCGGCATACGCATCGCGGTTCCGCGTGACGGGGCGGAACTACGGTCCCTGCTCAACGAGTGCCTGACGTGGGACCACGGCCCCACGATCGTCCGCTTCCCACGAGGCAACACACCTCTGCACGTTCCCGCCGTACGACGGCTGGGGACAGCGGAGGTTGTGTTCGAGCCGCCCGGTGACGGCGGCGTACTGCTGCTGGCGTTGGGTCCCCTTGTACCGGCGGCGATACTCGCGGCCGAGCAGCTGTCCCGATCGGGTGTCCGGGTGACGGTCGTGGATCCCCGGTGGGCGACACCGGTCGATCCGGCAATCGTCCAGTGCGGCGCCGGCCGCTCCGCCGTCGTGACGATCGAGGACGGTGTGGTGGTCGGCGGATTCGGAGACGCGGTCGCACGGGCATCAAGGGCATCGCACAACGGCCTGCAGGTGCTCAGCGTCGGCCTCGACGACTTCATCCCGGCCGGCGACCGCGAAGAACTCCTGGCTGAGCACGAGTTGGACAGCGCCGGGATCGTCGAGGTCATACAAGACGCCATCAAGGCCGCTCGGTAGCCGGCCACGCCCACGTACCGCCCTCCCAGGCGGCCGTGGTTCCCGATGGCCAGCGCCGTGCGGCCGTCGAGCCTGAGCCAGGTCTCGATCAGCCGGCCTGCTTGCTGGTTCGGATCCGCCGGAGGAACCGGACCGGCACGATCATCGCCCCGTAGCCGGCCAGGCCGGGCGTCAGCTTGGCGGTGAGGTCTGCCAGGTCACGATCGGCGAGATCCGGCCGGATCAGCCCGGCGCGCACGGCCGAACGCCACAGCACTGACGGCGATCGCGAAGACGCCGTCGCTGAACGCCTCCATCGGCGCGGCTCTCAGCCGCAGCTGCCTGTCGTCAGGGGGATCGCCACCCATGCTCGCATTGTGCTACGGCCGGCCGGCCGGCCATCACCATGCGACGCCGCAACCCCGGACCGGACAGCGCACACCCACCGCCGAGTCATCCGCTGCAGACGAGGTGCGCCGCCGACCAGGCAGCCACACTTCTAGTATCGGGTGTTCTACTAGGAAGGATCCTGGGATGTCGTTCTGGGACATTGTGTGGTTCATCGTGATCGGTTTCGCCTTCATGGCCTACCTGATGGTGATGTTCGCGATCATCTCCGACCTGTTCCGTGACGAGAACACGTCCGGCTGGGCCAAGGCTGCCTGGATCGTGGGCCTGATCTTCCTCCCGCTCCTCGTCTCGCTCATCTACATCGTCACTCGCGGTCGGGCCATGACCCAGCGGTCGGCGCACGACGCGGAGGCGATGAGGCAGGAGCAGGACGCCTACATCAGGGAGGTCGCGAGCAAGGCGACCTCACCGACCGATCAGATCGCTCAGGCAAAGGCGATGCTGGACGCCGGCCTCATCTCGCAGGCCGAGTACGACCGTCTCAAGGAGAAGGCACTCGTCTGACCGTCACATCGACTGACACGCCCATCGCCCGCGCGGCGGTTGGCGCAGCCCACCTCCTCGAGTTCGGCGTCGCCGGCCAAAGGAGGTGGGCTGCGTCTGTCAACAGGACACTAAGGTCGGTTCGAGAGCTTGCCCGAGACCAGCGGAAGCGCCCAGCGGGCGTCCGGATCGGCCTCGATGAGCAGCGCCTTCGCCAGCAGGCTGAGCGGCACCGCCAGCAGAGCGCCCAGCGGGCCGATCGCCCATGACCAGAAGACCAGTGACAGGAACGTGATCGTGGCGGACAGTCCGACCGCGTCGCCGACGACCCGCGGCTGGATGATCGACTGGATGACGAAGTTGATCACCGAGTAGACCGCGATGACGGCCACCATCAGCCCAGGCCCACCTTCGAGCAGGCCGATGATTGCCGGCGGCACCACACCGATCACGAAGCCGACGTTCGGGATGAAGTTGGTGACGAAGGCGAGCACGCCCCACACGAAGGCGCCGGGAACACCCATCACGACCAGCGCCACCGAGTCCACCACGGCAACGATCAGGCCGAATGTGGCTGACACGGCCAGGTACTTGCGAGTGCTTCGCGCGAAGCTGATCATGGCATCCACCAGATACGCCCTGCGGCTTCGCAGCGCAGCCAGCACCCGGGTCGTGCTGGTCGCGTCGAAGGCCATGAAAAGCAGCAGAGTGACGATGAAGAAGAGGTCGGACAGCAGTCCGAGGACTCCACTGAGCACCGACGTCGCGGTGGACACCAGGCCGCCCACGTCCAGCGCGGACAGCATCGCCTGCACCTGGTCACTGCCGACGCCGCGGGCCGCGAGCCAGTCCCCCGCGTCGCCGAGCAGGTCATCGACCTTCGGGCGATACTGAGGCACCAACCCGGCCAGACGACCCAGCGAGACGACCAGCGCCAGGGACAACACCAACAGCAACAGGTACACCACGATCACCATCAGCGTCGAGGCGAGCCAGTCCGGCAGCCGGAACCGACGCAGCAGGATTCGGAGCGGGTGGACGGTGATCGTCAGGACCAGTGCCAGGAAGGCCGGCCCCACGATGCCGGCCACCGACCGAAGTCCCGCCATGCTGATCGTGAGGGCGGCTGCGGCGACGAGGACCAGCACTGTTCGAGACGGGACGCGCAGGGACACGGTTGCTCCTTCGCTGGGCGCGATCACTCGACGGTACTGCGAAGGCACGCCGAACGACCTGCAGCAACACGACTGCCGATCGTCGTGTCGGCGACCGCTCAGCCGTCGAGCAGCCCCAGCCGGCGGGCCTTCCTGACCGCGGCGTTCCGCCGGTTCACCCCCAACTTCCGCAGGATGCTGCGGACGTGGGTCCTCAACGTGTTGACCGAGACGAACATCTTCTCGGCGATCTCCTCGGTCGTGAGCATCTCCTCGAGATGGCCGAGCACCTCGAGCTCCTTGGCCGTGAGCGCCTCCACGACCTCGGGTTCGGCCTCCGCCGATGCCGTCGACTCGCGGTGCTCGGCGCCCGGATGGCTCAACCACCAGTGCTCGCCCGTCAGTCGGATGTCGGCCGACAACAGTCGCCGCACCGATGGGCCGGCCTCGTGGAAGGGGCGTCGCAGTTGTTCCTTCGCGGCGAGCCGCAGGGACCGATCGAGCACGGTGTGGGCGCGGTTCGGCGATCGGCGCCCTGCCTCCTGGACACCCTCGACCAGCAGCCGCGCCACCTGCGCTCGCAAGGACGGCTCACCGGCGCGGGCTCGGACCAGGGACTCCTCGACAGCAGACTCCTGGCCCTGCTCGACGTAAGCCGCCGCCGCGACCACGGCAACGTCGGGCTGGTCGGCGTGTTCGACAGCGGCGAGCAAGCGAAGGGCCAGGTCCACCCTGCCGCCGGCCATGCTGAGCTCGGCGGCCTCCACGCGCAGCCGATCAGCCAGCCATGGATCGGTGCGCGTAGCCCTCGCCGACTCAGCACCAAGTCTGGTCAGTGCCGCTTCCAGGTATCCCCCTGCTGCCTCCAGCCCAGCCTGCACGCCCTCCGTGAGCACGCGGGAGATCGGATCTCCAGGCAGGGACAGGCAGGACATCGCGAAGGCGACCTGCTCTCGACAGGCCTTCAGCTCATAGTGATCGAGCGCAACGCGGGCAAGTGCAACATGTGCTGCCGGTGGTCGATCCGCAGCCGGCAGCCCGGCAGCCTTGGCAATGGTCAGTGCCTCCGCCGCCTTCTGACTCGCGCGGGACAACTGACCATTCAACGCGTCTATGACAGCGAGGTTGCCAAGGCAGTCGGCCCGGAAGGCAGGGCGGGATCGGGCCGCGTCCGACGACGCCGCCGCGAGCAGGGCTTTCCTCGCGAGCCGGAGATCACCGCAACGAAGCGAGGTGATGCCCCTGATGAACTGCACGAGTCCGGGCAGCTCACAACCGGACGCCGTACGCGATGGCCAGCCGTTCACCGCGCGTTCCGCCTGCTCGGCCAGGGCCGCCGCGGACGCGGCATCCTCGCTCCGGCATGCTCGTACGGCGTCGACGACGGACAGCGAGAGGACCACCGCATCCTTTTGTCGGACATCCTGATCCTCGACCATGCGCCGGGCGCGGGCCAGGTACTGGGCGCAGGCAACCTCGTCACCACCTGCGAGGGCAGCCACGGCCCTGACCACATGGCCAGCCGGTTGCGCGGGTTCCTCTGGCACTTGACGCGCGACCCTGCTGAGCGCCCCGTCCGGGCCTTCCAGGAGCAGGCGCCCGATCATCAGTTCGTCGACGATCAGCGCGGCGACCTCCTCCCACGCGGCGATCGCTGCCAGCTGGTCCAGCGAGTCCCGCGGATGGCCGTGACGCTCGAACCACCCGGCGGCCTTGCGGTGAAGCTCCATCATCCGTTGTGGAGCATCGTAGGCCAGCTGCGCGCGGAGCAGGTCTCTGAAGAACGGGTAGTAGCGGTACGAGCCTGCTCGGTCCGGCACTGGCTCGATGAACGCGTTCGACCTCGCCAGCTCGGCCAGCACATGCGCGGCCTTGGTGCCGGCCAGCTCCTCGATCAAGCCGGCGTACAGCAGGTCGGTGACGCAGGTGTCGAGCAGGATCCGCCGGATGTCCGGCGGCTGCGCATCCAGGACCTCGCCGATCAGGTACTCGTTGATGTCGCCTGTCTGGGCGACCACGGTGGCGACGCTCTTCCCGGGATCCTCCTGATCGGCCAGAGCACGGGCGGCGAACCGCAGACCGGCCGCCCAGCCTCTCACCCGCTCGTTCAGGTCGTGGACCGCGGCTCGACCAAGCCTCACCCCGGCTCGTCTCAACAGCGTTGCCGCCTCCTCGTCGGTGAAGGCGAGGTCAGCCGCCCTGATCTCCAGCAACGCATCACGCAGCCTGTAGCGGTACAGCGGAAGAACCGGATCGACGCGGCTGACGAAAACCAGGCGTAGATGGCCAAAGGTATGCCTCAGCAGGTAGTCCACCTCGCGGGCGAGGTCCAGGCTGACCATCTCGTAGCCGTCCACAACGACCGTCCACCGCTGGGGTGACTCCGCGATCGCCGCGGCGAGCGCGATCAGGCCCTGCCTGCCCAACGAGTCGGCCTTGGCGCCACGGCCCGGATCGGGAACGTCCAGACCGAGCCTATCGAGGCACTCGATCAGGTAGTCCCAGAAGTCCGTGTCCCCGTCCTCGAAGGTGATCCAGCCGGTGGTGTCGCCCCCGGCACGCCTGATCCACTCGGCCACCAGCGACGTCTTGCCCGTGCCCGCTGGGCCGCCGACCACGACCAGCTGCAAGGTGTCAGCTCGAGCCAACGCCTCCAGCAGGCGGGGGCGATGCACATGCGAGCTCGTGAGCTCGGGAACTCCGAACCTGGCCGCCGCCAGCAGGTCATCCAACGTGGACGCAGGTCTCCCGTCGTCAGCGTTCATCGGTCACCCGCTCCTTCCCCCGCACAGCCCGATGAATCTTCCGCCCTCTCCCCACTTTCGACGCTAGGTGCGGCCCTTGCCACCGGTCATGTGCCGTTCGGCGGGCAGAAACGGGACCAAAGACCGCAATAGGGTCGAGATTCGCGCATCATCCACTGTGAATGATGCGGCCCTGCGGCGCGCGGCGGAAGGTGAAGGTGCGAGTGGTCGCCAGCAGGAGGACTGACATGAGTGAGACGCCCCAGACACAGACAACCAGTAACGCACAAGTTCCACCACAAAGCTCCGGTCCGGACCTGAGCAGCGCAGCACCGGCGCCGTCCGGCGACGTGACACCTGCTCCGTACAGCGGGGAGACCTTCACTCCGGAACCCACCCGGTCGATGGAGTGGGTCGCGTTCGCCTCCATCTTGTTGATGATGGCGGCGGCGTTCCAGGTCATCCTCGGACTGACCGCCGTGTTCGACAGCGGGTACTACCTGGTCGGTGAGAACGACCTGCTGGTCAACGTCGACTACACCGCGTGGGGTTGGACGCATGTCGCCATCGGCCTGATCGCGCTGGCCGCAGCGCTGGGGCTCCTCGCTGGCCAGACCTGGGCGCGCGTCACCGGTGTCGCGATCGCGGTGATCAGCGCCATCGTGAACCTGGGGTTCATCGCCGCCTACCCGTTCTGGTCGATCATGGTGATCGCCCTCGACGTGCTGGTCATCTACGCCATCATCGTGCACGGCAAGAAGGTCTACGCCGTCTGAGCCGAAGCGCCCGGTGTGATCATCCAGGCGGGGTGGCGGCCGGACCGTCTCCCCCTGCCCGATCGCCCGTGGCAGCGTCACCGAAACACAGGCAGAGGGGGAACCTGACGTGAGCGACGCAAACGAGATCGAGCGCCTTCGCGCACAGGTAGCCGAGCTCGAGGCTCAGCTGGCAGCGTCGAAACCATCGCCACCCCGGCAGGTCGAAGCGGGCAGAGGCTCGGCATGGCGGGCGGTGTCGTCCGCCATCCTCATCACGATCGCCTGTCTGCTCGCTCCCTTGTCGGTCGCCTCGGTGTGGGCGAGCAACGTGCTGTCCGACACCGACCAGTACGTCGAGACGGTGGCGCCGCTAGCCCGTGACCCCGCCGTGCAGAGCGCGGTCGCGGACGAGGTCAGCAGCGCGGTCCTCGAGAGTCTCGACCTCAAGGGGATAACGACGGATGCACTCGAGGCATTGTCGCAACAGCAGAACCTGCCGCCGAGAGTGGCCGCGGCCCTGCCCGCCCTAGCGGTCCCTCTCACCAACGGGGTCGAGAACTTCACCCGTGACCAGATCAACAACATCCTCGCCAGCCCACAGTTCGCCGAGGTCTGGGACCAGGTGAACCGGGCCGCTCACGAGCAGGTCGTCAAGCTGCTCGAGGGCAACCAGGGCGGCGCGGTGAGTGCCCAGGACAACACCATCACGCTGAACCTCGGGCCTGTCATTCAGCAGGTGAAGGATCGTCTGGTGGCTCAGGGCTTCACGCTCGCGGCCAGAGTGCCGACCGTCGACCGGTCGTTCGTCCTGGTGCAGTCCGACGCCGTCACGAAGGCACAGGGTTTCTACCGACTGCTGAACCTGCTCGGAGCCTGGCTGCCCGTCATCGCGCTGGTCCTGCTCGCGGCCGGGGTGGCGTTGGCGAGGGACCGCCGCCGCGCACTCTTCCGGGGAGCTCTCGGCGTCGCGAGCGCCATGGTCGTTCTCGGCGTCGGTCTCACCATCGCGCGAACGCTGTACGTCGGATCCAGGCCGGCCGGCATCCTCACCGAGGAAGGGGCCGGGAACGTGTTCGACACCCTCGTGCGATTCCTGCGCACCGGGCTGCGCGCGACGGCCGTGCTGGGCCTCGTTGCCGCACTCGCAGCCTTCCTTGCTGGGCCATCCACCGCCGCGGTACGGACCCGCTCCGGCCTCCAGCGGGGGATCGGATCCCTGCGGGGCGGCGCGGAAGCGGCAGGCTGGCAGACCGGTCGGATCGGTACCTGGACGTACGCCCACAAGCGCGCGCTGCGGATCAGCGCCGTCATCGCCGGCGGCCTCGTGGTGATGTTCTGGACCAGACCCACGGGGTGGGTGATCGTGACCACGGCCCTGATCGTCGCCCTCGTACTCGGCCTGATCGAGTTCCTGGGTCACCCGCCGACGCCGGCGGCCGCCGGTCCCGTCGACACGTACCACCGAGGGTCCGGAGCTGACAGCTGACCGAGGGTCCGGAGCTGACGCCTGACCGAGGGGTCCGGAGCTGACAACGGACCGGCCCCTCGGTCCACACAGCCTGGTGTCGGACCCTAGGTCAGCGCCTTCTCCTTGAGGCGGTCGTACTCGGCCTGCGAGATGACACCAGCGTCGAGCATCGCCTTGGCCTGGGCGATCTGGTCGACCGGCGATGCCCCCTTGCCCGCGACCTCTTTGATGTAGGCGTCCTGCTGCTGCTTCGCCGCCTCCGCGCTGCGGGTCGCCCGCTCCGCCATGCCCCGGCCTCGGACAACCAGGTAGATGAGCGACGTCAACAGCGGCAGGAAGATCAGGGCAACGATCCAGATCCCCTTGACCCAGCCTGAGCTCTCGCGGTCCCGGAAGAGGTCGGTGATGATGTAGAACATCACCATCAGGTATGCCACGAAGGCGAAGCTGATGATGATGAACCACACAACGTCCCAGAACGACATGTCAGGGTCCTTTCCCTTGTGACTGCGTCCGTCATCCGCAGTGTGGGCGTCGGGCGGCACCGGCACCTCACCTGCTGTGGGTGACCCGTCGGTGGCTCTGCCGGCTCGGTGACAGCCCGCGACCGCGTCATCCGGGGTCATCCGGGTCGTTGACGGCGGCTGCACGGGCGTATCCGTCCCACCTGACCGGGCCTGGATCGAGGGGTCGGATTCACCCCGTGTGGATGACCCGCCACGGTGACTACCGGGAGTAGACAGGCATCAGATGCCGCCAACTCGCGCCGTCGTCCGGCGCACAACGGATGGAGACCATGATGACCACCTCTGATCGGGCCGCGAGCCAGCATCAGTACAGCGGCGGGGCCGTGGGACTGATCGCCTTCGCCGGGATCTTGATGGTCCTGAGCGGGAGCTTCCATGCTCTGCAAGGGATCGTCGCCCTCGCGAACGACAAGTTCTTCGTCGTCGGCAAGGACTACGTCTTCGAGTTCGACACCACCGGCTGGGGCTGGATCCACCTGATCGCCGGAATCGTGGTGGCGCTGGCCGGCATCGCCTTGTTCCGGGGATCGACGTGGGCGCGGACCGTGGCGGTCATCGTTGCGTGCCTCAGCATCATCGCGAGCTTCCTGTGGATGCCGTTCTACCCGTTCTGGAACCTGACCGTCATCGCCTTCGACATCTTCGTGATCTGGGCGGTCACGATGCACGGTCGCGACATCACCGAGCCCTGAATCGGAGCAGCGGACGCCACCGGCAGGCGAGTGTCACCGGTGGTCGCGCGCAGATCATCCGGCGCGGATGATGCCGCGGCAGCAGGCGTGCCGAACAGTGGTGCAGGTCAGGACGGATCGGTCGATCTCATGCCGGGGGTGGCAAAGCCTATGACAACCACAGACGTACACGGCCCCATCGATTTCGTACTCATCGAGTTCCCTGGTGACCGCCTCACCGGCGAGGCCGCCGAGGCTCTGCTGGACCTCGTCGATCGCGGGGTCATCCGGCTCTACGACCTGACGGTGATCAGCAAGCACGAGGACGGTTCCATCGAGGTCCTCGAGCTCGGTGACTCGGCCGGGGTCGACGGCTTCGCGTACTTCGCCGGAGCCCGCTCCGGCCTGATCGGGGACGACGACATGCAGCAGGCCGCCGCGGCGATGGAGCCCGGCACGGTGGCCGCGCTGATCATCTACGAGAACAGCTGGGCGATCCCCTTCGTCGCCGCGGCGCGCAACAACGGAGGCGAGCTCATCGCCAGCGCCCGCATCCCGGCGACGGACGTCATGGCTGCCCTCGAAGCACTCGAACCGACGACCTGAGGAGCATCCGAAGATGCCAGGACTACTGCGCGGAGTTGCCAGGACGGCCGTCGTGGCCGGCACAGCGTCCGCAGTGAACGGCCGCGTCCAGCGCCGCCAGGCCGAGAAGTTCGCCGAGCGCGATGCCCAGATCGCAGCCGAGCGCGAGCAGGCCTACCAGCAGACGGCCGCCCCGCAGGCACCCGTCGAGGCGCCCGCGGCACCCCCGGCCGCCGACCCGATCGAGCGGTTGAAGGCCCTGGCCGAGCTGAAGTCCCAGGGCGTGCTCACCGAGGAGGAGTTCGCCGCCCAGAAGGCGAAGATCCTGGCAGGATGATCGGCCTAGTGCCCTGAGCCGCCCATGACGCCGTCATGGCACGGGGCCGGACCCGGCCTCGGCGCCTGGTTGCCGCGTGGGCACACCGCGGGTGAAGAACATCGCCACCAGCCCGATCACTGCCAGTACAGCCAGTGCCGCCCGCAGGCCGTCCAGCCGGGACTCCTCGTTCTCCGCAACGATCGCCGCCGCCGTCGTCGAGTCCACGCCGGCATCGGCCAGCGCGCTGCTCAGCTGATCGTCGGGGATGAACGGCACGCCGCCGGCCAGCTCGACCTGAGCCTGCGACGACAGGTCCTCCGGAATCGCCGGATTGGCCTGGATGCCGGTGAAGAAAGACGCGGTGAGCGCCGAGATCAGCACAGCGCCGGCCAGTGCGGTGCCGATGGAGGCTCCCAAGTTCGTGACCGTGTTCTGCACCCCACCCACCTCGGCGCTCTGCTCGTCGGGAACCGCCGAGACCGTGACGCTGCCGAGCTGGGACGCCAGAGCCCCGATACCCAGCCCGGCGAGCAGCATCGGCACCGTGACGACCTCGGGCCCGACACCGGCCTCGAGCGCCGCTGTCAGCGCCACGATCCCCGCGAACAGTGACAGGAAGCCGAGCCGTACGACCCGACGGGGTGACACGTTCGGGAAGAACTTCGGTATCCCGACCGCGGCCAGTAGGAGTGTCACCGACAGCGGCAGGAGACGCACGCCGGTCTCGACGGCCGACAGCCCGAGCGCGACCGAGAGGAACAGCGGCACCGAGAAGAACAGGCCCGCCTGCAGGAGGTACTGGAAGAAGAACGAGGTCAGCCCGCCGCGAAGCAACTTGTTGCCCAGCATCGCCGGATCGACGAGCACCGCCTCACCTTTGTCCAGCCGGCGGCGCTCCCAGCCGAGGAACCCGTACAGCGTGATCCCGCCCGCGAGGATCAGCCAGATCACCGGCGAGAGGCCGATCCAGGAGGGCGCGCCAGGCTTGGGGCTGACGAACCCCCAGGCCCCCGCTCGGAGGATCCCGAATACGACCAGGCCGAGCCCGAGGGCGGACAGCGCCGTACCGACGAGGTCCAGACGCGCGGTGCGGTCAGGCGGCGTATCGGCCATCCGCCGGGCAGCCACCAGGATGCCCAGGACGAGCACCACCTCACCGGCGAACACCCATCGCCAGGAGGCGTAGGTCGTCAGCAGACCGCCGATCAGAGGTCCCGCGGCCACCGCGATCGCTCCGGACGCCGCGACCAGGCCATAGGCCCGCGGACGCTCGGCCCGGGCGAAGTTCGACGCCACGAGCGCCACGATCGCGGGCAGGATGAGCGCGGCGCCGACGCCCTCCAGGAGCGACCAGCCGATGAGCAGCACGGTCAGGTTCGGCGCGAGCGACGTGGTGAACGATCCGCAACCGTAGATCACGCACCCGATCGCGAACGCGCGCTTGCGGCCCAGGATCTGGCCCAGCTTCCCACCCGTGATCATCAGCGACGCCATCACCAGCGTGTAGAGCGTGATCGCGGTCTGGATGCCCGTCACCGTCGTACCGACGTCCTCGGCGACCGTCGCGATCGACACGTTCATCACCGAACTGTCGAGCGTCATGAGGAACTGGCCTGACGCCAAGGTGAGCAGGACGATCCCCGCGGCACCCCCGGCCCGTACGGCGGGCGCGCGGTCGTTGACGTCCATGTCCGGACTCTCCTCCCGATCGGCACCAGGAACCGGCGCGTCCGAGGACGGGACCGACTTCGCCGCGCCGGCCTCGGTCCGGCACGCGGGTGCCAGCAGCGTAGGTTCAGTCGGCCCTCGGACGGGTCATCCGGAACGGGTGAGTCCTGGCCGCCACGACGGCAACCGTCTCGAGGCCATCGTCGGCGTCGACTGAGGCATCGAACGCGACGAATTCATCCGGGGAAGGTGATGAGTTGTCCTCCTTCGACGAACACACTCGCAGGGTGGCGGATCGGCCCCGTCCTCGGTTGCCCTGGTCTGAACGCTCGCCGGGGCAGCGTCATGGCGCCCGGGAGGAGAGCGGAACGCTGTCAGCCAACGGTAGGCAGGTCCTGGGGCAACGGCTGGCGAGGTCGTTCGTCGGCCGCTGCCTGAGTTCGTTCATCGCTCTCCAGGGCATCGACCGTGCGATGGTCCTCGCCTCCCAGGCATTCACCGCGCTCATCCCCTTGCTGATCCTGGTGTCCGCGCTCGCCCCGGTGGACGAGCAGAATGTCGTGGCCGACGCCCTCATCCACAGGTTCGAGCTCGAAGGCGACGCGGCCGGCGCGGTGGAGCAAGTGTTCGCGCACTCCGGTGAGGCCACCACCGGCGTCCTCAGCGTGGTGCTCCTCCTCTTCTCCGGCATCTCGCTCGCCCGACGTATGCAGCGGATGTACCTGCTGGCGTGGCGACTCGAGCCGCGCGCCGGCATCCGGGGTTCCCTCAACGCCGCGGTGGGGTTGGCAGCGTTGCTGATCGAGTTCGGCTTGCTCTACCTGCTCCGCTCGCTGGTACGGCGGCTTCCATCGGAGTGGGTGCTGGGCGCACCGCTGACCGCCCTGGCCAGCCTCATCCTCTGGACCTCCGTCCCCTGGCTCCTGCTCGATCGGCGAATCCGGTGGCGACGCTTGCTGCCCACCGGGGCTCTGGCAGCTGTCTGCGCAAGTGTCTACGGCGCTGCCACCACGATCTACATGCCCAGGTTGATGGAGAGCTACAGCCAGCGATACGGGCTCTTCGGCGTCACGCTCGCGCTGGTGGGCTGGCTGCTGTGCATCTGTCTCATCGTGGTTGCCGCGACCGTGGTGGCCGCGGAGTTCGATCGAGCGCAGGAGCCGTGGGCACGGCGGCTGCGGTCGCGGCTGCGGCTGGAGCAGACGTCCGACCGGCCGGCCGCAGACACGAATTGACCCGCAGGGCCCCCGATCGAGGCCCGATCATCCATCCTGGATGAGGTCGAGTGGCTCGGCTGAGCGTTGTGCTGGACCTGTCCTCGCTTTCATCCTCGCGATTGGTCTTCGATGTCCGACCGAACGTATGAAGTGCGCGTCATGGGACTCGTGCCGACCCAGGAGCTGCTCGACCAACTGGGCGATGTCGAGATGGCCGAGCACGAGTTCAGGACGGTGCTGAGCGGTCGGTTCGCCGACCAGGCGGCTCTGTACGGATTTCTTCACCGGCTTCGCGCCTACGGCCTGGAGATCGTGGAAGTGAGGCGGGTGCCGAGCACCGAGGACCAGGAGACGAAGCCGGGAGGCGACCAATGACCGTTCCTTCGCCGCGCGAGCCGGCGGCGGTGTACGAGCTCACGGTCGTCGGCGCGCTGGGACCTGTTCTTCGCATGGCGCTCGAACCGTGCGCGACTGCATCGTCACAGCTGCAGACGATTCTGCGCACCAAGCTCCCCGCGGATCGTGATCTCGTCGATCTCGTCGCGCTGTTGGAGTCCAGAGGTCTGCAGATCGAGACCTTGGCCGCCTTGACCTGACGCGCGCGGCCGGGTGAGGCGCGCCGCGGTGGGAGCGCGCCTGCGCCGCGTCCAGGTGGACGATCGACCGGTCTAGGGGGATCGATCGGCGCCTTGGCGCCGGAGACCCTCCTGCGCGGCACTGACAAAGACACGCGCGATCAGGCCGACGAGCACGAGGTTCCCGATCATCTGCACGGTCGTCACTGCGCGTGCGGTCTGCGAGATACCGGTGATGTCACCGAATCCGACGGTGGCGAACATCGTCACCGTGTAGTAGGCCGCGTCGAGCCGGCTCAACGGCTGCGACCAGTTGTCCGGGTCGGACTGCCCCATCATGAAATAGATGGTGGCGAAGATGATCAGGAACAGCGGGACGGTGATCGTCAGCGCTCCGACCGCCCGTGCCCGCGGGTAGGCCGAACGAACGATCGCCCGGATCTGCCACACCAGCAGTGCCGAGATCACGGCGATCCCCAGCATGACCTGTGCCAGCGTGGAACGATTCATCGAGGACCGCATCGGGACAATGAAGTAGGCGACCACGATGGCGACCGAGATGATCAGGGAGCGCAGGACGATCCAGGCGCCTCGCCAGCGCGGGGCCGGCGGAGGCAGCTGCGTGGGGTTCTCGGCCATGGAATGCATGGAGCTCCCTCGATCGGGGGACTACGGTGACGACCGGGGCGCCGCCCAGGTGGCCGGGACGTCGGCACCCCCCTCCTGTGAGATGCGCTCCCCCAGCTGGACGTACGCCGCCTGAGGTAGGAGCTTGCCTGCCACCAGGGCCTGGCCGAGCCGGAAAGACGTGGCCCCGGCCATCAGGCCCGGCGGCACGAAGGAGAAGAGCCGGTCGAGATCGGCGAGGTCGGCCTGCGAGTTCATCCGCATCAGCAGCAGGTTGTCGCACTGGGACACGACGTTCTCGTGCACCTTCTGCGGACGCTGCGTCGAGGTCAGCAGGTACAGGCCGTACTTGCGCCCTTCGGCGGCGATCTGCACGGCCTGGTCCGAGGACAGGCGGCTGACCTCGTTCGTCGGATCCGCCGGGCAGATGTTGTGCGCCTCGTCGATGACGATCAGGGTGGGCAGGCGGGACAGCCTCGACTCCCACAGTGTCGACAGCGTCGCCTCGGCGACGAGCCGCTGTTCGTGGATCGTGTCCAGCGACCCCAGGTCGACAACCGTGCAGCGCGCGGTGGGGTTGCGCAACGCCTCGACCAGTGAGGGCAGGTTCGGGCTCCAGATCTGCCAACCGAGGACGCCGAGGTTGATGGCGCGCATGCCGAGCTGGCGTGCGCCCGGGGTCGTGGTCTCCAGCAGCTGGTCGACGCCGGTGATCAGCGGCCGGCCGCCGACCTGGCCATGAAGCAGGTCCACGAGAGCGGCGTACTCCTCGCGGTCACGGATCGGATCCAGGCCGAGGACCGCTGCCTGGAGCGCCGGGTCCAGGTCAGCGAAGGCCAGCCTCAGGGGATGATCCGCGGCCGGGTCGTTCCGCCACACCGCGACGTCGCCCATCACCGAGGAGTACCGCTCGGCCAGCCGCGGGTCGGCGCCGTCGCGAAGACGGGGCAGACCGACATAGTCGGAGTTCGGGTCGAGGACAACGATCCGGAGGCCGGTTTCTGCGAGCACCCGTTCGAGCAGCAGACCGAGCGCGTACGTCTTGCCCGATCCTGACTGCCCGCACATGAACGTGTGCCGCCCGAGCCCACCGCTGTCGAGGGTGGCCGACACGCCTGGCGCGGACAGCAGCTCGCCGATGACGAGCCCTGCCCGATCCGGTCGGGTCCGGGTCAGCCATGAGTCGACCTCGCCCGCCTCTGCCGGCCGCACGGAGGCGTCGTGGAACGCGCGCCCGTCGGTGTCGACGACGATCCCCGAGCCTCGGGCCAACCGGAGCTGAACGGTGGAAGCCGCACCAGCGCGACCGTCACCGGCCGCCGTGACCGTGTCGACCTTCAGGTCCGTGATCTGACCGAGCCATGCGCCACCGCTGCCCTGCAGCATCACGTACCCGCCGCGACGCAGCTCCAGGTCGTACAGCGATGCCTGAAACTCGAACGACAGCCCGTCGATCGACGTCGCCAGCGGCAGGATGTCGCGCTCGATCTGTTCCCTCGACCGCCGGTAGGCAGCCATCCGCTCGGCCAGCTCGGCCCCGGCCACATCGCCCGGCCCGGACGAAGGCGTCACCATGTCGGACATCGGAACCCCTCATCGGCTCGGCGGCGAAGACGCCTGCAGACTAGGCCGGACCCGCCTCCGCGCGGTTCACCCGGAGAGGATGAGACGGAGCCTCGCTCCGGTCGGCATCAGGCCTGTCCGGCGGGATGGTCCAAGCCGTTGGACGCGCTCCGCGGCTGCCAGTCGTAGATCACGGCCGTGCGGAGCAGCACATCCTGCAGCGAGCGATTCTCCGGGCTGACGGCGACCCACAACAGGCCGATCGGAGCCACTGCGCACAGGAGCGCTCGCACCAGGGCACCGATGAAGCGCAGGTCCTCGCCCCCGCGACCGACGACACGCAGTCCCATCACCAGGCCTCCGTAGCTCCGACCGGTGATCCACCAGGAGACGGTGAGGTAGACGACGAGCACGATGAAGGCGGCGGTCAGGCTGAAGATCAGGCCGAGCTCGGGGAAGCTGAAGCCGCGCGGGTCGATCAGGAACAGGAAGCCTGCGACTCCGGCATACCCGGCCAGGAGCACGAGGGCGACCAGGAGGGCGTCGATCACCGCCGCGGCCAGCCGGGACACGGCGCCGGCCCGCTGGCCCTGGTACGGCCGAGCCTCGCGCGGGACCGGGGATATCCCGCCCTCCGACATCTCTACCTCAATCGGTCCGGTCGTGCTTCGACATTGCCGCGTCACCCGCGTCACCCGGCCGGCCGATCGGCGCCGGGGATCCGGGCCCTTGGGATCCCGCGGCCGGTGGTCGTGGCACCGGCGTGCGCTGATGGCCGCGGCGGAGGAGGAGCCGATCCACTGCATGGCTGACCGCCTCGTCCGCGCTGATGCCCCGCATACGAGCGCCGCGTACCGTGTCCGAGGCCATCGAACCCGTCGACTCGCGGATGATCTCCGGTAGATCGACGGCCTCGATCACCTCCTGCGCCAGCGCGGCCAGGTCGATCTGAGCGAGGATCGCCTGGACGATCGCGTCGAGATCCACGCGCTGCAGGACGACAGAGGTGAGGTCGAGCCGATCGAGCACCGCCTCGATATCCAGCCGACCGGCGACCGAGTCCACATCGACCCGGCGTACGACGGTGTCGATATCGAGCCGGGCCGCCACCGCGTCGATGTCCACCGCAGCCACGACGCCGTCGAGATCGACTTGCTGCAAGACCAGCTCGGTCAGGGCGATACGGCGGAGAACCTGATCGAGAACGACCGGGACGAGCGCGTCGAGCCGCTCCGCGAGCTCCTGCCGGATGGACTCCCGCCGCTCGGCCCCTTGCCGGCCGAGGTCGAGCAGGAACCGTGCGGGATGGAATCTCGGTGGTAGCAAGGGCGGGCGCAGGGCGGCGCGAGCCACCGGCTCGAGAACCGACCCGGCCCTTCGCGCCGCGCCGGTCGCAGCTCCCATGACCAGGGCGGCGGCGCCGGTGGCCACGTCGACAGGAGAGATGTGAACCGTCCTCGGTCCGGTCTCGCCAGAGGGTGCGGGCTGCTGATCTGTGCTGGTCACGCCTCCGAGCCTCACCCTGATCGCGGCGGTCGGCATCCTCCGTCTCGGGTGATTCCGCGACCGCCCGGGCCGGACGGCCGGACCTCACGGAACCGTGGAAGCGGCACCCTCGGCTCGTTCCTTGATGGTCAGCAGCATCTTGCGCTCCATCACGAAGTGCACCGGCTCTAGGGCGTACTTGTACATCAGCCGGCCCAGCGGGGTCGGTTTGAAATCGCTCTGGAAGCGGACCACCAGCCTCGTGCCCCGGTCGCCGACCGCCTTCAGCCGGAAGGTCCACACGGGGTACGGCAGGTTCGCCGCGAACGCATCCTCTCGCGTGCCTTCCGGTCCGAGTACGAGCAAGTGCGGTGGCTCGACGCGGGCCACGACGAAATGGAGCTCCGGCTCGGTCCCCACCGGCATCAGGCGGATCACATCGCCGACCGACAGGTCCTGAAGCTCCGGGATGATCTCTTCGGCACTGTGGATGTGGAGGCCGACAGCGTTCTCCAGCCAGTCATAGCTGTACAAGCCGCCGCGACCTTGCCCCAGCTGGGCCAGCCACGGCCACACCTCATCGACCGGCGCGCCGATGGTGACCGCACGGGTCGTGCGGTACTTCGCCTCGCCGACCACCTCGTCGCCCGGCAGCGCGTCCTCAGCCTCTTGGCGCGTCGCGCCCCAGCTCGTCATCCTCGGCCACTGAGTCACGCCGTACGCCGCTCCGGCGGCGATGGCGAGTGCGGTGGCCTTGGTCATCGTCCTCCTGCGGCTCATCTGCTCAGCATCCGCCGGGTGGCGTGGAACGCAACAGTGCCGTTGGTCCCAGCACTCGCCGACCGGCGCGGGTCGGGGACGAACGGCACGCCAAGGTCGGGACTTTGGACCCTGATCCCCGCCCCGCGGTCGAGCGACGGTAATGGTGGCGGCGGGAGGTTAAACCTTCCGCCGTCCCTTCATGCCGGGACGCCCTGGGGCGCCGGCTGCTCGGCCTGTGGTTGGTTCGAGCGCCGACCAGGCCTGTGCTCGCGCGCCTTGTCGAGTGCTTTGTCCAGCGGGTTGGTCGCTCGCTCGGCGATCCGCGCGGTCAGCGCACGCTCGTAGATCGGGTCGTTGATCCTGGTCGTCGCCTGTCGCGTCAAGCCGGCCACGGCGCGCCAGGTGGCTGCGAGCGCCCCGCCGAGAGCCACCAGCGCGGCAATGATCCGTACCGATGGCGATCCGGCCGTACTCAGTGCGGCAATGACGGCGATCACCGCCACTGCGCCCAGCAAAGGCACGAGCAAGGTCCACAGCAATCGCCGGCTTGTGGCGAGTGCGATCTCCCGGTCCTTGCGCAGGACCACCTCGGCGGCGGCGACGTAGTCGTCCTCGGTGAGCAGTCGCGCGCAGTCCAGCCTGCCGGTCAGCATGTCCCGCCAGATCTTCCCCTGGTCGCCGAGATGCCGGCCCAGGTACGTCAGCATGGTCGCTTCGTCCGGTACGACGACAGGCGCGTTCCCGACCGCAGGCTTCTGCTTCCGTCGCTGGGGTTCCGGGTCCGGATCAAGCAACCGGCGGCGCTGCTCCTCTCCCGCGGTGATCCTCGTGACGGTCTCCGCCCAGCGCTCGAACGACAGCCGTAGCGCCCCACCCATGTACAGCGGAAGCAGCCCGGCCAGGTGGTCGAGCGTCGCGCGGATCTGGATGTCCTTGCGTCCGGCCTTCTTCTTGCCGAAGAACGCCACCTCCATCACGGCGACCGGATCGTCGCCGCTGCCCGGCCGGCTGGTTCCGGCCAGGATCCGGCCGAGCCGGTACGCCTCCCCGGTCCGTGAGTCCGCGGCGTGCAACCAGGTCAGGAGATCGACGTTGAGCTGGTTGATCGAGAGGAGGAGCCGGGTCGCGGCCTCGTAGTCGTTCTTCGCCAGTTGCTCGACGCCGTCGCGCACCGCCTGGGTGGACGGCGCGATCCGCGTCGGTGGCAGCAGCGCCGCCAACTGCGTCACCGCCCGGTCGATCCCGTGGACATCCAGCCGCAGCCGGTGGCGATGATCCAGCTGCGCGAAGTTCGTGAGCCCGGCCGGCTCGGCCATCACATGGTCCGGGTGGACGAGATCCTTCGGTTTCGCGTCGCGGTAGGTCTCCACCATCTGCCAGCCGAGGTCCACCGCCAGCTCCACACACTTCCGCCAGCCGTCGGTGGTCCCGGCTGCCGCATCGGTACTCATCAGCTCATCGCTCCCCGGGCAGATCGCCGTGTCTGGGCCACAGGCAAGCAGAGGAGCCGATATCGTGACCAGGGGCGGAGGGACCGTCGATCGATGACGTAGGTCCCTCCGGCCGCGGCTCGTCAGCCCGCGGTACGACGGACGAAGCTGAGGCGCCAGGCCTCCGGGCCGCGCTCCTGGTACTCCACCGCGAACGCACCGGAGTAGCGCTCCTCGATCTGTCCGAGCAGCGGCAGCGGGTCGTGCGGAGCGAGCAGGACCAGCCCGCCGCCCGGCTGCACCGCGTCGAGCGCACCGAAGATCGTGGCGTGCCGGATGGCGTGCGGGATCACGCGAGCGTCCAGCTCGGGATGGCCGGGGGCATCCGCCTCGCCGCAGGAGCAGTTGTGGGCACCGTGCCCGGACTCGGCGGCCTTGTCGTGCTCGTGGTGTGACGCGGCCCCCAGCAGCTCGTGCATACCAGCCAGCAACTCCGCCACTGACACGTCGGGCGCGCTGACCAGCAACGGGAGCACGAGGTCGTTCTCCTTCGCCAGATGGCTGTCGAACATCACCTGCAGCGCCTTCGCCGAAGCGCCGGCCCGGACCAGGTCGCTCGCCGCCGCGATGTCTTCGACCAGCCCGGTGATCACGATGTGCTCGGCAAGCATTCCGTCCACCAGCAGGCGACCCTCGGCCTTCGCGTGCGCGGCCGGGTACATCGCCTTCTCCTCGGCGAGCGCGTGCGGAACCAGCTCTCGCCGACACCAATCGACCAGCTCTGTCTGGGCCTGCTGCGCCGCGACCTGGTCGCGGCGTGACACCGCGACCAGCAAGGCCTCGGCGTGCAGGGCCATCGTCCCAGCCAGCTGCGCGTGGTGCTGCTTCACTGCGTCGGCTGCGCCTGCATCTGCTTCGCTCGTGGCGATGACGACGTCGTCCATAGTGCTCCCCTTCGACCGGGCGGCTGCCCCGCCGCCACTTTCGAGCCGCTGGGTCAGCGGCTCCACCGACATTTTAGTACACTCCATTCCGTGGAAAATAATGCAGGCCTCGGCGGACCGGTCCGGACCGGCTATGGACCGCGGCGAGGTGTCGGCAGAACACCGGCCGGCGAGCCGATGTCGCAGGCGCGCGCGGGCCTTCTGGAGACGCTGCGCGCACAGACGGCCCAGGTGACGCTCGCGGAGCTGCGCACGCTCACGGGCCTGCACGAGAACACGATCCGCGAGCATCTCGACGCGCTCCACCAGCGTGGCCTGGTGCAACGGCACCGGGCCCAGCCGAACGGGCGCGGCCGGCCTGCCTGGCTCTACGAGGCGTCCCCCGGCGACAAGCCTGAGCAGTCCGAGTACGCCGGGCTCGCCACCGCGCTCGCGTCGACGCTCCACCGGACCAGCGCCTCGCCACGTGACGATGCCATCGTCGCCGGCCAGGAATGGGGCCGCGAGCTGGCCCGAGATCGCGGGCGCCGGCCCGACGAGGCAGCCGGCCGCGCGGTGATCGATCTGCTCGGCGGTCTCGGCTTCGGCCCCGAGACCGACGGCTCGGACTCCGAGGTCCGGCTGACGCGCTGCCCACTGCTGGACACCGCGTACCGCTACCCGGATGTGGTGTGCGGGGTCCACCTGGGCATCGTCCGCGGGGCCATGAAGGAGTACGGCGCCGATCCGTTGCCCGTGGAGCTGGCTCCGTTCGCCGAACCCGGCGCCTGCCGGTTGCACCTGGCCGGGCGGCCCCAGCCGGAGCAGCCATGAGCGGGGCCGTACCGACCGCACTCGCCGCCGAACCACGCACCGCCCGCGTGCAGCCGCGCTTGTTCCGCGGGGCACTGCTCCTGCCGGCGGCAGTCGCCTTGCTGGCCGGCCTCGATGCAGCCCTGGTCCTGCTCGGTCTGCCGGCTCCGGTCCGCGCGGAGCGGCTCCCCGACGTACATGGGATGTTGCTCGTCTTCGGTTTCGTGGGCACGCTGATCAGCCTGGAACGCGCGGTAGCCCTGAAGCGGCGGGCAGGCTTCCTCGCACCGGGCCTTCTCGGCGGCGGTGGTCTGCTGCTGGTCTCCCCCGCCCCGCTGGTCGTCGGCCAGTGGACGCAACTGCTCGGCGCGGTCGCGCTGCTGGCCGTCTGCATCCCGCTGTGGCGGCGCCAGCGCGATGACGCGCAACTGGTTCAGACCTTCGCAGCGGTGCTTGCCATCGGTGGTCTGGCGCTGTGGCTGGGTGGCGTCGAGGTCTCGCACCTGCTGCCTTGGCTGGTCGGCTTCATCGTGGCGACGATCGGCGGTGAACGTCTCGAGCTGGCCAGGATCGCGATGGGGCCGACAGCCGGGCGCACCCTGCTGATCCTGTCTGCGGCGATGGTGGGCGGGGTGGTGGTCTCGCTGCTGTGGCCGGCTGCCGGCTATCCCCTGCTGGGCTTGACGCTTCTCGCGCTCGTCGCGTGGCTGGCGCGTCACGACATCGCCCGGAGAACGATCCGGACCTCCGGACTCACCCGGTTCATGGCCGCGAACATGCTGGCCGGCTACTTCTGGCTCGCAGTTGCCGGTGGCGCCTGGGCCATCGGCGGGCCGGCGTACGACGGTGAGCGGTACGACGTCGTGATCCACGGGGTTTTCATCGGGTTCACGATCTCGATGATCATGGCCCACGCGCCGGTGATCCTGCCCGCGATCCTGCGCCGCCCCCTCCACTACCGTTCGGCACTGATCGGCCCGGCGGTCCTGCTCCACGCATCGCTGCTGCTGCGGCTGTGGGTCGGTGACGGGTTGGGGGTCCATTTCGCCTGGCAGACCGGCGGAGCGCTCAACATCGTGGCGTTGCTGGGATTCATCGTGCTGGCGGCCTGGTCGGCCGCCCGCCCGCGTCAGGCGAGGAGCTGATGGTGGACAGACCACGTCAGACTCGCGGCGGCTTCTGGCCGCTGCGCGACCTACCGGCCGCACTGTGGCTGATCACGCTCGTTCCCGTCGCTCTGCTGCACCCGTTCATCCCGGCTCCCCGCTGGCTGATGATCCACCTCCTGCTGCTCGGCGCGGTCACCCACTCGATCCTTGTCTGGAGCAAGCACTTCGCGGATGCCTTGCTGCACACGGCTCCCCGCGAGCACGACCGGCGCGACCAGTCCGCACGGCTCCTGCTGCTCAACGTCGGCGTCGTCCTCGTCGTGACCGGCGTACTCAGCGATGTCTGGCCGGTCACCGTGGTCGGCGCGACCGCGGTCGGCGCGGCGGTGCTCTGGCACGGTGTCTCGCTGGTCCTGCAGATGAAGCGGTCATTGCCGTCACGGTTCGGCGCGACCGTGCGGTACTACGTCACGGCCGCTGCGCTGCTGCCGGTCGGGGCGTTCCTGGGCGCGACCCTCGCCCGTGGTCTCGGCGATCCCGAGCACATCCAGGTGATGGTCGCGCACGCCGCCGTCAATCTGCTGGGGTGGATGGGCCTGACCATCGTCGGCACCCTGCTGACGCTGTGGCCGACCATGCTGCGAACTCGCATCGTCGCCGGGGCCGAGCAGGCCTCGCAGCGTGCTCTGCCTGTACTCCTGGCCTCGGTCCTGGTCATCGCCGGCGGCGCACTTGCGGGCCTGTTGCCGCTGGTACCCGTCGGCCTGCTCGGCTACCTGGTGGGCCTGGCTCTGGTGGCTCGCCCGTTCGTGTCGGCAGCCCGCGCCAAGCCGCCCTCGTCGTACCCGACCTGGTCGGTGCTCGCCGGGGTGCTGTGGCTCGTCGGCTGCCTGATCGCGCTGATCGTCGGCTTCGCCACCTCGTCCTCGTGGGAGGTTGCCGAAGGTCGCTTCGACTGGCTGACTCCCGCCCTCGCCGCAGGCTTCGGTGCGCAGGTGCTGCTCGGCGCACTCTCGTACCTGATCCCGGTGGCGCTCGGCGGCGGGCCCACTCCGATCCGCGCCGCGAACGCCGTCCTCGACCGCGGCGGACCGCTCAGGATCGTCCTGATCAACGCCGGCCTGGTCGTCTGCGTACTGCCGGTACCGAGCGCGGTACGGGTGCTCAACTCAGCCCTTGTGCTGGTCGGGCTGGCATCGTTCCTGCCGTTGCTGTTCCTGGCGATGCGCGCATCACGCACAGCCAAGGCGGCGGCGTCCTCGAACAGCCCGGCCGACCGGCGGGGACCCGCGCCCGTGGGCATCGCGCGTCCTCGCGGGCAACTGGCCGGGCTGGTCGCCGCCGGCCTCGCGGCGGTGGTGCTGGCCGTGGCCGTCGGAGTCGCGGTCGACCCGGCCGGCCTCGGCGGTAAGGCGGCGGCCAGGAGCGCCGCGGCGGACGTGAACCCGACCGGCCAGACGACGCGCGTCACCGTCACGGCGGCGGACATGCGATTCACCCCCGCCACCATCGACGTGCCTGCCGGCAACCGCTTGGTGATCGAGCTGAGGAACACCGACGACAAGGACGTGCACGACCTGGTGCTGGACTCCGGCGACGAAAGCGGCCGGCTGTCCCCCGGCGAATCGACCACTCTCGACGTCGGAGTCGTGGGCAGGGACATCGAGGGGTGGTGCTCGGTCATCGGTCACCGACAGCTGGGCATGGTCCTGCACATCGCGGTGACGGGGAAGGCAGGGTCGGCCCATGCCGGCCACGACCACGGCACGAACCAGGCACCGACCGCCGACACCGGCTCGGACGCAGCCGACGGCCTCGACTTCATGGCCATGCCCGGCCAGGACTTCAGGGCGCACGACGCTGCGCTGCCACCGCTGACCGCGGAACGGGTCCATCGCCGGACCTTCACCGTGCGGGACGTCGAGCGTGAGGTCGCCCCCGGAGTCACCCAGCAGCTGTGGACGTACAACGGCTCAGCGCCCGGACCGGTCCTGCACGGCCAGGTCGGCGACGTCTTCGAGATCACCCTCGTCAACGACGCGACGATGGGCCACTCCATCGACTTCCATGCCGGTGTGCTCGCTCCCGACGGGCCGATGCGGACGATCCCGCCCGGCGGGTCCCTGGTCTATCGGTTCAAGGCGACCCGCGCGGGTGTCTGGATGTACCACTGCTCGTCGATGCCGATGTCGGCCCACATCGCCAACGGGCTGTTCGGAGCCGTCGTGATCGATCCGCCGGGCCTGCCCACGGTCAGCCGCGACTACCTGCTGATCCAGTCCGAGCTGTACCTCGGCTCGCCGGGTGGCCCGGTGGACGTGGACAAGGTCCAGGCCGAGAAGCCCGACGCCGTCGTCTTCAACGGCTACGCCAACCAGTACGACCATCGCCCGCTCGCCGCTCGGGTCGGCGAACGCGTTCGGGTCTGGGTGCTCGACGCCGGGCCGAACCGGGCGACGGCCTTCCACGTCGTCGGTGCCCAGTTCGACACCGTGTACGCCGAGGGGGCCTACCTGCGGCGTGGTGGCACGGGCGGCAGCCAGGCGTTGGCGCTCGGGCCGTCCCAGGGCGGATTCGTCGAGCTGACCTTCCCCGAGGCAGGCCATTACCCGTTCTTGTCACACGCGATGGTCGACGCCGAGCGAGGTGCACACGGCGTCTTCGAGGTCACTCGCTGACGAACTCGTCCGGCCTGGCGTCGAAGGCGGCGTCGAGCAGGAGCTCGGCCGTCCGGTCGGGCTCGCTGAGGACCGCCCGGATCAGGTGGCGCTGGTCCCAGCGCGCGGAGCTCCACGCCAGCGCCTTGGCCAGGCCGTCGAACGTCGCGGCATGCGGACCACCGTCGGAGTCCACCCACCACGAGACCTCGACGCCGTCGACGGTCAGCTCCTCGTGCTCCCACCACCTCCCCGGCACCTCGGGTACGAGATCCCGGATGAGCTGCGGCACCACCGCCGGGGTGCCCTCGCTGTCGATCCGCCCCGGGGTGACGTCTTGCGCCATCGGCAGGTCCAGCAGGTCGCTCAACCCGTCCGCGGCCGCGCCGGGCGCCACGACGTACCCGCCGAGGTCGGTTCGTTGCAGCCACATCGGCGCGTCCGCAACCACGGCCTCGTTCGCCGGCACGACCCGGGTCTCCCCCGCGCCCGTCAGCACCCGTACGTGGCTCGGAGCCTGGGCCGGGTAGACCGTGAGCGTGCCGAGACGAGCCCACAGGCGCAGCATCACACCCGCCTCGACGGGCCGGGCCGGATCGGCGAGACGCCCGAGCAGTGACCCCACACCAAGCTCATCCAGGTGGTCGACCTCGCGGACCAGGCCGATCGCCGCCCGGACCTCAGGGTCCAGCCGCGCAGTCCAACCCGGTGCCTCCGGCAGGAAGGCGGCCAGCACCGGATCGGCATCGGGATCCGCCCGACCGGCCAGGGGGCCGTCCTCCAGCTCCACGTTGCGCCGGATCCACCACGACGTGTACGACGGCGCGGCGAGGGCACGGTCGTCCGGGCCGACGACCCGCGCGGACCCGACCAGTGCGCGCCGCAGCGCCGGTGAACCTCCGAGCAGCGCCAGTGCTCGCGGCCACGCGGCATCGGTGACCCAGTCGAGGTCACGGACCGCGACCAGCTCGCCCACGGTCGCACCGAACCTGGAACCTTCCGGGGCAACCTCGGCAGCCCAGTCCTCGATATCGGCGAGGTCGGCCAGTGCCTCCGGTAGCGCGTCGAGTGCGACGTCCGAAGCCGACACCACCCCGAGCGAGCTCAGCACGCCGACCGCCTCCAGCGCGGCCGGACCGTACCGATCGACCAGCGCCGGATCGACCGGCGCGACCTCCTCGTCGTCGAGCACGGCCGCCGCGTCCGAGCCCTGGACGACCAGCGCGTTCGCCGGCACATGCTCGCCGTCGGTGTCACGGAGAACCAGATCGGACAGCCACCACAGGTCCTCGGCCTGCGAGGGGTCGGCGGCAACCAGTCCGAGCACTGCCGCGGCGATCGCATCCGGGTCGTCGGCATCAGCCGAATGCGCCACTGCAGCGCGTACCGCGCCGTCTTCCAGCAGCGCCCGCGGGCTGGCTTGGACCGCGCCCAGCCGCTCGAGCGTCTCGTGCACGGCGTCGGGGTGGACCACCCGCATGCCGTACTGACCGAGAACCGACAGGACGTCCGGTGGTAGGTCTCCGCCCGGCAGCAGCAGCCCGCGGGACCCGTGGACAATTCGGCCGTCGGCCAACGGCACAGGCAACGTGCCGAGAGCCTCGCGGGTCAGCGGGTCGAGAACCATGCCGGAGAGTGCGGCGTAGACCTCTCGCCACCAACCGGGCGGCCGTGTCTCGGCGACCACCCCCAGCTGGTCGACGAGGTCGGCCAGCTCGAGTCGCCGGACCCCGAGAGCGTCCAACGCGGTTCGGTCCCGCCGCGCGGACCTCACCAGGCCGTCGACGATCGGGGCGAGCACCCGATCGAACGCATCATCCGCACCGTCGACCACGACGGCATCGCGCGGTCGGAGCAGACTGCCGTCCGCTGCGGCCCGGAGCATCGGTGTCGTCGGAAGGATCGCCAGCACAGCGTCTCGCAGCGCCCCATCGAGCGCGCCCTCGGCGAGGCCGGTGGGGACGAGCGAAAGCACTTCGCCGCCGTCCCCGGCCCGGTTCCGCACGAGATCGGCGTAGACCTTGGCCGCCTCGAGGACCAGCCAGTCCGTGAGCGGCCCCCTCGCCACATGGCGTCGTGCTGGATCGAGTGGGAACGACGCGACGAGCAGTGCGGGTAGCGAGAGCCGCTCGTCGGTAGGGGTAGGTGCATGCGCGGTGCGGGGCAGGTCGGTCTGTGGATCCCTCGGTATCGCCCAGAGCACCGACCAGTACGGCCGGGCCCGCTCCTCGCTCGGGCGATCCGCCAGCAGTCGCTCCCGCTCGCCGTCCGGCAGCGCTCCGCCCGCCCGCTCCACGTACCAGCGCGTCGGCGCATCGGCGAGCACCCGTACGACGCCGTCGACGTCGAGCTCGATCGACGCGAGGCCGGGCAGTGCGAGCAGCAGCGCGTCGTCAGCCTCGGCCAGCAGCCTGCGAACGAGATCCGCAGCCGCATCGTCACGCAGTGGCAGCAGGACCGCTGTGTCGAAACCCGCCGGCGGTTCGCCTTCGGCCGTGAACGGCAACCGCAGGACGGGAACGTGGCCGCCGCGGCGTCGCAGCTCCTCCTCCAGCCCCGGCGCCTGCCCGCTCATCTCGGCGATCGCCGCCGCGGTTTCGGCACGGGAGAACCGGACTGCCCCTGCACGGGAGATGATCACCGGCTCGTCGGTCACCGCCAGCACGGCGGCGAAGCCGACGCCGTACCGCCCGACCGCGCTGTCCGCCTCGTCGCGCTTCGCCGAGGCTCGCAAGGTTGCGAGGGACTCGACTCCCTCCGCCGTGAGGGGAGCACCCGTGTTCGCCACGACGAGTGTCCGGTCGCGCACCGAGAACCGGAGCCGGCCGGGCACACCGGCCCGCAGGGCGGCGTCGGCCGCGTTCTGGGCCAGCTCGACAACCACCCGGTCGGCGTAGCCGCCGAGCGCGAGATCCTCCTCGGCATTGGCGTCCTCCCGGAACCGCGCCGCCGAAGCCGCCCAGCCGGCCAGCACCCGCTCACGGATCGCCGCAGTCCCGAACACGTCAGTCACGCACGCGAGTATGCCTTCGCCAGATCCTCCCCACCCCAGAACCCCCACCAGGCTCCCACCTCCGCCGCCACATCCGCGAGCCCTACGCCCCACCGCCACGACGACCCAGGCGCGAATCCGGTCAGTGGGCAGGCCTGGCCCCTCAGGCGACGCCGGCGCCTTGAACCCCACCTCCCCCGTGCTGTGGCCGTGCTGCGGCCGTGCTGCGGCCCGAGCCCTCCGATCCGCAAGCTGTGGAAACCCTCCTGCCGATTCGTCGGCTCTGGTGCGGACGGATGCTGCCCCAGATGCGACGAATCGCCGGAAGGCTTTCCACAAGCGGGGCCCGACCGGGTCCCAGGGGCAACCGGGTCCCGGGGGCAACCGGGTCCCAGGGGCAACCGGGTCCCAGGGGCAACCGGGTCCCAGGCCGGCGAGGCGGGCCGCGCGGTGGCTCACCCCGGCGGACGGGGTGTCGGTCTAACCAGGTTCCGGTGGTGCGGTGGTGCGCGACGGCGGGGTGACAACGTGCTCGCCACCCCGCACGTGGGTGGTGGATGGGTGGGCGTCCGGCGTCGGCGTGGAGTCCACCGTCGGCCGCCGGTCGGCCGCCGGCCGGGCGCCGGCCGGGCGGTCCGCGGAGGTGACAGGAGGGGCAGGGTTTCCCACACCTGTGGATTGCCTTGCGGCCATTCGTCGGCTCTGGTTGGGGATCGCCGCCGGCGGGCCGCCCCAGATGCGACGAATCGGCGGGGGGTTTTCCACTGGTGTGGATATCGCCGGGCAGGTAGGGGCCGCATCCATTGGGTACGGGATCGGGTGAAGGTCTTGTACTACGAAGGCTGGGCTTCGACGTGATAGCCCAGCTGGACCTGCTTGACGACGGCCCCAAAGCACTGGGCCATGCGTTACCCCGCGCCGGGAGCGCAGACGCCACTGAGCCCACGCCGGCTCTCGAAGCCGGGCCACTGGTGCGAGACCTGTGACCCGGCTGTGGATGTGCTCAGACCTCCGGGGACTCCCCCACCAGCTGGACCTCGACCGGCTGGTTCAGTGGCGCACCGCCCGGGCCTGGCGTCCTGGAGATGCGCAGGGCCAGCTCGAGGGCTCGCTCCTCCGAGGCGACCTCGACCACCCAGTAGCCGGCGAGCACCTCCTTGGACTCCGGGAACGGCCCGTCGGTGATGATCGGCTCGTCGTCGTCCTGGGCACGCACCGTCTTGATCTGGGTGGTGAGCCCGCGCTCGTCGACGAGCTCACCGGACTCCTTCAGCTCGCGGTCCAGCTCGTGCATGAAGTCGACCATGACCTTCATGTCCTCCTGCGACCACGAGGCCGACATCTCATCCCAGCCCTGCTTCGGTGTATGCATCAGCAGCATGTACTTCATTCGATCTGTCCCTCCGGTCCCGGCGTCCAGGCTGCGCCACTCACGAGTGACGTCGGAGCCGATTCCCCGTTCTCGACATGGGTCGCCATCAGCCTGCTGCGGGCGTGAACACGTACGGCGTGGTGGTCGTGACAGCGACGAAGCCGAGCCTTTGCAGGATGGGCGAACTGTCGTCGGACGCGTCGACCTGCAGGTAGCGGTTGCCGAGTTCCGCCGCACGAGCCGCACGGACCGCGACCAGCGCCTTGTAGATGCCCCTGCCGCGCCACTCCGCCAGCGTCGAGCCACCCCAGAGCCCGGTGAAGTCGGTCCCCTTCTTGTGAGCCGCCCATGCGGCAGACACCACTTCACCACCGGCTTCGGCGACGAAGACGTCGAGCAGTTCGGGATCGCCTTCCTGGCGGCGCGTCAGGTCGTCCACCAACCATGACCAGTCCGCTCCCCACACGGCCGACTCCATCGCCGCGATCCGCTCGAAGTCGGCGGGATCGGTGACCTTGCGGATAGTCGTGCCCTCAACGTTCTCGCGTCCGCGCAGCCGGTCGACGATGGCTGCGCTCTCCGCGATCACGACGGTCTCGCGCTCCTCGGGCCGGAACCCGGCGGCGACCAGCCGCTCGGGCAAGTCGGCGGGCAGGTCGTGCCCGCGAGTCTTCCACTCGACCGCCTGTCCTTTCGCGGCGAAGTAGTCGCGCTGGCGAGCGATGAGGGCATCCAGCTCCTCGCCCTCCCACCCTTCCAGCGAGCGATAGCTCACCAGCCCACGGTTCGTGTACTCCACGCGGACGACCGGGCCATCGGTACTGCTCTGCACGTTGATCGTCTCGCCTCGACCGCGCAACTGGTTGTCGTACGCGGCAAGCAAGACGGCGGGATCTGTCTCAGTAGGCAGGGAAGCTTCAGTCACCGGACGACTCTGACACGGGCTCGGGGCAGGTCGCAGCCAACTCACTCCGCCGTCGCCGCCCTGTTTCCCAACGCCACGCACCGTGCTTGCGGCGTCCCTCACCGCTCATCCCACTCGTGTGCTTTCGTACGCGTTCCGCGACAACCTCCCGCGCCACCATCAGCAGCAACGGCTCCACTGGTTCGACCTCCTGCCCGGCGTCCTTCCTGAACGCCTTCAACTGGTAGGTCGAACCTGTCCGCCGGATCTCTACATCGCCCCGGACACCGACTTGTCCTCCGCCGCCAGGACCAAGTGGCGAAGCAGGGTGAGCAACTGGCTCCTCTTGGCCGCGCCGAGCCGGTTGATCAGCTCCTGCTCGACCCGCCCCTGATCACCGATCGCCTGCTGCCAGATGCTGTGGCCGGCATCCGTCAAGGTGACGAGTACCCGGCGCCGATCCTCTCGGTCGTGATCTCGCCGCACATAGCCGGCTTGCTCGAGGACGTCGAGCCGGTTGGTCATCGCAGCCGGCGAGAGGTCGAGGTGACCGGCCAGGTCGCCGGGCGTCGCCCGGTACGGCGGACCGCCCCGGCGCAGCATGTGCAGAGTCTTGAACGCCCCGTACTGCAACCCGTGAGCGGCCAGCGCGGCCTCGCGTCGCCGGTCGAGCTCCCTGGCCAGGACCTGCAGCCTCGTCGCGATCCCCTCGACCTGCAGATCCAGCTCGGGCAGCTCGCGGGACCACAGCTGGACATGGTCATCCACCCAATCCTTCACGCGTCGGATTATTCGGCGGCTGAAGGTTCATTGTCAAATGTTTCGGGATCGAAATACTCTGCTGATCGCAGCTTCCCGACGACATCGAGAGCGAGGCCCCCAGATGGCCCAGATCGCCATGACCGAACTCACCGCAGCCGCCGCTGCCCTGGTGCAAGCCGGATGCTGGGAGATCGCCGACCGAGTCCTGTTCGAAGCCCGACCGGACGATCCGGCCGAGACCCTGGTCCGTGCCCTCGCCGAGGCGGACCTCGCCGTGGAGCGGGACTTCGCCCAGGGCACCGACCACTCAGAAGCGAAGCTGGCGGCTGTGTCCCAGGCACTCGAGCAGGCACCGAGCACTGACGTGGCCTGGGATCTTGCACTCCTCCAACTGCGAGGCGAGTACTTCGCCGCCCTGTTGACAGCCGACGGTTCGCTGCAACTCGGGCCCGACGGGCGGGATCCCACGGCATCGGCAGCACTCGCCCGGCGCGCCGAGGAGCTTCGACGAAGCGCTCCTGACGACCGCCGGGCCGGTTCAGTCGCCTTCTACGAAGGTCTGATCGCAGACAATCTGCATGGCAGGCAGGCCGAGGCCTCCGCCCACTACACAGCTGCACTGGAACTCGCCGAGCGCGCCGGTGACGACCTGCTCGTCGCGCTGGCACTACGCCACCTGGGCGATCACGCTCACACTGCCGGCAACCTCGTCCTCGCTCGTGCCCAGTGGGAGCGATCGACCGAGCTCCGGCAGAAGGCAGGTCATGTCCCAGGCGTACTGGCCCAGCAGGCGCTCCTCGCCGTACTGGCTCGCGACGAAGGCGACCGCACGGCCGCTGTCGCCCTGGCCACAGAGGTCCACCGATGGGCCCGGTCGCTCCAGATCGGCTGGCTCGAAGGCCAGACCACCGACCTCCTGAACGACGAAGCACCACTCGCCTGAGCCACATCTGACGAATCATCGCGGGAGGCCCCGGCGTACGGCGGAACCACCCGCGCGGGTGGTCCCGCCGTACGGGTCCTCAGGAGGAGAAGGCGGCGTCGAAGGAGGCGGTGGGTGGATCGAAGGCGAGGTTGCGGACGAACTGCACCGCTTCCGCCGCGCCGACGAGGCGATCCATGCCGGCGTCCTCCCACTCGACCGAGATCGGCCCGTCGTAGCCGATCGTGTTCAGCATCCGGAAGCAGGCCTCCCACGGGACGTCGCCGTGCCCGGTGGAGACGAAGTCCCAGCCGCGCCGTGGGTCGCCCCAGGCCAGGTGCGACCCCATCCGGCCGTTGCGACCGTTGCCGACCTGGCGCTTCGCGTCCTTGCAGTCGACGTGGTAGATCCGGTCCTTGAAGTCCCACAGGAAGCCGACCGGGTCGAGGTCCTGCCAGACGAAATGGCTCGGGTCCCAGTTCAGCCCGAACGCCGCGCGGTGACCGATCGCCTCCAAGGTGGCGACGGTGGACCAGTAGTCGTAGGCGATCTCGGACGGGTGCACCTCGTGGGCGAACCGGACACCCACCTCGCCGAACACGTCGAGGATCGGGTTCCACCGGTCCGCGAAGTCCTGGTACCCGGCCTCGAGCATCGAGGCGGGCACCGGCGGGAACATCGCCACTGTCTTCCAGATGGAGGACCCGGTGAAGCCGATGACCACGTCGACCCCGAGCCGGCGGGCGGCCCGGGCGGTGGTGCCCATCTCCTCGGCGGCCCGTCGGCGGACGCCTTCCGGCGAGCCGTCGCCCCAGATGTGGGCCGGCAGGATCGCCTGGTGCCGCTGGTCGATCGGGTCGTCGCAGACCGCCTGACCGAGCAGGTGGTTGGAGATCGCCCAGACCTTCAGGTTGTACTTCTCCAGCACATCGAGCCTGTTGCGCACATATGCGTCGTCCTCCGCCGCCTTGCGGACGTCGAGGTGATCGCCCCAGCAGGCGATCTCCAGTCCGTCGTACCCCCACTCGGAGGCGAGCCGGGCCACCTCCTCGAACGGCAGGTCGGCCCACTGGCCGGTGAACAGGGTGATCGGTCGAGCCATGACGGTTTACTCCCTTTCGCCGAAGGTGTGGGTCAGCGGACGCCGAGCAGGTGTTCCATCGCCAGCTGGTCCAGCCGCTCGAACCCGAGCCCCCGGCCCGCCAGCGCCTCTACGTCGTACGTCGCCGCGCGCAGGTCCGCGAGCGTCTCGCCGTCGCCCAGGGTCGGCTCGGACAGCTCGCCCACGCGCGCCGCGGCGAGTGCCTCGGCGACCTCGGGGTCGGCGCGGAACGCCCCTACCTTCTCCCGCAGGATCAGGTAGTTGCGCATGCAGGCACGAGCGGTCTCCCACACGCCGTCCATGTCCTCGGTGCGCGGCGGCTTGTAGTCGAAGTGGATGTAGCCGTCGTAGCCCGGGCGTCCACCGCTGCCCTGCAGGACGTCGACGGTCCAGAAGGCCTCGCGCAGGTTGCCCGCGCCGAAGCGCAGGTCCTGGTCGAACCGGGGCCCGTGCTGCCCGTTCAGGTCGATGTGGAACAGCTTGCCGTGCCACAGCGCCTGAGCGATGCCGTGCGCGTAGTTCAGCCCGGCCATCTGCTCGTGCCCGACCTCGGGGTTGATGCCGACCAGCTCCGGGTCGGCCAGGTCGTTGATGAAGGAGATGGCGTGCCCGATGGTCGGCAGCAGGATATCGCCGCGCGGTTCGTTCGGCTTCGGCTCGATCGCGAACCGCAGGTCGTAGCCCTGCTCGCGTACGTAGGCGCAGAGCAGGTCCATCGACTCCTTGTACCGGTCGAGCGCCGCGCGCACGTCCTTGGAACCGCCGGACTCGGCGCCCTCACGACCACCCCACAGCACGTACGTCGACGCGCCGAGCTCGGCGGCCAGGTCGACGTTGCGCAGCACCTTCGACAGCGCGTACCGGCGTACGTCGCGGTCATTCGCCGTCAGGCCGCCATCCCTGAACACCGGGTGACTGAACAGGTTCGTGGTCATCATCTCGACCACCATCTCGGTGTCGGCCAGGGCCTTGACGAACCGCTCCAGGGTCTGCGCACGACTGCTGTCGTCCGGGACCAGGTCGTCGTCGTGGAACGTCACCGCCGCGGCGCCCAAGCCCTCCAGTCGCTCGACCGCCTCGACCGGGTCGAGCGGAGCACGGACCGCCGTGCCGAAGACGTCGACGCCCTGCCAGCCGACGGTCCACAGACCGAAGGAGAACTTGTCGTCTTTCGTCGGGGTGTAGGCGTTCATCGGGAAATCTCCTGCCATTGTCGGGTGTTCGAGCTGTCCTCGACCGCGGCCAGCACGCGCTGGACCTGCAGTCCGTCGGAGAACGAGGGCAGCGGGTCGTGGCGGTCCGCGATCGCGGTGACCAGGTCGACCACTTGATGGGTGAAAGCGTGCTCGTAGCCGAGCAGGTGGCCGGGCGGCCACCACGCCGCGACGTACGGGTGGGTCGCTTCGGTGGCGAGGATCCGCCGGAAGCCCGCGGTGCGGGCGTCCTCGGTCGCGTCGTAGTAGTGCAGCAGGTTCATGTCCTCGAAGTCGAAGGCGAGGCTGCCGGCACTGCCGTTGATCTCGATCCGGATGGCGTTCTTGCGGCCGGTTGCGAACCGCGTCGCCTCGAAGACACCGAGCGCGCCGGAGTCGAACCGGGCGAGGAAGATCGCGGCGTCGTCGACCGTGACCGGGCCGCGCTCGATGCCGGCCGTGCCGGCCAGGCCACTGTGCTCGACGGGAACCGGGCGCTCCTTGACGAACGTCTCCAGCTGACCGCTGACCTCGCTGATCAGGTCACCGGTGATGAATTGGGTCAGATCGACGATGTGGGCGCCGATGTCGCCGAGCGCGCCCGAGCCGGCCTTCTCCTTGTCGAGCCGCCACGACAACGGCGCCTCGGGATCGGCGATCCAGTCCTGCAGGTACTGCGCGCGGACGTGTCGGACGGTGCCGATCTTGCCTTCGGCAACCAATTGCCGCGCGAGTGCGATCGCCGGCACCCGGCGGTAGGTGAATCCCACCATCGACCGGACACCCTGCGCCGCCGCCCGGGTCGCGGCGGCCGCCATCGCCTCGGCCTCGGCGACGGTGTTGGCGAGCGGTTTCTCGCACAGCACGTGCTTGCCAGCTTGGAGCGCGGCGATCGCGATCTCCGCGTGGCTGTCACCCGGCGTGCAGACGTCGACCAGCTGCACGTCGTCGCGGCTGAGCAACTTGCGCCAGTCGGTCTCGGCGCTGCTCCAGCCGAGCTTGCCCGCGGCAGCCTCCACTGCTTCGGCGTTGCGCCCGCACAGGGCCGTCATCACCGGGTTCAGTGGCAGGTCGAAGAACCGCGGGGCGCTCCGCCAGGCCTGTGAATGGGCGGCACCCATGAAGGCATAGCCGACCAAGCCGATCCCCAGGTCTGTCATCGTGTGTCACTCCTCAGGACATGAATGCAGTCGGCACGTACCGGTCCACGTCGTCGGCTCACGGCGTCATCGCCGCCTCGTCGCGGCCCACCAGCGTCGGGTCGATGAACACCCGATCCAGCGAGATCTGCGCGCCGCCACGAATCGCCGCGGCAAAGCCCAGCTCGGACCGGACCACTCGACAGCCACCCGCGTCCGGGGCGATCACCTGTTCCCGGATCGCCTTCTCCAGCGGCTCGGTCAGCCATCGGCCAAGCGCCGCGAAATAGCCGCCGAGGACCAGCACGTCAGGGTTCAAGACGTTCACCAGGATCGCTCCCCCGATGCCGAGCCACGTGCCGACCTCGGCCAGTGCCGCCAGCGTCCGGGCGTTCCCGGCCTGGGCCCGGAGCGTGATCTCCGCGAGCCGTTGCTCGACGTCGAGTGACGGGTCACGGACCGGATCGTCCGCGTCGGCCGCCTTGGCCAGCAGGGCGCTCAGGCCGACGACGGTCTCCCAGCAACCGGTCCGCCCACACCCGCAACGACCGCCCGCCGGGGCGATCGGCATGTGCCCGACCTCGCCGCTGTATCCGTGTCCGCCCCGAAGGAGGTGGCCGCCGGCAACCACACCGCCGCCCACCCCGACCGCGCCGGTGAGCAGCACCAGATCCTGCACTCTCGCCTCACCCGCGAGCTCCGAGTACGCCGCCAGCGCGCCGAGGTTGGCCTCGTTGTCGACGCGCACCGGGTACGACGGCCCGCCGAGCCGCTCGCGCATCGCGTCGACCACCCTGATGGAGGTCCACCCCAGGTTCGGCGCCACGGCCAGCACCCCGGCGGCGCTCTGCACCAGCCCGGGCACGGCAAGGGTGAGTCCGGCCGCCTGACCTCCGCGCGTCTCGACCGCGGCCACCACCTCGTCGATCAGGCCTGCCAGCCGGTCGAGCGTCGTACTCGGCCGCAGGTGAGCGACGTCCAGCGGCACGCGACGCTCGCTGACGACCTCACCGCTCAGGTTCACGGCCGCCACGGCGAGATAGTCGACGTTGATCTCGGCACCGACGCCGCAGACGCCTCGGCCGTCGAGCTCCACCAGTTGACCCGGGCGGCCCACGGCACCGCGCTCGGGTTCTCCCAGCCCCTCACGCAGCAGACCACGGTCGATGAGCTCGGCGACGAGGCTGCTGACGGTGGCCTTGTTCAGCCCGGTGTCGGCTGCGATCCGCGCCCTGGACCGCGGACCCGCGTCGCGCAGGTGGCGCAGGACCACTGACAGGTTGTTACGGCGCAGGGATCCGTGATCCGCCGCGACGACGGCGCTCGGACTACCGCCGTCAGCCAGCGTCATGCCAGCCCTCCTGCCGCTCGCCGCCGCAATTTGTCTGTTGACACAACAAACTAAATACGAAGCGGCGTAGGGGTCAAGATGTCGGAGCCGGATTTCTGCCCGGGTGTGCAGCTGTGCGCCTCAGCGGCAGCTTTGAATGCGGCCGGCGGCCGCGCGTTAGATCCCGGTCAGAGGAGCTCGAAGGGATCCGAGGCGAGAGTGATGACGGCGCCCACCAGATGGAGGCGACATGCGATCGCGTGACCGGTGCAGGTGAGCAGAGCAGGGCCGGCTGCATCGACCACGCGGTACGCGACGGGCTGGGGGCAGGGCGCGGCACCGCCGGCCTGCTCTCGATGACACCCCAGGACGCGGCACCGGATCACCTCGCCCAGGTCCATCAGGCTGATGCCATGCTCCGGACAGACGCCCCAGGTGATGCCACAGCTCTGGCCCTCGCTCGCCGCCAGCCGCACCAGGTCACCGGCAGTGATCTCCAACTCCCCCGCCACGGCCCGGAACCTGCCGGCCGCGTCGTCGAGCTCTCGGCGGAGTCGCCGGGACTCCACTGACTCCGGCAGGCCGCGGGTGGCCGCCCGCAGTCCGTCCGACAAGGCCATCGCGGCGATGGCGATCTCGTCCAGCCGCACCGACGTGGTGAACTCGCCCGGGGCTGCGTCAGAATCGAACTGCTGCTGCCGACCGTTCAGAGCGTGGGGCGGGCCGGAGCCGTTCTGCCCCACCGACTCGGCGTCGGCCTCCCAGTCCGTCCCGTCCGGGCGCGCCTCGCCCGCCGCACCGCCCGGCGTCCAGCGCGGTCGGTCCGTGCCACTTCGATGGTTCGCCCGTTTGGCCTTCGCCATTCGCAAGCCCCCTGAGGTTGCTCCCCGACCGCCGATCGTGCCATGTCGGCAGGGTGTGGGACCAGACCAGGTCACCTCCCGCTACGGAGAGCAATCGCAGTGGTGCGACGTGCAACCGCTTGCCGCGCGGTCGGGAGTCCACCTCGTACGCCTGCCGAGGCGGGGTCCGAGCGGTCGTCGGACGTGTGCCGGGCCCGCGGAGGGCAGGGCCCGGCACCGGCTCACTCGACCCAGAACGGGCGGATCTCGACCATCCCGAAACCCGCCACCGGATGCTTCGAGGCGACCTCGATCGCCTCGTCCAGATCGCGGCACTCGATCACGTCGAAGCCGCCCATCTGCTCCTTCGACTCGGCGAACGGGCCGTCGGTCGTCACAACCTTGCCGCCCCGCACGCGTACGCCGGTCCCGTCCTCGGCCGGCCGGATCCGGTCGCCGATCAACCGGATGCCGCGGTCTTCCATCTCCTTGACCCAGGCTTCGGTGGCGTCGGCCACCTCCGGCGGGACCGGCCCGGTGTAGGACTTGTCGGGGCGGATCAGCAGCAGGTACTTCATCAGTTCTCCTCGTCGAGCTCTTGATCACTTCACGCCCGGTCGGGCGCATCCGGCTAGGACGTCGGAGCGAGAGGACCACTCTTGACATCTCGTCTTCCCCGCCAGGTCGAGTTCATCAGCTTGCTGTCATCCTCAGGCCCAGCTGCGTATCGAGGCGCCCCCGATCAGCCACCAGCCGGCCTCACCCCGACGAGGGGAAGGCCCGCCGACCGGGCCAGACGCGGCTGCCGGTCGTCAGAGGTCAAGCACCAAGGCCGCCGTTGCGGCCGACCTTCTGGAAACCCAGCAAGCGGTACAGGTCAGCCGCTCGGTTCTCCGGCTCGGACCCCGGAGTCACCCGGATTGTGCGGTCGAGCAGGCTGGCGGCGCTAGAACATGTGTTCGAGTTCAGTTAGGCTGCTCGTATGGCTGTCGAACTGCAGGCTTCGCTGCTCGATGCTTTCGAGGATCCCGCACTGCACTCGCTGAACGGGATCCGCCGGACGATGCTGAGCCACGGTGCGTGGATCGACGTTCTGCCTGGCTGGCTCTCCGGGGCCGACCAGCTCTACGAGCGGCTCGCCGCGGACGTGCCCTGGCATGAGGAGCGCCGCCAGATGTACGACCGGGTGGTCGACGTCCCCAGGCTTCTCTGCTTCTACGGCGAGAACGACCCACTGCCCCTGCCGATCCTGGCCGAGGCGCGCGAGCAACTGAGCCGTCATTACGCCGAGGAGCTCGGCGAACCCTTCCGGACGGCCGGGCTCTGCTTCTATCGAGACGGCCGCGACAGCGTTGCGTGGCACGGCGACAACCTCGGGCGGGGCAACCGCGAGGACACGATGGTGGCGATCCTGTCGGTCGGCGAGCCGCGGGTCTTGCTCCTGCGACCCCGCTTCGGCAGGACTGGTAGCACGACGGTGCGGCACGCTCTCGGGCACGGTGACCTGATCGTCATGGGCGGGTCCTGTCAGCGCACCTGGGAGCACGCGATCCCCAAGACCGCCAAGCCGGTCGGACCCCGCATCAGCATCCAGTTCCGCCCGCGCGGGGTGCGCTGACCGCGACGCCAGGTCAGTCACTGCCGGTTCAGCCCAGGTTCAGCCCAATACCGTTCAGCTTGGAGAGTGTGGCCGACGGCGCTGTCGGAGTTCGGCGAAGTTTGATGGGCTTCGGACGTAGCGAACCCCGACTTGATAGGCAAGTCGCCACTTGCCTATAGTGAGGTTTATGGCGGAGGATGTTTTCAAGGCCCTGGCCGACCCCACCCGCCGGCGCATCCTCGACGAGCTGGTGGAACGGGACGGCCAGACCCTGTTCGAGATTTGCACACGGCTGGTGACCAAGCACGGTGTGGGATTGTCCCGCCAGGCGATCAGTCAGCATCTGGCTGTACTGGAAACCGCAGATCTGATCCGTTCGCGGCGCCAGGGCCGCTACAAGTTCCACGATCTGAACACCGAACCCCTTGAGCGCATCATCACCCGGTGGCTCAAGCGCGATACCAACGGAGGCACCCCATGAAGATCCATCTGTCCAGCGTCTTCGTCGATGACCAGGACAAGGCCCTGCGCTTCTACACCGACGTGCTCGGCTTCGTGAAGAAGACCGAGGTCCCGCTTGGCCAGGACCGTTGGCTCACCGTGGTCTCACCGGAAGACCTCGACGGAACCGAACTGCTGCTGGAGCCCGACGGCCATCCTGCCGTGAGGCCGTACAAGGAGGCGCTGGTCCAGGATGGCATCCCGGCCGCCTCCTTCGCCGTGGACGACGTAGCTGCGGAGTTCAACCGGCTGCGCGAGCTCGGGGTCCAGTTCACCCAAGAGCCGCTGGAGATGGGCCCGGTCACCACAGCGGTCCTGGACGACACCTGCGGCAACCTGATCCAAATCGTGCACAGCAAGTAATGACCCTACGCCGAGGCCAGCCACAACCGCAGCCCCAACTCGCAGCCTCGTCCAACACGGCGGTGAACAAGCCGGTTTAGCCCATCAAATCGCCACTGGAATGGACCACACGCTTCGGCGGCTGCTCTCCTAGGCTCGACGTATCGAGCCACTCCACCGCAGCCGGGAGATCTGCATGAGCCGCACCGCCGAACGCCGGACCGCAGGCCCGATGCTGCCGGTGGGCGCCCCGGGACCTCGCCATGGCGCAATTGGCCAGCTCCGTCGGCGACCGCGCCTTCATCGCACCTCTCGCTCTTGTGGGACCGGCCGTACGCGGACCAGTTGCGCGACTGGTCCCGCCGTACGATGGGCGGCGCGAACCCGACCTGCCGGCCAGGCGGTCGAGCCGATGCCAGAAGAGGAGTATGCGCACTGATGGAGATCCCCGGACTGGTCGAGATCACGTCGTACGACGAACTGCGGGCAGAGGTTCCACCGCCGGTGGCCCGGACGAGGGACAAGGCCCGGCCTGCCCTCCACGAGCTGGACCGCCAGTGGCTCGCGGCATCCCCGTTCTGCCTGGTCGCCACGTCCGCGGCCGACGGCACCTGCGACGTCTCGCCGAAGGGCGACCCGGCCGGGTTCACGCTGGTGCTGGACGACACCACGATCGCGATCCCGGAACGGCCCGGCAACCGCCGGGTGGACGGCTTCCGCAACATCCTGTCCAACCCGCACGTCGGGTTGATCTACCTCCTGCCGGGCCGCGGCGACACGCTGCGGATCAACGGCCGTGCCCGGCTGGTCAAGGACGCGCCGTTCTTCGACCAGATGCTCGTCAAGGGCCACCGCCCGAAGCTCGCCGTCCTGGTGGAGATCGACGAGATCTTCCACCACTGCTCGAAGGCCTTCCTCCGGTCCCAGCTCTGGAAGTCCGAAACCTGGAACCCCGAGGCCGTGCCGAGCCGACCTCGGATCGCCAAGGCCCTGGAGCGCCAGGACGACGACCTCGCAGTCCTCGAGGAGTACTACGGCGCGTCCTACGCGAACCGCCTCTACGCCTCCTGATCCTGACCTCCTGGCAAGTGCTGCCCGCAACGACCGGTCCGGCCCAAGGCGGTAGTGGGCGTACTGCGCCGGGAGCAGGCCGACGTACCACGTGGCGGCGATGACAGCGATGAGTGCCGACCTCTACCGTTCGGAGAGTGACCACCATCGCGCCGACCCGCACGTCCCGCCTGAGGCGGCTGTGGGTCCCGTTGCTGGTCGGCGCGTTCGAGATCTTCGGGTCGTTCGGCGCGTCTCGTGGTCAGCCGACCCGGCGGGATCCCGACCTGCTGATGATCGTGCTCGTGCTGATCGGCCCGATCGCCCTGTACTGGCTTCGGCGCAAGCCGGTGGCGGTGCTCTGGGCAACGGTTCTGTCGACGCTCGCCTACCTGCTGCTGGAGTACGCATACGGTCCAGTGATCCTCAGCTTCATCATCGCGGTGTTCTCGGCGGTGATGAACGGGCATCGGCTGGCCGGCTGGGTGGCAGCGGCGGCGCTCTACTTCGGCCACATCGTCGGCAGGATCCTGCTCGGGATCGACGACAACGGCTTTTACCAGCTGCTTGCTGTCGGAGCCTGGTTCGTCGTCATGGTGGTCGTCGCCGAACTGGCCCGTGGCAAGCTCGAACGACGAGCCGAGGTCGCACGGTCGCGAAGGGAGGAGGAGCTCCGTCGCGCCGGTGAGGAGCGCCTCCGGATCGCACAGGAGCTGCACGACGTCGTGGCACACCACATCTCCCTGATCAATGTGCAGGCCGGTGTGGCTCTGCACCTGGTCGATCGCCAGCCTGAGCAGGCCGAGACGGCCCTGGCCGCGATCAAAGAAGCCAGCAGGGAGGCGCTGGTCGAGCTGCGCTCCATCGTCGGCGTCCTGCGGCAGTCCGACGAGTCCGCGCCGCGCCAACCGGTCCCGGGGCTGGATCGGCTGGACCAGCTGATCAACGGGACGTCCCGGGCCGGCCTCGAGGTGCATGCCATCGTCCACGGCGATCCGAAACCGTTGCCGACCGGCCTGGACCGGGCGGCGTACCGGATCATCCAGGAGTCGCTCACGAACATCGTCCGGCATGCGAACGCCACCACCGCGACCGTTCGCATCCAGTACGGCGAGGATGCCCTGGCTCTGCAGGTGGAGGACGACGGGAAGGGCCTGACCGGTCCGCCGAGTGAAGGCAATGGCATCGTCGGCATGCGCGAGCGAGCCACCGCCCTGGGCGGCAGCCTCACCGCGAGCCGAACCCCGACCGGCGGGCTCCGCATCGCCGCCCGCCTCCCGCTCTGACGTCCTGAGGGCCGGTTCGGGAGGACCGATACACGGGGTGACCGTCAGCGGATGACGCCCTCAGGGAAGAGCGACGTGAGCGGGGGTCAGGTCGGAGATCTGGCGGGTGCCCAGCAGGGCCATGGTGCGGCGGATCTCCGTGGCCAGGATCTCGGCGGCCCGGGCCACGCCTCTTTCGCCGCCCGCCATCAGGCCGTAGAGATAGGCGCGGCCGACCAGGCAGGCGTCGGCGCCCAGGGCCAGCGCGGCGACGACGTCCGCGCCGCTCATGATGCCGGTGTCGAGGTACACCTCGGCATCCGCGCCGACGGCCTTGCGGACCTCGGGCAGGATGCGCAGCGGCGTCGGCGCCCGGTCCAACTGCCGGCCGCCGTGGTTGGACAACACGATGGCGTCCGCTCCGGCGTCGACCACGCGCCGGGCGTCGTCGACCGTCTGGATGCCTTTCACGATCAGCGGGCCGTCCCAGATCGACCGCAGCCAGTTCAGGTCGTCGATGGTCATCGTCGGGTCGAACAGCTTGTCCAGGAGCTCGGCCACCGTGCCGTCCCAGCTGGACAACGAGGCGAAGGTGAGCGGCCGGGTCGTGAGGAGGTTCGCCCACCAGGTGGGGTGCAGCGAGGCGTCCAGCACGGTCTTGAGCGTCAGGGACGGCGGGATCGTGAACCCGTTGCGTACGTCGCGCAGCCGGGCGCCCGCGACCGGTACGTCGACAGTCAGCATCAGCGCCTCGTACCCGGACGCGGCTGCTCGCTTGACCAGGTCCTCCCCCGCGTCCCGGTCCTTCCACACGTACAGCTGGAACCACTTCCGCGCGCCGGGTCCGGCCGCTGCCACGTCCTCGATCGAGGTGGTGCCCATCGTCGAGAGGGCGTAGGGGATGCCGACTCGCTGGGCGACCTTCACGACGGCACTCTCGCCCTCGTGGTTCATCATCCGCGTGAATCCCGTGGGGGCGAACGCGAACGGCAGCTCCGAGCGGGAACCGAGGATGGAGGTGCCGAGGTCGACGTCGGCGACGTTGCGCAGGATCGACGGGCGGAACTCCAGCTCGGCGAACAGCCGCCTCGCCCGCTGCAGGCTGATCTCCGACTCGGCCGCGCCGTCGGTGTAGTCGAACACCGAGCGCGGCGTCCGGCGCCTGGCGATGGCCCGCAGGTCCGCGATCGTCAACGCCTTCCCGAGTCGGCGCTCGGTCGCGTCCAGGGTGACCGGCTTCGGCCGCAGCAGCGGCTTCAGCTCGGACCAGCGGGGGATCTGGCGATCAGTCATCGGCACGGCTCCGGAGCGGCGGGACGGTGTGGTCGGACCACAGCAAAGCCGGTGGTCC
>DASTVQ010000095.1:0-25418 GCA_035759015.1 Kribbella sp.
GCCACCCCGTCCGGGGTGGCGCCGTGTGTCCCGAACCGAGGAGCGGTTCAGCTCAGGGTGAGGTTCGCGAGGACTGGCAGGTGGTCGGAGGCGAGCGTGTCGAGCACCTCGGCCGACCCGGCCTGGACAGCTTCTCCGTGCAGGATGTAGTCGATCCGCGCGGTCGGGTTGTCAGCCTCGAGCGTGTAGCCGGGGCCGACGCCGACCTCCGCCCAGGTGTCGCTCCACTGCGAGGTCAGGGTGATGATCTCGGGCGCATCCGGCCGGGCGTTGAGATCACCGACCAGGACTGTGGCCGACTGCGACGAGCCGAGCAGTTGGACCACCTGCTGGGCCTGCTCGAGCCGCTCGGCGTTGTTGTTGTGGGTCAGGTGCGTGTTGGCGAGCCGCATGGTCTTGCCGCGTACGCTGATGGTTGCCTCGAGCAAGCCGCGCTGCTCCTGCCCGGGGTACTTCGGCAGCAGGGTGTTGTGGAAGTCCTTGATCGGGAACCGGGACAGGATCGCGGTGCCGTACTGCCTGTTCGGCTCGCCCGGGTTGACCGGCGGCAGGTCAAGGTTGGCGGCATACGCCACGTGCATGTCGAGGCGTTCGGCGAGCCAGGCCGGCTGGTCCTCCCAGTTGCTGCGCGCGCTCCAGTGCCTGTCGACCTCCTGCAGGCCGATCACATCGGCGCCGGAGTCCTCGATCACGCTCGCGATCCGCTCCAGGTCCAGCACCCCGTCGGCGCCTTGGGCGTGATGGATGTTGTAGGTGAGCACCTTCAGCGGGCGGTCGGGCACGCTGAAGGTGGCTGACGTGGTGGCGGCGGGCGGGGTCAGCCGGCGGTCAGGCGAGCCACCCGACCCTGCGCCCCGGACGCCCAGCAGGCCGACTTCGGCCCGTGCCCGGCGCACTCGACGCTGTCGAAGGTGCCGTCGTCGAACTGAGTCCAGCTCCACCCGCCGTCGAAGCTGACATCGCTACCGGACGGACCGACCGCGACCACGGTGCCGAGCGTTCCCGGTACGAACGCCGAGCCAGAGCGGTATCCCTTGGGCGCCTGCGCGGCCGGAACGAGCGTCCAGGTGCGGCCGCCGTCGCGCGTCACGGAGGCCGCGTCGACCGCCTCGTTCGGCCTCAGGAAGTCACCGCCGACCGCGACACCCGCCCGGGGCCCGTGGAACGCCAGGCTGAAGATCCCAGCCGCCGGGCCGCTGGCCATCGGCGAGTCCGTCACCTTCCACGTCCGGCCGCCGTCGAGCGTCCGGAAGACCCGCGGCCGGTCGCCGCCACCGGTCGCGAACCAGGCGCTCCGGCCCGGCCCGGCGACCAGGCAGGTGCCGCTCGCCGCGAAGGCGAACTCGCCGGGCAAGGCTGCCGGCATGCCCTCGCCGGACTGCACCCTCCAACTGCGCCCACCGTCGGACGTGGCGATGATCCGGAACTTGCCGTCGACCGGGTCGCTCAGCGCCAGCCCGTGCCGGCTGTCGTTGAAGTCGAGGCAGTCGTAGAACGCGTTCGGGTCGGGGTTGCGGAACGTCTCGGACCAGGTCCTGCCGCCATCGGCCGTGCGGTAGACCCGGGAGTCCTCGCCGACGCCGATCGCGAGCACCACGGCACGGTCCGGGCCGAAGGCCTCCACGTCGCGGAACAGCAACGCCCCCGCGCCGGGCGGACTGACGTTCTGCCAGCTCTTGCCGCCGTCGGTCGTGCGCAACACCTGGCCGGCGCTGCCGGCGACCCAGGCGACGTCCGCGCTGACCGCGGCCAGCCCGCGGAACTGCGACGTGCTGCCGGTCGGCGCCGGCTCCCACTCGTACGACGGGTTGGGCCGGTGGCCGCCGGGTGGCGTGAAGGCCTGGGCCGGCAGAAGTTGGGACAGGGACAGGACGAGCCCGGCCGCGAGGGCAGTGGCGGTTACCTTGCCGCGCAGGATTCTCATGCCCGGCAAGGTAACCCAAGCGACCGACAGGCGACAGTGGTCCGACCGCGGCTGGTTGCTCGGATTAAGGTGGCGGCATGACCCAGATCGGTTACGCCGCGATGTCGGAACAGTTCGCCCCGTTGGAGCTTCTCGACTACTGCGTGTCCGCGGAGGCGCAGGGCTTCTCCGGTGTGATGGCCGCCGACCACTTCCAGCCTTGGGTGCCGCAGCAGGGCAGCGCGCCGTACGTGTGGAACGTGTTGACCGCGATCGGCGAACGGACCCGCGGCGACATGGGACCGGGCGTCACCTGCCCGTCGTTTCGCCAGCACCCGGCGGTGATCGCCCAGGCGTCCGCGACGCTCGAGGCGATGTACCCGGGCCGGCACTGGCTGGGTCTCGGCTCCGGCGAGGCGCTGAACGAGCACATCGTCGGCGCGTACTGGCCGGAGGCGCCGGAGCGGATCGCGATGATGTTCGAGGCCATCGAGGTCATCCGCGGCCTGTTCGACTCCGGGCTGAGGAAGAAGGACTTCAAGTTCGCCGGCAAGTACTTCAAGCTCGAGTCCACCCGGTTGTGGACGATGCCGGACGCGCCGCCGCCGATCTACGTCGCGACCGCCGGGCCGATCACCGCGAAGAAGACCGGCAGGTTCTGCGACGGCATCATCACAGTCGGAGCGAACGCGGAGAAGATCCGCAACGTCTTCGCCAAGTTCGCCGAGGGCGCCCGGGAGGCCGGCAAGAACCCGGACGAGATGCCGAAGGTGCTGCAGTTGCACATGTCCTGGGCGCCGACCGACGAGCAGGCGATGGCGAACGCGATGACCGAGTGGCCGAACGGCGGGATGAAGTTCCCCAAGCAGGACATCAAGTCGCCGCTGGACTTCGAGCAGATGGCCAAGCTGGTCCGCCCGGAGGACTTCGAGAACCGGATGCTGATCACCAGCGACCTCGACGCCCACCGGGCCGAGATCCAGCGCTACATCGACATGGGATTCGACCGGATCTATCTGCACAACGTCGGCCGGGACCAGCAGGAGTGGATCAAGACGTTCGCCGAGCAGGTCCTGCCGAAGCTGAACCACTAGGACGGGTCACCGCGATCCTCAGTCCGCCAGTTGTTCCTCGATCCGCTCCACCTTCGCCGCCAGCTGACCGGTGTAGCCCGGCCGGATGTCGGCCTTGAGGACCAGGCTGGTGCGCGGTGACCTGGCGGCGACCACGTCGACGGCCTGCTTCACCACCGCCATCACCTCGTCCCACTCGCCCTCGAGGTTGGTGAACATCGCGTTGGTCTCGTTCGGCAGGCCGGAGGCGCGAACCACCCGGATCGCCTCCGCGACCGCCTCACCGACGCCGCCGGTCTCGTCGCCGGCGGCCGGACTGATGCTGAATGCAACGATCATGCGTCCCACTGTGCCAGGGCCCTCACGAACCCGGGCAATCAGCTGTCGCGCAACCGCCGGAAGAAGGCTCGTACGTCGGCGATCAACAGGTCGGGCTCCTCCATCGCCGCGAAGTGACCGCCCCGGTCGAACTCCGACCACTGCACGATCACGTTCGTCTGTTCCGCGATGTGTCGCAGCGGCACGAAATTCTCGTGCGGGAAGTCGGCCAGCGCGGTCGGCGTGGTCGACGGCTCGGGCGGCTGTCCCCAGTACCCGGAGTGCTCGCGCTCGTAGTAGATCCGCGCTGCCGAACCGGCCGTTCCGGTCAGCCAGTACAGCATCACGTTGGTGAGCAGCTGATCGCGATCGACCGCGTCCTCGGGCCGGTCGGTCGAGTCGGTCCATTCCTTGAACTTCTCGACGATCCAGGCCAGCTGTCCGACCGGCGAGTCGGTCAGCCCGTACGCGAGTGTCTGCGGACGGGTGGCCTGAATGGCGGCGTAGCCCTGGCGGTCGCGAACCCATTCCCGGGTCCGCTCCCAGGACGCCAAGGTGCGCTCGCGCTGCGCCGGGCTCAGCTCGGCCAGCTCGGCCGCGGTCGGCTCGGCCTGCGCTTGCGAGCTGGGGATCAGGTTGAGATGGACGCCGATCACTTGGTCGGGGTGGCTGCGGCCCAGCTCGCGGGAGATGGCCGCGCCCCAGTCGCCACCCTGTGCGCCGTACCGCTGATAGCCGAGGCGGGCCATCAGCTCCGCGAACGCGGCGGCGATCCGGTGGAACTCCCAGCCGGTGGCCGGTGTCGGTCCGGACAGTCCGAATCCCGGGATGCTCGGGATCACCAGGTGGAATGCGTCCGCCGGGTCTCCACCGTGCGCGCGAGGGTCGGACAGCGGGCCGGCGACTTCGGCGAACTCCACGATCGATCCGGGCCAGCCATGGGTGATGATCAGGGGCGTGGCCTCTGGTTCGGGTGACCGGATGTGCGCGAAGTGCAGATTCGCTCCGTCGATCGTGGTGGTGAACTGCGGCCACTCGTTCAGCTTCGCCTCCGCGGCGCGCCAGTCGTACTCGTGCCGCCAGTACCGCACGAGCTCTCGCAGGTAGTCCCGCGGTACGCCGTACGACCAGCCCACCCCGGGCAGCTCGTCGGGCCACCGGGTGCGATCGAGGCGCTCGGCCAGGTCGTCGAGGTCGCGCTGGGCGATGTCGATGCGAAACGGGCGGATGCCGTCGCCGTCGGGGCTGGTCATGCGGCTGACCCTAGGCCGCTGCCGGCCGTGGCCCTACCGAATTTGCCGGGGTCTCATTCGCGGCACCCAGGCGGGGACAGTCTGGCGGTACTCGTCGTACTGCTCGCCATACCGCCTGCGCAGCGTCGGCTCCTCGTACCACCGCACGAAGGAGGCCATCACCGCCCAGCTCGCGACCGCGTAGACCAGCAGCCCGACATCGAGGAAGAGCAGTGCCTGACCGAGGATCGTCGTCACCACGGCCACGTACATCGGGTTGCGCACGAAGCGGTAGTCGCCGCCGACGACCAGCTGCTCGGTCGGCGCCACCGGAGCGGGTGTTCCCCGCCCCTCCCGCACGAAGCGCACGAAGTCGCGAACGAGCACGACGACGCCGGCCAGCACGACAGCGATCGCGGGCCAGAACCGCGGCGCCGGCCACCCGCTGATCCACCACGGCAGCACGCCCGCCACGAGGCAGGGCGCGGCGAAGAAGAACACCGTGCTGCCGAGCGCCGCCCTACGCATGGTCGAGCCGGGCGATGACGCGATCGGCCAGGCCGCAGAAGGTCTCCACCTCATCGGGCGTGAGGTCACCGAACCACTCCGCGACAGCCTGGTGATCGCCCTGGTCCCGATGCTGCCAGTAGGCGGCGTTGGCGCCGGTGGTGGCAAGCAGCTTCCGCCGGCGGTCACCGGGATCGGACTCGACCTCCAGCATGTCCTTGCGCACCAGGGCCGCGACGATCTGCGCCACATTCTGGTGAGTGGTCCCCAGTGCGGCCGCGGCCTCGGCCACCGAGGGCTTCCCCGCAGCCGTGACCACCGTCAGCAGCGCTGCCTGCTGCGTCGTCAACCCGTCGGCGCGCAGTCGCTCGTCCATCACGTAGCGCAACCGCTGCGCCAGGGCCAGCACAGTGCGAAACGCGCGGACGGCTGGTTCCAGCTGCGAGGACGGGCCAATCCCGATCAGGTTCTTGTCGTCGAGTGACATAGGCAATATATTACCTATCACTCAGAGGGAGGACAACCGCTCATGATCTGCCTGCTGCCACACTGCGCGTACCTTTCGGAGACCTCGCGCATGCTCGAGATCCACCAGGCCCTCACTGAGCGGGGTATCCCGGTCCGGGTCGCCACTCACGGCGGGCCGCACGAGCGGCATCTGCACGAGGCCGGCATCCCGTACGACGTGCTCGGCCCGGGCCTGTCCGCCGCGCGGTCGGCCGCCTTCGTCCGCTCCGCGGTCGGACTGGGCCATGTGACCCAGAGCATGTACGACGATGACGAGATCCGGTCGTACGTCCAGACCGAGGTGGAGTACTTCCGCGCCCACGGCATCACCGTGGCGGTCACCGGATTCACCCTGACCGCCCTGCTGTCCTCCCGGCTGACCGGCGTACGGCTGGTCACCGAGCACGCGGGGAGCTTCGTCCCACCGGTGTTCGAACGACGCCTGCTGCCGGTGCCGAGCCGGCCGCTGCACCCGCTGCTCAAGCGGATGCCGGATCTCCTCGCGCGCGTCATCGTGAACAGGATGCCGTCGCGGACCACGGCGTACTGCGGGGGCTTCAACCGGGTGGCGGCTGAGCTGAACGTGGCACCGATCCCCAGCCTCGCGGCGCTCCTGCTCGGCGACCTGTCCCTCGTACCGGAGGTGCCCGAGGTGTTGGGCGTGCCCGCTGCGGACGTGGATACCTGGACACCTGGCGGCCGGCGGGGGTATCGGCCGGAGACGCGGCTGACCACCACCGGGCCGCTGTTCGCCCATCTGGACATCCCCCTGCCCGACCGGGTGGAGAGGTTCCTCAGCCGGCCCGGGAAGGTCGTCTACGTCGCGATGACCTCGACCGCTCCCGAGCTGGTCCGAGCGGCGGTGGCCTCGCTCAGCGCACTCGACGTTCGGATCCTGGTGGCCGGGACGATCCACGGCCTCGGAGATCTCGCCACCGACCGGATCATGGTCGAGGGCGTGCTGCCCAGCCAGCTGGTGATGCCGCAGGTCGACCTCGCCGTCACGACGGGCGGGCAAGGCAGCGTCCAGACCGCGATGGCCGGTGGAGCGCCCCTGCTCGGCATCCCGCTGCACGCCGAGCAGGACCTCAACGTCGCCCTGGTCGAGCGTCTCGGCGCCGCCCGGCACCTCGCACCGCCCGACCTCGGCCGGCTGGCGGAGCTGGCCTCGTCGATGCTGGACGACAAGGGCCACCTCGAGGCGGCCGGCCACATCCAGAAGCTCTACGCCGCCGTGGACGGTCCGGCACAGGCCGCGGAGGCGATCGCCACGTACGCCTGAATCTCTTCGCGGGGCAGCCGCCGGCTCTCACTCGGACATCAGCGGCCGTACCATACCGGACGGTAGGTACGCTGAGCGTATGGCGACGAGGCGCGACTGGCTGGATGCTGGGCTGGAGATCCTGGCGGCCGACGGGGCACCGGCCGTCACGATCGAACGGCTGACCGAGCGACTCGGGCTGAGCAAGGGGTCCTTCTACCACCACTTCGGGGGATCCGGCGGGTTCCGGACCGCACTGCTGGCGCATTTCGAGGCGCGCTACACCACCCGCCTGATCGACGCCGTCGAGCAGGAGCCGGGCGCATCTCCCGCTGCCAAGCTCCGGCGCCTGCTGGAGCTGATCCTCAAGGACCCGGACGCCGCGAACCTGGAGATCGCCGTGCGTGCGTGGGCCTTGCAGGACGACGAGGTCCGGGCCGCGCAGGCGCGGGTCGACCGCACCAGGACCGAATACCTGCGGGTTCTGTGCCGTGGGCTGGCAAAGGACCTCGACAGTCTGCCGGCGGATCCGGACCGGTTGGCGCAGCTGCTCTACCTCGTGCTCATCGGTGCGGAGCAGGTGTTGCCCGCGCTTCCGAGCGGCGAACTGCGGGAGCTCTACGCCATGACCCTGCAGCTGGCCACCGGCGAATCACTCCTCGACGGGAAGTCCCGAGGGTCCTCATGACCACGGGAGCCTCGTCAGCCGGCGGCTCGGTCGACGGTCATCGGTTGAGACCGGGGCTTTGACGTCGCAACACCCGACATAGGCTCGTCGTCGTGACCGATCGCGTGCAACACCCCGTCCCGACCGCCACGGCGATGCGGAGGGCGTTGAAAAGAGCCGACGACGGCAAGATGCTCGACGCGGCGGAGGCCGAGGTGCTTCTGGCCGCGACCGGAGACGCGCTCGAGTCGCTGATGGCGACGGCCGCGCGGGTGCGTGACCAGGGGTTGGCCGACGCCGGCCGGAGCGGCATCGTCACCTACTCCAAGAAGGTGTTCATCCCGCTCACCCGGTTGTGCCGGGATCGCTGTCACTACTGCACCTTCGCCACCACGCCCGGCCGGGTGCACTCGCCGTACCTGACTCCGGACGAGGTGCTCGACATCGCCCGGCAGGGTGCCGAGCTCGGCTGCAAGGAGGCCCTGTTCACCCTCGGCGACCGGCCGGAGGCGCGCTGGGACGCCGCGGCGGACTGGCTCGAGGAGGCGGGGTACGAGACGACCCTGGACTACGTCCGGGCGATGGCCATCCGGGTGCTGGAGGAGACCGGCCTGCTGCCGCACCTCAACCCGGGCGTGATGTCGTGGCAGGAGCTGCAGCGGCTGAAGCCGGTCGCGCCGAGCATGGGCATGATGCTGGAGACCACGTCGCGCCGCCTGTACGAGGAGAAGGGGCAGGCGCACTTCGGCTCGCCGGACAAGGACCCGGCGGTGCGGCTGCGGACCCTCGAGGACGCGGGCCGGTCGAACGTACCCTTCACATCCGGCCTGCTGATCGGCATCGGCGAGACCTTGGCCGAGCGCGCCGACTCGATCTTCGCGCTACGCCGGATCGCCCGTCAGTACGGCGGCCTGCAGGAACTGATCATCCAGGGGTTCCGGGCCAAGCCGGACACGGCGATGCGCAGCGACGCGGACGTCCCGCTGGACGAGTGGCTGGCCGCGATCGCCGTCACTCGGATCGTCCTCGGCCCGCGGATGCGGGTGCAGGCGCCGCCGAACCTGGTCGACCTGGACGAGTGCAGGGCCCTGCTGGCGGCGGGCGTCGACGACCTCGGCGGAGTCTCGCCGCTGACCCCGGACCATGTGAACCCCGAACGGCCCTGGCCGCAGATCGACGCGCTGGCCCGGGTCACCGCGGAGGCCGGATTCACCTTGCGGGAAAGGCTCACCGCGCATCCGGAGTACCTGCGCGAACCCTGGCTGGACCCGCGGCTGATCCCGCACGTGGAGGCACTCGTCGATCCGGAGACTGGCCTCGCGAACGAGTCGGCGTATCCCAAGGGCCTGCCGTGGCAGGAGCCGGACGGCGGCTGGGACAGCATCGGCCGCACCGACCTGCACACCGCGATCGACACCGAGGGGCGGCGGACCGAGACCCGGTCCGACTTCGACGCGGCGTACGGCGACTGGGACGTGCTGCGTGAGGACGTCGCGAACCGAACGGCGCCCGAGCGGATCGACGGTGACGTGAAGGAGGCGCTCGCTGCCGCCGAGCGGGACCCGGCCGGGCTTTCCGACGAGCAGGCGCTCACCCTGATGACGGCCACCGGTCCGGCGCTGGACCGGCTCGCGAAGATCGCCGACGAGTTGCGCAAGGCAACGGTCGGGGATGACGTCACCTACGTGGTGAACCGGAACATCAACTTCACCAACGTCTGCTACACCGGCTGCCGGTTCTGCGCGTTCGCCCAGCGGCGCACGGACGCGGACGCGTACTCCCTGTCGATGGACGAGGTCGCCAACCGGGCCGAGGAGGCCTGGGTGATCGGGGCGACCGAGGTCTGCATGCAGGGCGGCATCCACCCGGACCTGCCCGGTACGGCGTACGCGGACCTGGTCCGGGCGGTCAAGGACCGGGTGCCGGGCATGCACGTGCACGCGTACTCGCCGATGGAGATCGTGAACGGCTCGGTCCGCACCGGGCTGTCGATCGAGGAGTTCCTGATCTCGGTCAAGGAGGCGGGGCTGGACAGCATCCCCGGCACTGCCGCGGAGATCCTGGACGACGACGTGCGCTGGATCCTGACGAAGGGGAAGTTGCCGACGGCAAGCTGGATCGAGGTGATCACGACCGCGCACAGGGTCGGCCTGCCGTCCAGCTCGACGATGATGTACGGCCACGTGGACTCGCCGCACCACTGGGTGCAGCACCTGCGCACGATCGCCGCGGTGCAGGACCGGACCGGTGGCTTCACCGAGTTCGTGCTGCTGCCCTTCATCCACACCAACTCTCCGATCTACCTCGCCGGCGTGGCCCGGCCGGGACCGACGCCCGACGAGAACCGCGCGGTCCACGCGATGGCGCGGATCATGCTGCACGGCCGGATCGACAACATCCAGTGCTCCTGGGTGAAGCTCGGCACCGACGGTTGCGTCGCGGTGCTGAACGGCGGCGTGAACGACATCGGCGGCACCCTGATGGAGGAGACCATCAGCCGGATGGCCGGCTCCCAGCACGGTTCGCGCAAGTCGATCGAGGAGCTGACGCAGATGGCGACGGCAGCCGGTCGTCCGGCCCGCCAGCGCACCACCACCTACGGCGAGGTTCCGATCCGCCCGGCCGGGGCTCTCGAGCTGGCCTGAGCAACGCTCGCAACGAAAACGCCGGCCGTATCGGGTGGCGGTCGTCACCTCACTGGCGACCGCCACCCGGCGACACGGCCGGCGTCCTTCGTTTGCCCCGAGAGGGCGGTTAGGCCCGATGTAAGGGGTCCACAACCTCATTCCGCGGTCGGCAGGGGAGGTACAGTCCGCTCGCGGACGGGATGCTGTGAAACCACCTGGAGCCTGTGTCGGCGACCCGTCCGTCGCCGACAGCAGTTACGAGACCACGCCGCGGCGCCACCCCGCGAGAAGCGGCGGCCAACATTTGCATTGATTTTGATGAAGCAAACGCTTTGTGGTCACCGAGTCACGATCAGTACGGGTAGGTGTCGTCGCGCCGGATCGGGTCCAGGTCCCACAGGGAGAACCTGACCACCTTCTGCGACTCCTCGCCGCCGGCCGGGCTGAGCCCGACCGTGACGTAGTCCTTCGACCCGATCCCGTCCAGGAAGCCGAGCAGCTCGAACGCCGACCGGGCATCCTCGATGTCGTCGATCACGTCGTCGTTGTCCACCTCGGCGGCGCGCAGCCGGGCGTAGGCGATGAAGGCGTCCGGGTCGGTCACCACGAAGTCGTACCGGGCCTGGTAGCTCAGCCGGATGCCGTGCTCGGGCACCAGCGGCTCGTCCGGCTCGTCCAGGTCGCCCTCGACGAACTCCCGGTAGTCGTCCGGGTCCGCGTAGTCGTCCGGACCGAGCGGCACGTCGTCCAGCTCGTTGGGGTCGTAGGAGTCGATGCCCAAGAAGATGTCGCCCCAGCCGCGCTCGTGCACGGCGTCGGCGAGCACCCGGGCCTGGACCCGGACGTTCTCGATCCCTACCGTGGCCCGCAGGTCATGCAGGTCCAGGGCGTCGGCTTGTTCCAGCAGAACCTTCGCCAGTTCGCGGGCGGCCTCGGCGGCCGACGCGGGCTCAATCGGCTCACTCATGCTGCGACGGTACAACCATGGGCACATCGACCACCGCGCCCGGTACGCCGAAGGCGTCCACCAGGTCCCGGGCCTGTGGCCGGACCGCGGCGCAGAGGTCGTTCACCAGCGCGGTGATCGCCTTCGACCGTGGCCCGGACAGGCGGCCGTGCTCGATGTACCAGGCCCGCTCCAGCTCGATCGTCGCGAGCGCGTGCAGATCGTAGAGGTCCTTCAGCCGGTCCCTGGTGGAGCCCTCCGGCGCGGCCTCCACGGCCGCCAGGAAGGCCTCCAGCACGACCCGGTCGACGTGGGACCGGCCGGCGGCGATGACGTGGTCCTGGCACCGGTTGAACACGTCGAACGGGTCGTCACCGGCATCGATCCCCCGCTTCAGCCGCCGGGCGACCCCGGACAGCAGGTGCTCCTCCCGGAACCGCAGCATCCCGCAGTGGTACGCGTCGTCCCGCAGACCCGCGTCCGGGTCCTCGTCGTTGCGGTTCGGCACGGCGTCGCGGAGGCGCTCGACCATGGATCGCAGGGCCGCCCTCTCCACCGCGATCTCGACCGCCTGTGCCGCGATGAACCGCGCCGTACCCAGCGGGTCGAGCTTGCCGAACGCTTCGCGGTAGTCCGTCAGCAGACCCTTCGCCACCAGCTGCAGCAGCACCGTGTTGTCGCCCTCGAAGGTGGTGAACACCTCGGTATCGGCCTTGAGCGCGGCCAGTCGGTTCTCGGCCAGATACCCGGCCCCACCGCACGCCTCCCGGCACTGCTGGATGGTCTCGGTCGCATGCCAGGTACCAAGCGCCTTCGTGCCGGCCGCGTGCGCCTCGAGAGCCCGGCGGTCGTGCTCGGTGACACCGTCCGTCTCGTCGCCCGGGTCGTCGGTGCCGAAGATCCGGACGAACTCGTCGACCAGCTCGGCCTGGGCGAAATGCAGTGCGTAGGTGCGCGCGAGCAACGGGAGCAGCCGGCGCTGGTGCATCCGGTAGTCCAGCAGCAACGCCTCCTCGGCGAGCCCGGGCGCGCCGAACTGCCTGCGCTGCTCGGCGTACCGGATGGCGATGGCGAGTGCCACCTTGGCGGCATTGATCGCGGCGCCGCCGACCGAGACGCGTCCCTGGACCAGGGTGCCGAGCATGGTGAAGAAGCGCCGGTCCGGGTTCTCGATCTCGCTCGTGTAGGAGCCTTCTGCATCGACCTGGGCGTACCGGTCGAGCAGTGCCTCGCGCGGCACCCGGACCCGGTCGAACGCGAGCCGTCCGTTGTCGACACCGTTCAGGCCGAGCTTGGGCCCGCAGTCGCTGATCGTCACCCCGGGCATCACCCGCCCCTCCTCGTCACGGATCGGCACCAGCAGGCAGTGCACGCCGCGCGTCTCGCCGCCGACCCGCAGCTGGGCGAAGACCGCCGCCAGCCGGCCGTGCCGGGCGGCGTTGCCGATGTAGTCCTTGCGGGCGGCAACGTCCGGGGTGTCGATCACGAACTCGCCCGTCGCCGCGTCGAACGTCGCCGTCGTGCCGAGCGCCTGCACGTTGGAGCCGTGGCCGGTCTCGGTCATGGCGAAGCAGCCGAGAAGGCGTCCGCTGATCGCGTCGGCGAGGTACCGGTCGTGGTGCCGGGTCGTGCCCAGGTGCAGGATCGCGCCGGCGAACAGGCCGAACTGGACGCCTGCCTTGACCAGCAGGGACAGGTCCCCGAAGGCGAGCGTCTCGAACCCGGCGATGAACCCGCCCAGGTCGCCCTGCCCGCCGAACTCCTTCGGGAAGCCGCGGCCGGTATGCCCCTCGGCCGTCACCTGCTGCAGCACCGCCAGCACCCGGTCTCGGTAATCGTCGCGGGGCAGTGTCAGCGCCTCGTCCAGCAGTCCGGCGTCGGTCGCCAGCCTGTCCCTGACGGCGTCTCGCGCGTACTTGTACGGCCCGTCCAGATACTCCCGCAACCCAGGTGCGCTCATACCTCAAACCTACGGCCCGATCAGAGGTGAGCACCGGCGGAATGCTCAACTGGATCACGGACAACTCCGCATCCGCGGAGATATGCTGTCGACTATGCCGAATTTGCGGATCAGCGAGGCCGCCGCGTTGCTCGGAGTCAGCGATGACACTGTGCGACGGTGGGTCGACCAGGGGCGGCTTCAGGCCGTCCACGACGGCGGGCGGCTGGCCGTGGAGGGGCGTGAGCTGGCGGCGTTCGCGGTGCAGCAGGCGGAGTCCCCCGAGCCAGGCAACACCACAGCGGCATCCGCCCGGAACCGGATGCGCGGCATCGTCACGCGGGTCATCAAGGACGGCGTGATGGCCCAGGTGGAGCTGCAGGCGGGGCCGTTCCGGGTGGTCTCATTGATGAGCCGTGAGGCCGCCGACGAGCTCGGGCTGGAGCCGGGCAGTGTGGCGGTCGCCTCGATCAAGTCCACCCACGTCGTCGTCGAGATCCCGGAGGCCTGAGTGTTGCGGCGTAGGGCCGCCGCCGCCCTGACAGTGGTCGCGCTGCTGACATCCGCGGCATGCGGCAACGGGGAGGTACCGGCCGCCTCGGGGCCATCATCCGGCGCTGCGGCCGTCTCCGGGACCGTGACCGTGTTCGCTGCGTCGTCGTTGACGGGCGCGTTCACCCAGCTGGCCAAGGACTTCGAGGCCGAGCACCCCGGCGTCAAGGTGACCCTGAGCTTCGCTGGCAGCTCGGCCCTGGCCCAGCAGATCAACCAGGGCGCGCCCGCCGATGTCTTCGCCTCCGCCGCACCGAAGAACCTGGAGCAGGTCGCCGACCACGGGACCGCGGTCACGTTCGTGCGGAACCGGCTGGAGATCGCTGTGCCGAAGGGGAATCCGGCCGGCATCACAGGGCTGGCCGACTTCGGTGACGCCGGCCGGAAGATCGCGCTCTGCGCCGAGCAGGTGCCCTGCGGCGCCGCGGCGAACAAGGTGTTGGAGGTGGCCGGCATCACACCCCGGCCGGACAGCCTTGAGCAGGACGTGAAGGCCGCTCTGACGAAGGTCCGGCTCGGCGAGGTCGACGCGGCCCTGGTCTACCGGACCGACGTGCTCGCGGCGGGCTCGGAGGTCGAGGGCATCGAGTTCCCCGAGTCCGCCAAGGTCGTCAGCGACTACCCGATCGCCACGCTGCCCGACGGACCGAACGCGGCCGGTGGCGAGGCCTTCGTCAAGTACGTTCTGTCGGCCAAGGGCCGCGCGCTGCTGAGCAAGGCCGGCTTCGAGGCGCCGTGACCCCGACCCGATCGCGTCGCACCGGTGGTCGGCTCCCGCTGATCCTCGTGCTGCCGGCCATGCTCGGCCTGGCGTTCCTCGTCGTGCCGTTGATCGGTCTGCTGGCGCAGGCGCCGTGGTCGACGTTGCCCGCCACGCTCTTCAGCACCGAGGTCGGTCAGGCCTTGAGGCTCTCCTTGCTCTGCGCCAGCACGGCCACCGTGCTGTGCCTGTTCCTCGGCGTACCGCTGGCTTGGTTGCTGGCCAGGGCGGACCTGCCGGGCCGTGGGCTCATCCGGGCGCTGGTGACCGTACCGCTGGTGCTGCCGCCCGTTGTCGGCGGCGTCGCGTTGCTCCTGGTGCTGGGACGGCGCGGGTTGATCGGGGAGCGGCTCGACCTGTGGTTCGGCTTCTCGTTGCCCTTCACAACGGCCGGCGTGATCGTGGCCGAGGCGTTCGTGGCGATGCCGTTCCTGGTCATCTCGGTGGAGGGCGCGCTGCGGGCAGCCGATCCGCGGTTCGAGGAAGCCGCCGCGACGTTGGGCGCGTCCCGCTGGGTGACGTTCCGCCGCGTCACGCTGCCTTCGATCGCGCCCGGACTCGTGGCCGGGGCCGTTCTTTGCTGGGCTCGGGCGCTGGGCGAGTTCGGAGCCACCATCACCTTCGCGGGGAACCTGCCGGGCCGGACCACGACGATGCCACTGGCGGTCTACCTGGCGCTGGAGACAGACCCGGACGTTGCCGTCGTCCTGAGTGTCGTGCTGCTGGCCGTGTCCGTGGCGGTGCTGGCCTCGTTGCGCGAGCGCTGGATCAGTGGTCTGCGATGACCTTGTACGGCGACCTGCGAGTCACCCGGGCCGACGGGTTCGACCTCGAGCTCGAGGTGACCGTCGCGCCGGGCGAGGTGGTCGCGCTGCTCGGGCCCAACGGCGCCGGCAAGACCACCGCGCTGCGAGCCATCTCTGGACTGCTGCCGCTGACGCGCGGGCAGCTGCGGCTCGGCGACGAGGTCTGGGACGAACCGCCTCGCACCTTCCGGTCGGCCGATCGGCGACCGATCGGGGTGGTGTTCCAGGACTACCTGCTGTTCGACCATCTGAGCGCGCTGGAGAACGTCGCGTTCGGCCTGCGGGCGAGGGGTGCGGACAAGCGGGTGGCACGGGCCGAGGCCCTGGCGTGGCTGGACACGGTCAACCTCGCCGAACACTCCAAGAGCCGGCCGCGATCGCTGTCCGGCGGCCAGGCCCAGCGGGTCGCCCTGGTCCGGGCCCTCGCGACGCGGCCGGAGCTCCTCCTGCTGGACGAGCCGCTCGCCGCCCTCGACGCCGGTACGACGTTGCACGTGCGAGCGGAGCTGGGACAGCACCTCCAGCGATACGAGGGCCGGACTCTCCTCGTCACGCACGACCCGCTCGACGCGATGGTGCTGGCGGACCGCTTGGTGATCATCGAGGGTGGCCGGATCGTCCAGGAAGGTGCCCCGACGGAGATCGCGCGTCGGCCCCGCACGGAGTACGTAGCCCAGCTCGTCGGGCTGAACCTCTACCGCGGCCGGGCCGACGGCACGACCGTGACCCTGGACGGAGGCGGCAGCCTGACGATCGCCTCGCCCGCGACCGGGCCCGTGCACGTAGCCTTCCCACCGGCTGCCGTCAGCCTGTACGCCGAGCGTCCGAGCGGCAGCCCGCGCAACACGTGGCGAGCCGTTGTCGCAGGCATCGAACAACACGCCCACACCGTGCGCGTCCGGCTCGAAGGACCGCCGACGCTGCTGGCCGACGTGACACCCGCCGCCGTCGCGGAGCTCCGCCTTGCACCCGGCACCACCCTCTGGGCCACCCTCAAAGCCACCGAGATCCAGACCTACCCAAGCTGACCACCACCCCCTCACCCACCCCACGCCCAGCCGAGCCGAGCCCACCCCCCGCCGCGCGCCCCCTCCTCGCCGCGATCGGTCCGAACCCGCCCCTCCTGCCGCGATCGGTCCGAACCCGCCCACCGCCCTCGCGCAATCTGTGGATTGTCGTGCGCCGATTCGTCGGCTCTGGTGCGGGTTCGCCGGGGTGGCGCCCCATTTGCGACGAATCGGCAGAAGGAGTTCCACCGCTCCTGTCATGTCCGTGGGCCCGGTTGGCTGCCCGTCCGCTCGCGTCGATCCGCCCGGCGCCCGTGCCCAACCGTTGCCCTGCCCCGGGTGCTCGGATCTGGCCGCCCGGCTCGAGCGCGGCCCCGGGCCCGGCGCCTGCGCCCAGGCCTTGCCGTGACGGGGTGTTCCCGCGAGCCGGTTGCCTGGCTGAGCGGGCCGGTCACCCTGCCGGCCCTGCCGCCGGAGTGGTGCCGCTCGGCTGGTCCGGGTGTCGCGAGACCCGTCGGTGCGCGGCGAGACCCGTCGTCGGTGCGCCGCCCGGCTGATCTGGGCGTCGCGAGACCCGTCGAGCGCGCCCCACGCGCACGCAGCCCGCCAAGGCCGTCCCGAGTCCCGTCCGCCACCGAACTGTCGCCCACGACCGCCGACTCGGCGTACGGCTAAGGCCGCGCGCCACGGCCGGGCCACCGCCGCCCGTACAGAAAACCCGCCGGCGCGCGAACGCGGCCGCCTGCGCGGCGCGGACCAGCCGGACGCATGCATGCGCTGACGGCGGCTCGGACGCGCTCGGTGGCGGCCTGTGTCACGGGTAGCGTGCTGCAACCCGCCAGTGGCGACACACCTTCCAGCGGCCCCGGTCCCCAACAGGACCCGAGCAGCACCGCCGAGCGGCGACCGCCGAGGGCAGCGGCCCAGCGGCGCACCCCCGAGGCGTGCCCATCTGCAATCTGGGGAGAACCTTCCGGCGGTTCGTCGCATCTGGGGCACCGCCACGGCGAGCCCGCCCCGGACCCGACGAATCGGCGTCAGGCCGTCCACAGATTCCACGGGGGTGTGGGGCAGGTTCGGACCGATCGCGCCAAAACGAGTCTGGCCCGGGCCGGGTGAGGCCAGCCGGTACGGGGAGGCACCTGGGGCGGGCGGCGCGTGAGACGCCCCGGGGCGAGGTGGCGCGGGAGACGTCGAGCCACGCCGTGTAGACGCCCACGGCCCAGGGCGTACGAGACATGCCACGCGGCCGTGCGGGCGGCGCGGGGGAGGCCGGGCGGTGCGGGCGACGAGGGAGTGGGCGGCGGTTGGTTCGAGGACAGGCCGACCGGCGTTTCTCGTGCCCGGCTGGTGACCGGGCCGCTGGCGCCCGGCGAGTGCCGGACGGTTGCGGACACCACGCCGGCGAGGTCCCGGGACGTCGCTCCCGTCCGTGCGCAGCCGATCCCCGTGCGTGCCGGCCGTCACGATGCGTACGAGTCATGCGCACCCTTGGATGATCAGCGACGAGTTTCGGCAAGATTTTCTCTCGACACGCCTCGGATTTCTCTTGTGCACGCTCCATCGGTCGCGCACGATGGGCCGAGTCGCGTCGTTATCGTTACGTGACCGTCGGACGCTCGTGGTTCGACGTAGGCCTGCCCCCGAAGGGAGTGGTACCTCACCAGATTGCGGAGCCCGGTACGGCTGCCTCAGCGAAGCGCGGCCGGCGATCCGAGCCTCACGCACCCAGGTGAAGTCCACCTTCATCTCGCCGGTCCGGTTCGCACTCCGGGCGTCGGCCAGGTCTCGGGGAAAGTGCGCACGTGGCTGGTTCGGCCGGGCTGGAAGACGTCTCTACATCCCAGCTCAAGGAGCAGAACTCTCATGTCCCAAGCTCGTCATGCCCGGCGCCGGCGCTCCCGCCGCGTGGTCCGGACCCTGTCCATCGCCGGCCTCGGTGCCGGTATCACCGCGGTCGGCGCGGGCTCCGCGTTCGCGACCGACTACACCGTCAAACCCGGCGACACGCTGTCCGAGATCGCTCAGGCGAACGGTGCCGACTGGCACCAGCTCGCCGAGCTGAACAACCTGCGCGACCCGGACCTGATCCTGATCGGCCAGACGCTACGCCTCGATGGCGTGCAGAGATCCGCAGCGCAGTCCGAGCGCCGTGCCACCAAGACCGACCGGCACCCGCGCAAGATCGAACGCAAGGCCGAGCGCAGCAACCGGTCCTCGGCGAACCGGCCGAGGAAGACCACGAGCAGCGGCAGCGCGAACATGAGCGCCGCCTGGCGCAAGGTCGCCGAGTGCGAGTCGGGCGGCAACCCGCGCGCGGTGAACGGAGCCGGCTACTACGGGCTGTTCCAGTTCGACAAGCAGACCTGGCGCAGCGTCGGCGGGTCCGGCAACCCGGCCGACGCGTCGGCGAGCGAGCAACTCGCGCGCGCCAAGGCGCTCTACGCACAGCGCGGCGCAGCGCCGTGGCCTGTCTGTGGCCGGGCCCTGCGCTGATCCATACCGATGACCGGAACCCAGCGGGGCGACTGCCGACCACCGGGGCCGCCCCGCTGCCACGGTCATCGTGAGCTACTTGTGTAGAACGAGCATCTCGTTGGCCCCGGCTTGGAACTCGTACGGCACCTTCCGGACCTCATTCCGCACGCCGTCCGCGGCCAGGCAGTCGAGCAGCTCCGGCAGCCACGCAAGCGGCTCTCCCGCGCCCTGCAGCACCAGGGGGAACACCCTGACCTCGGACCGGCTGACCCTGATCAGCTCGCGGAGTGCGGCGAGGTGCCAATCGCGGTCGAACCGGTCCGCCCAGGTGAACAACAGATGGGAGCACAGCACCAGCTCGAAACGGTCGTCCTCGAACGGCAGGTCGGGCAGACTGCCGGCGACGTAGCGCTGGGGTGTCGCGGCCAGGTCCTGCAGAAAACGCTCGGCCGCCTCGACGCGGAACCGATGCTTGCGCTCAGGATCTCCGTACCAGTGCCAGACGAAATTTTCCGCGTGCCCGTCGACGATGCCGGCCGTCGCCGGCAGGCTTCGCCGTACGGCGTCGACCAGCTCCGCGGCGGGCAGCCCGTACGCCGGATCCACGGCGACGGCGTCGACACCCCGCGCGGCGGCCTCGGCGGCGAATCCCGAGCCGCCGGCACAGCAGTCCAGGACCGACACCGGCAGGTCGGACAAGGCGAACATCGCTTCGTACTCGACGTACGACCGAGAGGTGATCAGCACCCGGACAGACTACGGAAGCGGTCCTGCGGGCCATCAGCCGGTCGAGCGCGGTCAGCCCGAAGGCGAGGCCCGTTCTCGCCCGCGGTCCGAAAGCCAGCCATCCGAGCAAAGGCGTCGCGGCGTGGAGCTGCCAGTCGCCCGACGAGCAGCCAGTACGACGCCGACCGCCATCGCAAGCCCGGTCAGGCCGAACCAGCTCCGACCGGCCAGGGGCTTCGACCTGTCTGCGATGTACGGGTCGTCAACAGACATGTCGCGTTCCGTCACGACGTGTCTCCCGCGGTGTGGTGACGTCCAGGCTCCTGCATCGCAAGAGCTTGGACAATCGCTGACCAGGGCTCACCAAGACCTTGTGGTCCGTGGCACCATCCCTCTCATGGACAGCGAGGGGGTGATCGTGGTCAGCGGGATCATGGCGGCCGGAAAGTCCACCGTGTCCCAACTCCTGGCGGAACGCTTCCAGTACGGCGTGCACGTACGCGGCGAGGTATTCCGCCGGATGATCGTCAGAGGCCAGGCCTCCTCGTCGGCGGAGATGGGTGCCGAGGCGCAGAAACAGCTGAGGCTGCGTTATCGCCTCGCCTGCCAGGCGGCTGATGGCTACGCCCAGGCAGGCTTCACCGTCGTCCTGCAGGACGTGGTGATCGGCGAGCTGCTCCGCGAGTTCCTCGACGGTATCGAGACCAGGCCGCGCTACCTGGTCGTCCTGACACCGCGGCCGGAGGTGATCGAGTATCGGCTCGGTGGCAGTCATGGGCAGTTCTCGGCGGACGAGCTGGACTACGAGCTCCATGCCTTCACGCCGCGCCGAGGCCTCTGGCTGGACAACTCCGACCTGACACCGAACGAGACGGTGGACGCCATCCTGGGCCGCCTGGACGAAGCCAGGTTCGACTGATCGCGCGGGGGCGCATCGCGAAGAAGGACAGCCTGTCACGTTCAGCTTGCACTCGGTGGATCGCCGACGCCGGTGAGGCGCCGCTGCAGCAGCCGCCACTCGGGCCGGCCGGCAGGAGCCAGGTCGAGCGCCGCCACGTAGGCGCGCTGCGCCTCGTCTGTGCGGCCGAGGCGGCGCAGGAAGTCCGCACGAGCCGCAGGCAGCAGGTAGTAGCCGGCCAGTGCCGCGCCGTCCAGAGCGTCAAGCTCCGCCAGGCCCGCCTCCTGGCCGTCGCGGAACCCGACGGCGATGGCCCGGTTCAAGGCGATCACCGGTGAGGGTTGGGCGGCGAGCAGGGCGTCGTAGAGAGTGACGATGGCGCCCCAGGCGGTGGCTTCCGCAGTCTCCGCGGTCGCGTGGCAGGCAGCGATCTCGGCCTGCAACCGGTACGGTCCCGGCGGGCGCCCGGGGCCTGCCGCTCGGCGCAGGTGCCACAGGCCCTGCTCGATCAGGGCCGCATCCCAGCGGCTGCGATCCTGCTCCTCCATCGGCACGAGGTCGCCCCGTACGTCGAAGCGGGTCGAACGCCGGGCCAGCTGCAGAGTGACCAGTGCCAGCAGTGCTCGCGCCTCGTCCTCGTCAGGCATCAGGTCGACCAGCAGCTTGGTGAGTCGCCGCGCTTCGACGATCAGGTGGTCCTCGGGCTGGGCGTAGCCCTCGTTGAAGATCAGATAGAGGACGGCGAGCACGCCACTGGTGCGCTGGGCGAGCAGATCCTCAGGGGGGACCCGATAGGGAATCGCCGCGTTGGCGATCTTGCGTTTGGTCCGCAGCAGCCGCTGGGAGAGGGCAGGCTCGGACACCAGGAACGCGCGCGCGATCTGTGCCGTGCTGAGGCCGGCGACGGTCTTCAGAGTGAGGGCAACCCTGCTCTCGATCGCCAGGGCCGGGTGGCAGCAGGTGAAGATCAACCGCAGCCGGTCGTCGGACAGCGGGTCCGTCGGGCCGGCTCGACCTGGACCGATCTCATCCCTGATCGCGAGCTCCTGGAGCTTGGCCCGCTCCGTCCGACGGCGACGCAGGACATCGAGGGCACGGTTCCTCGCCACGGCCGTCAGCCACGCCGCCGGCGATCGTGGCATGCCGTCGCGTGGCCAGCGCAGGAGGGCCCTCTCGACCGCGTCCTGGACACAGTCCTCGGCCAGGTCCCAGTCGCCGGTGAGCCGGATGAGGCTCGCGACCATGGCGGTCCGTTCCGCTGCCACGGCCGAGGTGATCGCCTCGGCCGTGGCGCGGTGCGGGTGCATGGTCAGTCCTCGTCGGTCCAGAACGGGCGCAGCTCGAGCTTGCCGCCGTTGGCCTGCGGGTGCTTCGCCGCGATCGCGATGGCCTCGTCGAGGTCGTCGCACTCCAGGATGTCGAACCCCGCGATCCACTCCTTCGACTCGGTGAAGGGCCCGTCGGTGACGATGAGCTCACCGCGGCTGACTCGCACGGTGGTGGCGTCGCTGACAGGACGCAGGGCGTCACCGGTGATGCGCTTCCCCCGACGGTCCACGTCGGCCAGCCACTCCTCCACGGTCAGCTCCTCCTCCGACGGCTCGGCCTCGGCCGCGGCGGCAGGGTCGACGACGACGAACATCATGTACTTCATGGCTACTTGCTCCTGTCCGGTTGCTGATGACGACCGTATGACGATCGGCAGGTGACCGGATCCGACAGGACCGACGGGCGATTCGGCGGACCACCCCCTACCCGGGGGTAGCTTGGTCTGCATGACCGCCACCGTACGACGGACCGCCTGCAACCTCTGCGAGGCCATCTGCGGCGTCCTGGTGACGGTCGAGGACGGCCGGGTGACGGACGTTCGCGGCGACGAGTCCGATCCGCTCTCGCGCGGGCACATCTGTCCCAAGGCGGTCGCGCTTCGCGATCTGCAGGACGACCCGGATCGGCTGACCGTGCCGGTCCGGCGCACCGCCGACGGCTGGCAGGAGCTGTCCTGGGCGGCGGCGTACGAGCTGGTGGCGTCGCGACTGGCCGACCTACAGGTTGCGTATGGCAACAATGCGGTCGGCGTCTACCTCGGCAACCCGAACGTGCACAGCCTCGGGGCGATGACGCACCTGCCGCCCTTCATCCGCCTGCTGCGGACCCGAAACCGGTTCAGCGCGACCTCTCTCGACCAGCTGCCGCACATGCTGGCGTCGCACCTGCTCTACGGGCATCAGCTGATGGTGCCGGTGGCGGATATCGACAGGACCTCGTACCTCTTGATGCTGGGGGCGAATCCGCTGGCCTCCAACGGGAGCATGATGACCGCCCCGGGGTTCGGTCGGCGCCTTCGGGAGGTCAGGGCGCGCGGCGGCCGGGTGGTCGTGATCGATCCGCGCCGCACCGAGACCGCCGCTGTCGCGGACGAGCACCACTTCATCCGGCCCGGCACCGACGCGGCGTTCCTGCTCGCACTCATCCATCAGGTGATCGCCGACGGGTCGGCTCGCCCGGCGCCGTACGTCGACGGGCTCGACACCGTGCGAGCGGTCGTTGCCGACTGGACGCCGGAGCGGGCCGCGGCGGTGACCGCGATCGACGCGGAGACGATCCGGCGGATCGCGCGGGAGTTCGCGACGGCGGACCGCGCGGCCTGCTACGGCCGGGTGGGCGTCTCGACACAGCAGTTCGGCGCGATCTGCCAGTGGTCCGTGCAGGTGCTCAACATCATCACGGGCAATCTCGACCGGCCGGGAGGCACGATGATCCCGCGCCCGGCCGTGGACACCTTGCGCGGCATCGGGCGCGGGCACGTCGGCGCGTGGACGAGCCGGGTCCGCGGCCTGCCCGAGTTCGGCGGCGAACTGCCCGCCTCGACCATCGCTGAGGAGATTCTCACGCCCGGCGACGGCCAGATCCGGGCGATGCTGACGATCGCCGGCAACCCCGTGCTCTCGACGCCCAACGGACGTCGGCTGGACGAAGCGCTCCGCACTCTCGACTTCATGGTGGCAGTCGACTTCTACGTGAACGAGACGACCAGGCATGCGGATGTCATCCTGCCGCCGACGCCACCGCTCGAGCGCGACCACTACGACCTGGCGTTCCACCAGCTGGCCGTCCGCAACACCGCTCGGTGGAACGAAGCGGTCCTCCCTCGCCCTGAGCACGCGCGGCACGACTGGGAGATCTTCCGCGGACTCGGCCTCGCCTACGCGCGCCACACCTCGGGCCGCCGCGGAGCAGGCCCCCGTACGACCGACGGCGGCCCCGCGGCGAGCGGTTCGCCGGCCGGACGACGTACGGGCGGCAGAGGGCGCAGGGCTTGGGTCAGGGAGCTGCGCCGCCAGGCTCCTGCCTTGCTGACGCTGCGGCTCAGCCCGCGGCGCATCGTGGACCTGGGCCTGCGGATCGGGCCGTACCGGCTGTCCCTGCGAAAGCTGCGCAAGTCCCCCGGCGGCATCGATCTCGGGCCGCTCCAGCCCTGCCTGCCCGGCGCCTTGCGCACCCGGTCCAAGCGGATCGACCTCGCCCCGCAGTTGCTCATGGCCGACCTCGATCGGGTCCGCGAAGCCCTGCTGGACAGGGATGTCAGCGTCGACGACCTGCTGCTGATCGGCCGGCGGCACCTTCGCAGCAACAACTCGTGGATGCACAACTCCCCCCGCTTGGTGAAGGGCAAACCCCGGCACTGGTTGCTGATGAACCCGGACGACCTGGCGAAGAGATCACTGACCCACGGCCAGCTGATCCGACTGACCTCGGCCTCGGGGTCGGTCGACGTCGAGGTCGCCGCCAGCGAGGACATGATGCCGGGCGTCGTCAGCCTCCCGCACGGCTTCGGACACAACCGAGAGGGCGTACTCCTGTCCGTCGCCGGCAAGGTCCCCGGCGTCAGCATCAACGACGTCACCGACCCCGCCTCGGCCGATACAGTGTCCGGCACAGCCGCCCTCAACGGCGTCCCGGTGACCGTCACCGCCGTCGGCTAGCGCGCCCCGCCCGGCGCCCCCACACCCGATAGCACCGTGTGGCACAGCTGCCCGCGTTACAACCCGCCATCGCCTCCGAAACGGCGATCGCCGACACATACACCGTTCGGCGCCTGGCGCACACGGACCGACGAACCAGCCGCGTGAGGGCAACTTCGGACCGATGACGACAACCACGTGGGGCGACTTCGGACCGATGGCGGCAACCCTTCTGACGGGCGATCCGACTGACGGTAAGCGTTTGCCGCGACCCCGGCGGCCGCGCCGGAACGCTCTCGCGGGAGCGGTCCGGAAGCCGCCCGGTTGCTGGTCGGAGGGTGGCGTCCTGTCAGCAGTGTGGGATACGCTCCGCGAGTTACTTAACCGGTTCGGAAGTCTACTCCGGAGCGCCGCCCGGTGGCTCGCGGTGATTCCGATGACGAGGAGAAAAGATGGTCGCGGTGGAAAACCTGTCCCTCCAGCTCTACACGGTTCGGTACAAGCTGGAGGAGGACTTCGACGCCACGATGGCCCGGATCGCCGAGATCGGCTACCGGCTGGTCGAGCCGTTCGGCCTGGTCGGCCTCGCTCCCCAGCTGGCGGAGGCGCTGCCCAAGTACGGCCTGGCCGCGCCGACCACGCACGCCGCCCTGCTCCGTGAGGAGACCGGCCCGATCTTCGAGGCGGCCAAGCAGCTCGGCATCACCACCGTCATCGACCCGCACGTCGACGTCGCCCGCTGGCAGACCGCCGACGACATCCAGGCGACGGCAGAAGCCCTGAACAAGGTCGCCGTGGAGGCCGCCGACCACGGCATCACCGTCGGTTACCACAACCACCACTTCGAGCTGGTCTCGGTGATCGACGGCCGGCACGGCCTGGAGATCCTCGCCGACCACCTCTCCCCCGAGGTCGTCCTCGAGGTCGACACCTATTGGGCGCAGGTCGGTGGCGCCGACGTCCCGGCCCTGCTCGGCCGCCTGGGCGATCGGGTGAAGGCCCTGCACGTCAAGGACGGCGACGGGACACTGGACAACAAGGCCCAGGTCGCGGTCGGCGACGGCGTCATCGCGGTCAACGACATCCTCGCCGCCGCGCCGGACGCACTGCGCGTGGTCGAGCTGGACGACTACACCGGCGAGATCTTCGACGCCGTGGCCGCCAGCTTCGCGCACCTGACCAGCGGTGACGCCGCATGAGCGCTGTCGGGGTGGGCATCATCGGCGCCGGAACCATCTCCGACGCC
>DASTVQ010000096.1:0-8852 GCA_035759015.1 Kribbella sp.
AAACTCTTCAACGACTGCTCGCCGCCAACGACCAGAACACCGAACCCATCGCGAACCTGCCACTCCGCGAGGCAGCAAACCTCGCCATCTGGGGCGAACCCTCCACCCCACCTGACCAGCCTTTGACCAATGAGAACCAAACCTCCGACCGCGATGAACCACTTGCCCCGTACGACGAGCAATCATCCGAGCCGCCGCACAGACTCCGCGACGACCAACCAGCTGACCAACAGCGCGAGGCCGTCACCGCCTCCGGACCTGCGCAATGGCTCGACCTTCGATCGGGGACGACGGCGTCGACTGGCACTCCCTCTGGTGCCGACGCCGCGCTTGAGCGGCGACCAGCCTGAAGTTCCCCCGCGCTGCCGGGTCGAGATCACCCCGCTGTTGAGCCCCGACGGCGCGGAGATCTACCCGAACCCGGCCGGCGACTACCTGCTCCCGGACAGGCAGGCCGACTTCGCCACCTTGGCCGAGGCCGCCCGCCGCCGCGGCGAGACGGCGATCGGCTACCGCGGTCACGAGCGCTTCCACCGGGCCCCGGCGTACGGCATCGTCCTGAACCCGCCGAAGGACGCACCGCTCACGCTGACCGGGGAGGACCGGGTGATCGTGCTCGCCGGTGGCGGATTGACAGACAGTTCTCAGGTTGACGCTGTAGGTTCCCTGCAGGCATCTCGGTGAGGAGGGTACTGCATGTCCAAGAAGACCCATCAGCAGCAGCTGGCGCAGCGCAAGGCCAAGCGGCAGGCGGAGCGTGAAGCTGAGCGGCGACGGCAGCGGCGGAACCTGGGAATCACCATCACGGCGATTGCCGCGGTCGTAGTGGTCGTGGTGGGGGTCTTCGTGGTGGTCGGGACCGGCGGCAAGAACGACAGCCCGGCGGCCGCGCCGACCGAGCTGCCCTCGTCGGCCGGCCCGGACAACAAGGCGACGAACATCCCGACGGCGCTGGCGGCGCCGCTGAAGCGGCCGACGCCGCTGCCGGCCCAGGTCAGCTGCGCATACAAGAAGAGCACCGAGCCGGCCGGCAAGCCGGTGAACCCGCCGGCCAACGGCAAGACCAAGGCGTCGGGTACGTCGAAGGTCAGCCTGAACACGTCGATCGGCGACCTGCAGCTGACGCTGAACAGCGCCGTGGCGCCGTGCACGGTGAAGAACTTCCTCAGCCTGGTCGGGCAGAAGTTCTTCGACAACACCAAGTGCCACCGGCTCACCGTCGGCGAAGGCCTCCAGGTCCTGCAGTGCGGCGACCCGACCGGCACGGGTAGGGGCGGTCCGGGCTACAGCTTCGCGGACGAGGTCTACCCGACGCTGAAGTACGGCCGCGGTGTGCTCGCGATGGCGAACTCGGGGGCCAACACCAACGGCAGCCAGTTCTTCATCGTGTACGGCGATGCGTCCGGACTCGGGCCGCAGTACACGGCCTTCGGGACCGTCGACGAGGCCGGCCTGAAGCTGATCGACAAGGTTGCCCGGACCGGCGTCACCCCGCAGAACGGTCCCACCGACGGGACCCCCATCACTCCGGTGGAGATCAAGACAGCAACCGCAGCTGCCTGACGAACAACAACCGCGCCGCCCGCCCCCTGCGGGACGGGCGGCGCGGTGCATTCCCGGAGATGCCGGGTTGACCGACCCGGACGGTTCAGGCCAGGAGGCCGTACTTGGAGCGGGGCCAGGCCAGGAGGGCGTGGACCTGGGTGATGCCGGCTTGCTGGAGGAGTTCGACCGAGCCGTCCCTGAAGTGGTAGAGGTTCGTGGCCGGGTCGCGGGTCGTGTTCCAGTTGTAGTCGGCGTATGCCTGCATGGCCCTGCGGTAGCGCGCGTCCGGGGCGACCGAGTCGAGGATCAGCAGGTTCTTGAACCAGATCGAGTTGAAGGCCGCACCCTGCTTGGCCAGCATCTCCTGCGTGCTGTAGAACGCCAGCGACGCCGACGCGACGGACTTGGCGTCCGCAAGGTACTGCCGGTTACCGGTGGCCTTGAAGAGCAGCACACCCGCACCGAGCATCACGCCCTGGTTGTAGCTCCACTGGGTCTTCTCGACGTTGCCGGCCAGGTCGATGTGGTCCCAGTACAAGCCGTTCGGCGCCAGCATGCAGTCCTGCGCCCACTTGTACATCTTCTGAGCCCACGTCAGATACGACCTGTCCCGCGTGAGCAGGTACAGATGCGCACCGAGCTCGGCGCCCGGCCCGTTCGACACCGTGTTGCGGTCCTGGCTCCACGGCGCCTGGGTCCAGTACACGCCACCGGCACACGGGTGCGACGGATCCGTGTCCCACCCGTGCACGACGAGCGTGAAGATGTCCTTGGCCCGAGCCAGCGCAGCGCGGTCACCAGTCCGCTTGTATCGCTGGATCAGGTTCAGTCCGATCCACTCGTTGTCGTCGTAGAACTTGTCCCCGCCCTGCCCCAGCGGCGGCCGGACGTACGAGTCGTAGCCGGTCGGCGTCGTACCGGCGTTCCAGTACGGTTCGTACGCCGCGATCCGCCGGTCGGCCTCGTCGGACGCCTGCTGGCCGGCACCCGGCACACCGGCCAGGTCCTCGGCCGCGATGGCGGCCTGCGAGTACGGCCAGACGTACGAGTACGGGTTGGTCTGCGTGTTCGGGTACTCCTCGAGCAACAGTCCGTTGCCCGCGTCGAAGTACTTGTTGATCGCGTCGTACGACGCCTGCGCACGAGCCGCCGGATTCGTCCCGGCGTCGGCCGTGGTCATGGTCAGCGACCCGAGGACGGCGACCGCGAGCACTCCGGCCGCAAGCCGGGTTGATATACCAATTTTTCTGCGCATCGACTGTGATCCTCCTGGGCGGTGGTGATTGACATCGATGTCACGTTCTAACCGGCCCAGCGATGCGGCGTCAATGGCTCAGCGACCAGCGTCGTCGACGAGAGCACTTGGCATATCAAGGGGGCTGACCGGGAACGCGATCCAGCCCGACCGCAGATGCAGCCGGATCCGCACCTGATCGGCGGTCAGCACCCGCCGCCCCTTCGACCCGACCGCCTCCACGGTGAGGGCCCGGCCGCCGGACGGGCCGACCCCGGTTCGCTTCAGCACCCGCAGGCTCCGGATCGACCCCACGTCGAAGACCGCCTGCACCTCCGCCGCCGGCCGCGTCACCGTCCAGGTGACGTTCGGGTTCCCGCTGTCCGGGTACGCATCCCAGCCGTCCGCCTTCAGCACCTGGTACGGCACCTCGCCGGCCGCTGTCGCCCCGCCGTTCGACGAGGAGAACTCGGCGATGATCGGCTTCCCCTGGTACAACCTGATCTGTCCCGCGGTGGCCGCGACGGCGGTGTTCGTCGACGCCTTCTCCGAGTCGTACCCGCCGTACACCTGACACGACGTCGTGTCGCACAGGTCGTACGCCTTCCGCGCGGCCCGGCTCCGATGGAACACCGAATAGGTGCGCGCGGCAACAGCTTGCGCCTGTAGCGCGGCCGGACGCCAAGTGGACAAGGCTTCTCGCGGTACGACGCCCCGCAGGTAGTACTCGAGCGACACGACGTTCACCGTGTCCAGGTGAGCTCCGGAGAGGTCGATCGCCCGGAGTGCGCCGCGATACCGCCGTACCGCACCAGTCGGCAGGATCAGCCCGGTCACGGCCACGCCCTCGAACTGCGTCATGCCGGTGAACGTCTTCCACAGCGTCCACTTCCGGGTCTTCGCGTCGAACGAGCTGACCTTGGTGCCGTGGTCGCCGTACGGATCGATCGACCACTGGTTCCTGGTCGATGCCTTGGGCAACGTGTAGACCTTGCCGGTGGCCAGGTCGCGGACACCGAGGTGATCGACCGCGCCGACCCGGACGCCGTCGGTGGTGTCCGCGCTGATCCGGACGCGGATGCTGCCGGTCGCCTTGCCGGTCGCGGTGCCGGGATAATAGAAGTCGAGGATCTGCCGGACCGACTTCCCGGCGATGGCCGCGCCCTGGGCGCCGTACTGCGACATCCCGCGGCCGTGCCCGAATCCCCGGCCGCTGATGGTCGTGTCGGGAGCCGTGGCCTTCGGCTCGACCGGGCTCGCCTGTGCACTCGCGCTGATCAGGGCGGAGGACAGGACGACGGCGGCGATCGCACGCTTCTTCATGACGCTCTCCCGTACTGGACGTAGACCTTGCCCTGGGGCTGGCTGTAGATGAGCCAGCCGCGCTGGAACTTCTGCTTCAGGCCGCCCTTCACCGCGTACCGGTCGGTGACCGGTAGCCCCAGGCGCGCGCTGCCGGCACCGAGCCGCCGATAGCGCGTCCGGAACACACCGACGGTGGAATGGGTGCCGGCGGCAACGGAGTCGAAGACGTCGCTGGTGGCGAAGTACGTCGCCCAGCCGGTCCTGGTCCGATGTTCACCCCAGAACGGCTGCCCGACGTACCGGAAGCCGATGCTGCGTGCGTACCGGTAGATCGGGGTGGAGACGCTGCCTCCGATCAGTGTGTTGATTCGTTGCTTCAGCCAACCGAGTTTGGCGTACAGCTGCTTGCCCGGGCACGCGGTCGCCTTGGTGTCGCGGTGCCCGGAGACGGTGTGCAGCCGGCTGCCGTCGAGCACGATCGTCGCCAACGGCGACCGATAATTCGCATCCAGCTTCCAGGCGATCACCCGGGCCGTCGTCTCCAGCATCGCCTGCGGCGGCGCGGCGTTCTCGAAGTTGCCGATCAGCGCGACACCGAACGAGTTCGCGTTGTACGACGCGGTGTGCGCACCAAGCACCGGCAACTGCGCACCGCCGTACCGGCCTTCGAAGGCGCGGCCGAACCGGTCGACCAAGAAGTTGTAGCCGAGGTCGCACCAGCCGCGGCTCTTCACGTGGTACGTGTACATCGCGCGCACCATCGCCGGCACCTGCGCGCGCGTGTAGTCGTTGCGGTCAGCCGTGTGGTGGACGAACGCGGCCTCCACAGTGGTCGTGTACTTCGGTCGCGCGCACGCCGCCCCGTTGTGACTGCGCAGCCGCTCGTCGGCGCCCCACCGCCTGCGGCTCACCATGGTTGGCATCGGGTACGGCGCTCTGCTCGTCTCGGGCTGGATCACACCGGACGCCTGGGGCACGTCGGCGTCGGCGGCGAGTACACCGGGCTGGATCAGGATCACCTTGGCGCCGCTGACCGTCGTACCGCTGCTGGTCACGGCGCTGGCCTGCACACCGGTCGCGTCGCCGACCCACAGTGGGTCGGTGCCGGCGCGCTCGATTCCTTCCGGAGTTGACGGATCGGGGCCGTGGTCGTCCTCGACCTGGAGTGGTTGCCAATCGGTCCAGCTGCCGTCCCGCTGGACGCGGACCTTCGCCGACACCGGCTGCGTACCTTCCGGCCAGGTGATTCCCACCATGGAGAAGGGCTTGGTCCCGGCCTGGATCGACGGTCCGTCGAGCGCGAGTTCCTGGTACGACGGCTGCGTCGGAGGCGACTGTGGCGTCGGAGGCGTCTGCGGCGCCGGGGCGGGGAGGACCAGGGTGAGGCCCGTCGCCGCGAGGGTGAGGAGTCGGGAGGTCTTTCCCATGGAACAGCCTTCCGGCGGGGATACGACGGATCGCTGGGCGGCGCTCACGATTATGCGCGTTCGGTGACCGCTTTCCCGGTATTGCGTCACCCTGCGTGGCGAGACCGCCTTGCGGAGTTGGATAGGCTCTCCGTAAAGCCATTGAGAGAGGCCCGACATGGACTTCATCCTGATCATCGCCATCGTGGTGATCGCGGTGCTGGCGTATCGCTCGTACCGTCGGACCCAGCTGCAGTCCCGCAAGCAGCACGAGATCACCGCCGCCGAACTCGAGTCGGTGAAGCGCACCGCCGACGAGGACATCACCCGGTTCGGCGAGGAGCTGCAGGACCTCGACCTGGAAATGGTCGGCAAGGACCTCGGCGATGGGGCACGGCAGGACTACCAGCGCGCGCTGGACTCCTACGAGTCCGCCAAGCAGGCGGTCGGCCAGGTCACCCAGGCCGATCAGATCAAGCACGTGATCGAGATCCTCGAGGACGGCCGGTACGCCGCGACCTGTGTGCGCGCCCGGGTTGCCGGTGAGCCGCTGCCGCAGCGTCGCCCGTCCTGCTTCTTCAACCCGCAGCACGGCCCGTCCGTGGCCGACGTGATGTGGGCGCCGCCCGGTGGCGCGCCGCGTGAGGTACCGGCCTGTGCGGCCGACGCCGAGCGGGTTCGCGCCGGCGCCGAGCCGGACGTCCGCAAGGTGATGGTCGGCCCGCAGCGGGTGCCGTACTGGGAGGCCGGCCCGGCCTACTCGCCGTACGCGCAGGGCATGTTCGGCGGGCTCGGCGGCGTGATGACCGGCATGTTCCTCGGCACGATGCTCGGCGGCATGTTCGCCGGCGGCGGCTACGGCGACTACGCGGCCGGCTACGACGCCGGTATGGCGGACGGCGGCGACGGGGGCGGGGACGGCGGCGGTGACTTCAACATGGGCGACTCCGGCGGCGGCGACTCCGGCGGCTGGGACTTCGGCGGCGGCGACATGGGCGGCGGCGACTTCGGCGGAGACTTCTGACCCGCAGCACCACGAGCCCCGGTGACCGTGCGGTCACCGGGGCTCGTTGCATCAAAGCCGCAACCGGCGGCGATGAGCTCAGTCGCCGTTGAGGGGCGGGTTCCCCTCGGCGGTGTTGAGGTAGTAGACGGGGTCTTTGTAGGTGCCGGGGAGTCGGCCGAGGCCCTTGATGACGGTCGCGGTTCCGTTGGTGTGGCCAACGGCGTAGAGGTACGCCGAGCCGGTGTCCGTGTCGATCGCGGTCAGGAGGGTGCTCTGGCTGCCGCAGCGTTCGGCGACCAGGAACTCGAAGGTCTGCCAGGTGGAGGTGCGGACCTGCTTCACGATCGGCTTCATCGGCGAGGTGCGCGGGATGCGGATGGTGTAGAGCGCACCACCGCGGGTGTTCGCCAGGAAGGTGTCATAGGTCTTGGTCTCACTGATCAGCGCCATCGTCTTGACCGCGGCGAACCCGCCCGCGACCTGGCTGTGCCAGACGCCCTTGCTGTCCAGCACCCAGCGATAGAGGTCGCCGCTCCCGCCCTTCAGGCCGTACCGCGCGCCGGCCCCCGGATAACCCGGCCCCGGCTGCCAGGACGACTCCTCGACCACGGTGAAGGAGGTCCAGCCGGAACCCACCTTCTTGAGCCCGGTCGGCGGGATCCCGGACATGTCGGAGTAGTACGCCGAGTACAACGTGTCGTTCAGTACGACGCGGCCGCTCGTCGTACTCCCCGCGGGCACATCGAGCGACTCGGTCCAGGTCGAGCTCGCCTTCGCGATCCCCGGGCTGAACAGATGCGGTCCGGTCCCCTGCTTGGCCGTCGGCGGCGCCGAGGCGGTGACGTTCGAGTAGCCGATGTCGCCGGCACTCGTGATGGATCCCACGGTCATCTGACAGGCCGCGGCGGCCGCCGCGGTCGCGGTGCCGGCCGGCACCGTCGCGAGGCCGGCCAGCAGTACGGCGGAAGCCGCTGCGGCGGAGGCTCGTTGCAGACTCATCAGGAAGTTCCTTTCCGAAAGGTACTCTCGAGAACCTCGATACAGCCCCCGCCGCGGAAGTTGCGTCTACTGGTGATCTCGATGGGGACGGACAGCGCGCTCGAAGGTTTCCGGCCTTGCCGGAGTCGGACGGCCGCACCTACCGTCGAGGGCATGCACGAGCTCGCCATCACGGAGAGCATTGTCGATGCGATCGTCGAGAAGATCGGCGACGGACCGGTCGCGGCCGTCCGGCTGGAGATCGGCCGGTTGTCCGGGGTGGTGACGGACTCGATCCGGTTCTGCTTCGGGATCGTGGCCGACGGCACCGGCCTGGCGGGCGCCCGGCTGGACATCGACGAGCCGCCGGGGCGGGCGTACTGTCGGGACTGCCGGCGGGAGTTCGCGCTCGACGATCCGATCATGCTGTGCGACTGCGGCAGTGCCGATCTCGACATCCTGGCCGGCCGCGAGCTGCGGATCGTCTCGGTGGAGGTGCGTTGACATGTGCAGCACCTGCGGCTGTTCCGACGACGCCGCCACCCGGATCAGCCTGGTCGACGGCCCGGAACCGGTCCACACGCACGACCACGAGCACCCCCACGACCGCGATCATCCGCACGAGCGCGGGACCAGGACTGTGCTGCTGGAGCAGGACATCCTGGCGAAGAACGACCTGCTCGCGGCGGCGAACCGGCACCGGCTGACCGAGCACGCGGTCACCGCGATCAACCTGATGAGCTCACCGGGCTCCGGCAAGACGACCCTGCTGGAGCGCACCGTCCGCGACCTCGCCGGTCACCGCGAGACCCTTGTCATCGAGGGCGACCAGGAGACCTGGCTGGACGCCGAGCGGATCCGGTCGACCGGCAGCAGGGTGGTGCAGATCAACACCGGCGCCGGCTGTCACCTGGACGCGGAGATGCTCGACCGCGGCCTGCTCGAGCTCGCCCCGCCCGACGGTTCGCTGGTCTTCGTCGAGAACGTCGGCAACCTGGTCTGCCCGGCCCTGTTCGACCTCGGCGAGTCGGCCCGGGTGGTGATCATCTCGGTCACCGAGGGCGCGGACAAACCGGCGAAGTACCCGTACATGTTCCGCACCGCCGACCTCGTCCTGCTGAACAAGATCGACCTGCTTCCGTACGTCGACTTCGACGTCGACCTGTGTCTGGACCTGATCCGGCGGCTGCAGCCGGACGTCGGACTGCTCCCCATCTCCGCGACCCGCGGCGACGGCCTCGACGCCTGGCACAGCTGGCTCGCAACCCGCTAGCCCCAGCCCCGTCGGTCGCCATCTGATGGGTTCCCCCACCAGATTGTGGGTTAGCCAGCCTCATGCGGGTGCAGAACCCGCCATCTGGTGGGGGAACCCACCGGA